>DATAIH010000099.1:0-2808 GCA_036262755.1 Candidatus Acidiferrum sp.
TTACTTCGCGCAGCGTGCCGCCCTCGAACTGGGCCTCACCGGCTACGTCCGCAACCTCGACGATGGCGGCGTGGAGGCCTACGCTGCCGGCTCGGAAGAGCAACTTTCCCGGTTCGCCGCGCTGCTAAGCCGGGGGCCGCGCCTGGCCGAAGTCCGCGCCCTGGAGGAGCGCGCCGCGGAACCGGGCGCCTACGGCTCCTTTGAAATCGAACCGTAAAATCGAACCGTAAAGAAGCTATCAGCGGTCAGCTCAGCCTCCGAGTCTGTGACTCCTGCTGCACATGCAATCCAAGCACTAGGAGTCCGTCCGAGAAATAACGGTCAAGTGACTTTGGCTAACCGTGAATCGAATCCGCTCGATTCGGTGCCGGACCGGCGCGCCTGCTGTGACAGAGGTAGTGGGAATTAGAAGAGGTTATAGAACCGCAGTCCGTACTTATCAGTACACTTGCTGCTATTTCCCGGTGCCTCTTTACTCGTAACAGAGGCGGTAGCACTTCAGGATGTTATGCGTGAGACACACCAGTGACCACTCACCTCGCACCTTTTCGATGCCCCGCATCAGAAACTGGCGGAACCCACGCGCCTGTTTGATCTGGCCGAAGACCGGTTCTACAATCGCCTTGCGCGCTGCGTACACCGCTTTCCCTGCCTTGGTTTTGAGTTTCCGTCGCATGCGATCGACCCGCGTGGCACCCTTCGGCAGCGGTCCCTTGGGCAGGGTTCCCGATGCTCACCATGCTTCTGCCGTTCCGTGGCAACATAGCCTTCGATGCGCCGCTCCGGGTTCCGTGCCGATTCCAGAGCTTCCAGATTGGGCTCCGAGCAATAACCGCTGTCGGCCAGAACCTCTTCCGGCCTTTGGCCGCTCTGCTGTTCGATGACCTCCACCAGGGGCATCAACTGTTGTTTGTCGTTAGCCGCCTGCGTCACCGTCTGGCCCACGATCAACTGCAAATCCGGCTCTACCGCTGCCTGCGCATTGTAGGCCTGCACGAAGCCATCCGCGCCTTTCATGATGCGCGATTCCGGATCGGTGAAGTTGTACTGGTCTTTGTCTTTCGGCTTGGCTTGCTGGGGATCGCTGCCCTCAGTCACTGCTTGCTGGCGCGCTCTTTCTTGCAAGGCACGCTTGGCTTCCTTGATCTTCTTCAGTCGCGTCTCGCGTCGCTCCAGTTCCGCCGGCAATTCGTCGCCAGTTCGGTCCTTGCCGTACCGGGCGTCTTCTGCCGCATCCGCCGCCTCGGCCTGCTCCAATAACTGCTTCACTTCCGCTTTCAGTTGCTTTTCCTTCTCCTGCATCCGGTCGTAACTCATGGCTTTGTGCTTGCTGGCGTTGGCTTTCACCTTCGTCCCATCCAATGCCACCCGACCCACCTTCATGGCTCCGGCCTCCAGCGCAATCTGCAAAACCTGCTCGAACAAACCGGCCAGCGTCTTTAGGTGAATCTTGCGGAAATCCGAGATCGTGCGGAAGTTCGGCTGATTGTCCGCCGCCAGCACCCGGAAAGCAATGTCTTCCACCAGTCGCCGTTCGATCTTGCGCGAACTGAACACTCCCACGCAGTAGCCGTATACCAACACCTTGGTCATCATCCAAGGGTCGTACGGCGGCTGCCCGCGCTTCTCGTCCCCGTAGACCGCGTCCATCGCCGAAAGATCGAGGTTATCCACCACATCGCTGACGAAATACGCCAGATGGTTCTCCGGCAGCCAGTCGCGCAGGCTGGGCGGCAGCAGCAACTCCTCATCCGGGTAATAGGGACGGTAACTCTTGCCCATAAGACATTATGGGCTAGTTATCCTTTATAGCGCCAGAGAAAAATCAAGGCCGAGGAGAATTCTCGGACAGGCTCCTAGTACTACTGGGTCATAAGACTAACGCTGAGATTCGTTCCGCGGAGCCAGGAGTATCCTGAGTGATATGATACCAGGACTTGCCGCTGCACTCAGTGCGAGTGAGGTTTATGCGATCCTCCGCAAGGCAGCAACTCGCAGGCAGCCGGTGGCAGCCACCTATGATGGACAACCCAGGCTCCTCTGCCCTCATGTCGCGGGCCGAAAGTCAGGCCAGTGGCACGTCTTTTGCTATCAGTTCGAAGGAGGTAGCAACAGTGCCGAGTCGCTGGCCCCAGAAGGCGGAGGCCTCTGGCGTTGTTTCGCGGTGGAGAAGCTCAGCCAAGTCGAGTTGCGGATGGGCGCATGGCACACAGAGCCACGCTCCGATCGGCAGACCTGCATTGATGATATCGATTTCGATACCGACGCTCAGCTCGGAGATGACCCGCACAAGGGGCAGTGAGGTAACTGCCGCGCCAACAGACGCGCCAGAACGTAGCGTAACGTCGCAATCGAGTGCGGATTATGTCGCTCGGGGCGAACGTGGCGACCCGCGTGGCCGAAAGTTCGGCGTCGGCCTGGGGACAACGAATCTAACACGGCCGGCTCGGGCAGAGGGGGAAAAACGGTTCCGCTCGGCCACCAGGAACCCATAGGCCGCAATGCAGAGCGTGGCGTGGTGGTGAAACCCGCGCCAGTTGCGGCCTTCAAAGTGTCCCAGGCCCAACTCTTGCTTCAGCTCCTGGTAATCCCGTTCGATGATCCAGCGGTGTTTGGCCATCTTGACCAAGGCTTGGAGCTTAACCGCAGGCGGCAGCGTGGATACCCAGTACTTGGTAGGTTCTTTCTCCCCTCGTGGCCATTCGATCAGCAGCCACTGCTCGGCGTGGGGTTCCGCTTTTTCATAATTCCGATGAGTGGGACGAACGCGAACGGCGGCAAAGTGGGACGCTGTAGATGAATTTGTGG
>DATAIH010000100.1:0-19204 GCA_036262755.1 Candidatus Acidiferrum sp.
TCCGCCAAATACCGCACCTTAGCCGAAGACAAATTCTCCAAGCGCTTTCTCCAAGCCCTCATCTTTTCTCCCCTGATCATCCTCACGATCGATGTCCTTGAGCTCCCCACCGGCATCTACCAAAACTGGGTTTCGCGGCAATACGGCCTTTCCGTGCAAGGCTGGGGCTCGTGGTTTTGGGATTGGGCCAAAGGCGAGCTCATCAGCATCATTGTGGGTACCATTTTGATTTGGCTTCTCTATTCCGTTATTCGCAAATCCCCGCGGCGCTGGTGGTTTTACTTTTGGCTGGTGTCGCTGCCCGTCCTGCTGCTCGTTTTCTTTCTCGAGCCGCTCGTGATCGATCCTCTGTTCCACAGGTTTGAGCCGCTCGCGCAAAAGGATCCCGCCCTTAGCGCCAGCCTCGAAAAACTGGTCCAGCGAGCCGGGGAAAACATCCCGCCCGAGCGCATGTTCTGGATGAACGCCAGCGAAAAAACCACCGCGGTCGACGCCTACGTCACCGGCGTCGGCGCCTCCAAACGCATCGTGGTTCTCGACACCACCATCGCCAAAGCCACTACGCCTGAAATCGTTTTTGTCGCTGGCCACGAGATGGGCCATTATGTCCTGTGGCACGTACCCAAGGGCCTGGCCTTTTTTGCTGTTCTGCTTCTCGTGCTCTTTTATCTTGCTTTCCGCTGTATTGGCTGGGTCCTAACGCGTTGGGGCGCCCAGTGGGACGTTCGCGGCGTCGACGATTGGGCGTCATTGCCCGCCTTGCTGCTGTTGCTCTCGATTTTCCTCTTTATTGCCAATCCCATCGGCAGCGCCTTCAGCCGCTACCAGGAACATCAAGCGGATCAATACGGTCTCGAAGTCACGCACGGGCTCACGCCCGACTCGGGCCAGGTAGCCGCCCAGGCGTTTAACCTTCTGGGCGATGTCGACCTTGCCGATCCCGAGCCCAATCCAGTGGATGTGGTTCTCTTCTACGGCCACCCGTCCATCCCGGATCGCGTGCAATTTGCTCTCAGCTACGACCCATGGTCACACGGCGGCACCGGCGAATTCGTCAAATAAAAGCCTCCGCGCGGTTCTCTCGAGCGGAGGTTGCCTCAGCCGCGGATTCGGCCTCGAGGGGCGGCTGAATGGGTTTTGTTCTGCGCCCAGCGCTGGCGGATTCCTTCGAGGAATAGCTGCTTGTCGTTTTGCATCAGCCGTATGAGCGCCTGGTTTTTCGTTTTCTCGTGCCGCCCCGCCCACAGCACCATTTCGGCCAGCACCGGCGCAAGATCAATCCCTTTTGACGTGAGCTGGTAAATGAGCTTTCGCCCGTCCGAGGGATCGCGCTCGGTTCGGATGATTCCATAGGCCTCGAGCCGGCGCAGCCGGTTGGCCAATATGTTCGTCGCGATTCCTTCGTAGGACCCCAAGAATTCCTTGAACGTGTGCGCCCCGAGCAACATCATGTCCCGGATGATCAGCAGCGACCATCGGTCGCCCAGCATCTCCACCGATGCATTTAGCGGGCAGCCGGACCGAGGCTTTCGAATAGGCTTTCTTTGTGCCACTTTTCCACGGTAGCGTTTTAACTTGCATTTTGCAAGTGACTTGTGCACACTGACGACGCTAGCTCTCGCCGCCGCACCGGAGGATACCAATGACTCATGCTGCAACAAAAGCATCGCAGGCGCTCGCGCTCGAACCAGCGCGCTTCGAAAACGGCAAAGCTTTGCTCATCGCCGGCTTGCGCCACGATTACACCCCGGAAAACGTGAACGCGCTTCCCTCTCAATGGCAGCGCCTCGTCCCGCACCTCGGAAAAATCCCCGGACAGATTGGCCGCGCTGCCTATGGCGTGAGCTGGTGCCCGGAGAACTCGCAAGCCATCAGCTATTTCTGCGGCGTCGAGGTCTGCGATTTCTCCTGTCTTCCCGGTGAATTCACGATTGTCAGCATTCCCGCGCAGCGTTACGCTGTGTTCGCTCATCGCGGCCACGTTTCCCGGATTCGCGAGACGATCGAAGCGATCGGCAGCAAGTGGTACGCGGAATCCGGCCAGGAACCCGCTGCGCGGGCCGGTGAAGCACCGGATTTTTTCGAGCGCTACTCCGAAGACTTCGATCCGCGCACGGGAATGGGCGGAATGGAAATCTGGATACCGGTCAAATCCTAAGGGGAATCCCGTGAGCTCAACCGTCCCCATGCTGCTCTTTGACGGCATCAGCAAAGTGATGAAGGCTTCTTCTGTGCTCGCCGCGAGTGGTCGGGTCGGCCCTTCGGAAAACCTTGTCGCGACAGGCGTTACCCCGCCTTTGCCCAGCAACCTCGACGCGATTCCACGCACTTCGGTTCTCGGTGCTATGCTGCTGAGTGCTGTCTCGGCGCCGTCGCAGTCCCACTGCGCGTCGGAAATCCGCGCTTCAGTCAAACGCTGTTCCCGGTTTATTTTGGCGTGCCGGTGTGGCTTGGACTGTATTTCCCCCAAAGCTCCCTTGCGCGCTGGTTCCTTTGCGAAGTTGATTTGATTCCGGCTTATGCCCTTGGTAAAAAAGAGGGCCTGAAAAAACGGAGAGGAGCAGTCCATGAGCAAAGTTCGCGTGCTGGTGGGGACCAAGAAAGGCGCGTTCATTCTGACGGCAGACGGGAAGCGCGAAAAATGGACCGTCAGCGGCCCGCACTTTGCCGGCTGGGAGATTTACCACATGAAAGGATCGCCCGCGAGCCCCAACCGCATCTACGCGTCGCAGACCAGCGGCTGGTTCGGCCAGGTTATCCAGCGCTCCGATGACGGCGGCAAAACTTGGATCCAGCCGGGAACGCCACCGGGCGAATCCACAACGGGTCCGGGAGGAATGCCGAAGGGCGAAAGCAACAAGTTCGTCTACGACACCTCCGCGGAAACCGGCAAGGCCCTCACCACGCACCAATGGTACGACGGCACGCAGCACCCCTGGGAGTTCAAGCGCGTCTGGCACATCGAACCCTCGCTCACCGAACCAGACGTGGTCTACGCCGGTGTTGAAGATGCCGCCATCTTCCGTTCCAAAGACGGCGGTAAATCTTGGCAAGAGCTTGCCGGACTTCGCGGCCACGGCACCGGTCCGAAATGGCAGCCCGGTGCTGGCGGCATGTGTCTCCATACCATCATTCACGATCCCAGCAAACCCGAGCGCATGGTCATCGCCATCTCTGCGGCGGGCGCGTTTCGGACCGACGATGGCGGCAAAACCTGGAAGCCCATCAACAAAGGGTTGCATTCGCAATACATTCCCGATCCCGCGGCGGAAGTGGGCCATTGCGTTCACCACATCGCGATGAACGCAGACCGTCCCAACGTTTTATTCATGAAAAAGCATTGGGACGTGATGCGCAGCGACGATGCCGGCGACAACTGGAAAGAAGTCAGCGGCAATCTGCCCACCGACTTCGGCTTCGTCATTGACGTTCACGCACACGAGCCGGAAACCGTTTACGTCATCCCCATCAAGAGCGACGGTGAGCATTACGTGCACGAAGGAAAGCTGCGTGTGTATCGCAGCCGGACCGGCGGAAACGAATGGGAGCCTCTCACCAAGGGCCTGCCGCAGAAAGATTGCTACGTCAACGTGCTGCGCGACGCCCTGGCCGTCGATTCGCTGGACAAATGCGGCGTCTATTTTGGCACCACCGGTGGCCAGGTGTACTGCTCTGCCAATGCCGGAAACAGTTGGAAGGCCATCGTGCGTGATTTGCCGGCCGTTTTATCCGTCGAGGTACAAACGCTCTAATGACTGGTTCGCCCGGCAAGATCCGAATTATCCTCCCGCCGCATTTGCGCGGGCTGGCGCACGTCAAGGGCGAGATTTCTCTGGACGTCGCCGGCACGCCCACGGTGCGCTCCGTGCTCGACGCGCTCGAAGCCACTTACCCAATGTTGCAAGGAACGATTCGCGATCACGTCACCCAGCAGCGCCGCCCGTTCTTGCGCTTCTTCGCCTGCGAAGAGGATCTTTCTCACGAATCGCCGGACACTCCGCTGCCCGACGCCGTCGTCTCGGGGAAAGAGCCGTTGGTCATTCTTGGCGCCATTGCCGGCGGCTAAGCGAGCGACGGCAGCTTGGGTTTTTCGCGAACCCCTCAGCTGAAGACCCTAACCTTTTCCCTATACTTTTCGGACCTGTGCCTTCCCTTATAGGAGAGGACGGCTGCGCTAAGGCTCACAGGGCACTTGGTGAGTCTAGCCCGATCAAAGGCTCGCCTGGCGACGCCAGCGCGCCGTCCTGTACGTATCGACCGAGGACTGGCGCGCGCCTGGCCTGACAGCGATCAGGCAGCTCCGGGAGAGCCGGGCGCGCGTCAGGTACTCTGCTCGCCGGAGCGCCCAACTGGGGCCCGCCCGTGCTGGAGCGTGCCCGCGAATGCCGAGCGGCCGAACCGGGGTGCGCGGCTCAGTGCACAAACGGATAGATCTCATCGGCTATCCAATAATTTTCGAAAAGCATTGCCAGCAGCGTACCCACGACCCAAACGGCCCAGCGTTGCCGGTTCCACGCCACAGTGCTGGTTGCGTTCTGAATGAGAATTTCCGCGAGATACGCAGCGCTGTAGCAGAGATTTGCCAGCAGCGCCAGCACCGTCATGATCCCCAGCGACTCCAGCGTGATGGCCGGACGAAAATGCGGCCACGTCCTCGTCACCCAAACCAGGACGACCCCCAAGAGCAACAAGTTGTAGAGCAGCCGGCGCGGCTCCCAGAATCGCGCCGCGTCGGCAAGCCCCTTTCCCGCTGATGCCGCCCTGGCCGATCCCGGCGATTGCTGCGAATGCTGTTTGTCCATGCCCGCGTCTCTCTCGGAGTGGCTCGCACATCTCGTCAGCCGATGCCCGGCTTCAACCCGGGATCGTTCTGACCTTAGCTCGCTCCATTTCGCCATGTACTTTATCATACAAAGCACTTCGAGAACCGTCATTCTCCTGCTGTCTTTGATCCCGGCTTGGCAGGGGCGTTCTCACTCACCGGGGCGTTAGCGGTGGGCTCCGGGTTCGGCGGTATACTGAGCGCCGTATCCCGAGCACTGGCCGTTGATTAGTGACCGCAAAATACTGGAGCCGCACCGTGTGCCGCAACATCAAAACCCTTTTCAATTTCGATCCGCCGGTGACGCCGGAAGAGGTGCGCGCCGCTTCCGTGCAGTTCGTCCGGAAAATCACCGGCTTCCACCATCCGTCGAAAGCCAACGAGGCCGCTTTCAGCGCCGCCATTGATGACATTGCCGGCGCCTCGACGCGCCTGTTGCGCTCCCTGGAAACCTCCGCTCCGCGGCGCAATCGCGAAGCCGAAGCCGCGAAGGCTCGCGCCCGCGCCGCTGCGCGCTTCGGCTCCTGACGGGATGAGGCCGTGGCAGGTGTTAACCCTAAGTTGTCGGTGGAGTACGTTTCCTAGGCGCAGGGCAAACCTCCCGAAGCCGCAAACTGCAGTGGGCCGCCAAGAACAAGGGCCGGAATCGCGCGCTGCTCTCAGCATCTGCGCAACGTTCTAAAGCAATCCGCAATTCCTGCAATTTCTCGCTTCGCTCGAAATGGTATGAAGAAACGCGTAGACTGCAGAGCAGTGCGGCAGCCCCGCGCCTACGGGATGGCGAGGGAGGTAAACATGTCACTACGGCCAGTGAAGAAGCTGATACGGTCGAAGCCAACGATAGAAGGCGCGGGAGTGCATCTGAGGCGGGCGTTTGGCTTCGGCAGCACGAAGGAGTTTGATCCGTTCCTGCTGCTGGACGATTTTCGCAATGACGTTCCGGCCGACTATCTGGCGGGCTTTCCGTGGCATCCGCACCGCGGCATCGAGACGATTACCTACGTGCTTTCCGGTACGGTGGAACACGGAGACAGCATGGGAAATCGCGGTACCATCGCCGCCGGCGACGTTCAGTGGATGACCGCGGGAAGCGGGATCATCCACCAGGAGATGCCCAAAGGCGACCCGGCCGGGCGCATGCACGGATTTCAGTTGTGGGCGAACCTGCCGTCAGCGCTCAAGATGACCGCACCGCGCTACCAGGAAGTGAAAGCGGCCGAGATTCCGGAAATTACCGACGACGACGGGACGCAAGTGCGCGTGGTGTGCGGAAAGTTCTGGGGCAAGACAGGGCCGGTCGAAGGCATCGCGGCGGACCCGATTTATTTGGATGTGAGCGTGCCGGCTGGTAAAAGGAAGAACCTGCCGGTCGAAGTGACGCGACACGCCTTCGCGTACGTGTTCGGAGGCGCGGGGAAGTTCTGCAATGCGTCGGAACCGCTGGAGGTGCCGACGGAGCCGGTGGGATGGCTGGAAACCGCGCCGCCTCCCTCGGAGGTGGACAACCGCTCGCTGGTACTCTTCGACCGCGGCGACGACTTGATGGTCGAGGCAGGAGAGGAAGGCATCCGCTTTCTGCTGGTGTCGGGCAAGCCGCTCGAGGAGCCGGTGGCGTGGTACGGGCCGATTGTGATGAATACGCAGGAGCAGTTGCGCGAGGCGTTCCGCGAGCTCGAGCAGGGGAGGTTCCTGAAGGCGCAGAAAATGGCAGCGCCCTCGGCTCCGCCTCAAGATAAACGGGCAGCGAGCAGACGCGGGAAAGAGAGCACGGACTGAAGTCTCGGCTAGGCGGACATCAGAGGACGTGTCACCAGAGCCAACGCAAGCAGGGTGTACAAAGTTACCATGAGCGAATCGAAGCCCTTTGCATTTTCCGCACGCGCACCAATGGCGCCGGGATTCCCGCCCAGGACCACCGCAGTCGTGACGGCGATGCTGCCGGCCTACAGGGCAACGTAGATCCAGGCGCGCCACCAGTCGAGCGGTCCCGCAGAGGGCAGGATCAACCCGCCCACGACCGCTAGGAAAAAAGGCGACTTGCGGAAAGCGCTTGCGCATGGGCGCGATTTTTCTCTCACACCACTCGCGGGGATAGGCGCATCGCAGGGCGAGACTTGCCGACCGCGGCGGATTATACGCTGCGCCTTGCTCGGGAAAACAGAGAGGTTTGCAAGCCCGGTTACGTCGAGAAGGAACGACTGGTTGTCTGAACTCGGCAACGACAACAAGGGGAGAAAAGCATCGACCAAGGTCTGTGGCACGCGGATGCCACGCGGGCATTGTGTAGAGGAAGGCTCAGGTGTATGTTACGAGCTAGATGGTTGGATTGAACGTAACAGCAAGACAGTATGCCTGGCAAGCGGACCCGGCTCACCTGCAGGCGTACCCTACGCGGGCGGAAACATGGCCCGACGAAGGATACCATTACAGGAGAGACCACTTCGATGAAAGCTGTCGCTACCAGGCTGCGCTTTCCCGGTTTTGCTGTATTCGCCGCAGTATTCGCCCTTTTGTTGAGCCCTTTGTTGGCCCCCTCGTTGAAGAGGACAGCGGGTTTCCTTTTCGCGCGAGGGCAAGCGCCCGCGCCTCCATCGATTAAAGTTGTCGACTTGGTTCCGGCCAGCCTAAGCGGGGAAAGCAACCAAGACAGCGAGCCATTCCTGGCGATCCAAAAAGACAATCCGCAAGTGATGGTGGCGTCGGCGTTCACGCCTAACCCGTTTTCTCTGACCGGGAATGCGCCGGTGTACGTTTCGCAGGACGGCGGAGCAAGCTGGGCGCTGAACGCGATTACCCCGGTGCCGCGGATGACCTGCGACATAACACATGCGATGGCCACGGGCGAAAGTCATCCGCGCGGCGACTTGCACGCGGGCACGCTGGATTGCTCGTCGGGCGTCACGCTCGACGAATCGGAATCCAACGACGTCGCGTCGAGTGCCACGATGAGCGTGCAATCCACGCGCGGCAATGTGGACCAGCCGTTCGTAGGCGCGCTGGGCGTTTCGAGCGGCGACCGCATCTATGTTGGCGTGAACGATTTCAATCAGACGAGCGGGCAGACGGCAACCATCGATGTATCGGTAAATGGGGGCGCGACGTACAAATCGGTTCCGATTGAGAGGCGCAAAACCGCTGGACAGGACGGACCGTCGGTGCGGCCGGCGGTGGGAAACGACGGCACCGTGTACGCCGCGTTTTTCGGCTGGCGCAAATTTGACGGCCGGACGGCTACCAGCGACGTCGTGGTGGTACGGGATGATGCCGCGGCCACCGGCGCGAATCCTTTTCAAGCGCTGACAGATCCTTCGGATAAGCAGCCTGGGCGCGTGGTGGTGAAGAACGCCTCGATTCCGTGGTCCAATGCGCCGGCGCTCGGGCAGGAACGGATTGGCTCGACGCTTTCGATTGCCGTGGACCCGAACAACAGCTCGATTGTGTATGTGAGCTGGGCGGATAAAGGCAGCAAAGGTGACATTTATACGCTGCATGTGAGGAATTCCACCGATCGCGGGGTGACCTGGTCGAAGGCCGACTTGCCGAACACGACCATTCACAATGCGACGAATGTCGCGCTGGCCATTGCGAACAACGGCGTGGTGGGATTTCTGTTCCAACAATTGAGCGGCGGGCGTTGGGTCACGCACCTGGTGCAATCGCACAACGCGTTCACCACCGTGCAAGACAAAGTGCTCGCCTCCGTTCCGGCAGATCAGCCGGCGGAGCAATTCCTGCCATATCTGGGAGACTACGATTATCTGCTTGCGGTGGGGAACGAGTTTCGCGGGGTTTTTTGCGCGAACAACACCCCGGATTTTGCGGATTTTCCGCAGGGCGTAACGTTTCAGCGCTCGGCGGACTTCAGCGCCAAGACGCTCAACGATGGCGCAGGCAACCTCGTGCCCATTTCCATCGATCCATTCTATTTTAGTGTTCCGGTGATCCCGTGAAGCGTGGTTGCGCAAAAGCGCGCGAGCATTGCTCGAAAACGCGGGAGAAGGAGGCCTCCATGAAGGTTTTGTCAGTGTTCATCCAAAGCATTTTAGGGGGAGCTGGCTTGCTGCTGGCTTTGTGCGGCGGCGCAAACGCTGCAACCTCGCAGGCAGCGGACAACCAAGCCGCGCTCCTCGGCAGAGCAAGCATCGTTTTCTCAGGAACCGTCAGTCAGCTCGCCGCCACTTCGTTTGCGGACGTGCCGAAGTCGGCGCAGACCATTGTCGTAAGCGTGGATGCGGTCCTGAAGAAGCCGGCGGCGGTGTCGTTGAGGAAGGGCGATAGCGTCACGGTGGAAGTAAAAGATGCTTCTGCATTTCAGGAAGGAGCACACGCGACTTTCTATACCGATGGCTGGATTTTTGGCTCCGGCGTCGCGGTCAAAGAGTTGGGGCATGTGCTCGGCGAAGCTGCCCCGCCGGCCGGAGTGAGTGCGCATGGGCAGGACCAGCTCAGCGACCAAGAATTGAAAGATCGCATGAACGCCTCGGATTTCATCGTGATCGGACGCGTCACGGATGTTCGTAGATGGAATGCTCCCAAGACGAAATCGGGTTCGCCACTGCGCGTGACCGAACATGATCCTGATTGGCATGAAGCGGTCGTGGAGATTCAATCGGTCCTGAAGGGCGGCCAAGTCAAAGGGAACAAAGTCGTGGTGCGGTTTCCCAACCAAAACGACGTGGCGTGGGTGCGTTCGCCAAGGTTCGAGAAGAATCAAAAAGGAATCTTCTGCTTGAATCGCGATAAACACACCGGCGCGCCCATCACGAAGCTGGGAGGCAAGGACGTGTACGTATACACTTGCCTGGGGCACGGGGACGCGCTGCCGCTGTCCGAAGAAGCGCGCGTGCGAGCGCTGTTGAAGAATTAAGTCTCAAAAAATCATTTCTCTTGCCAGCCGAGAAAAATCGCATGCGCAAATTCGCTTTGCTCGGGGCGCTACTCACCTTTGTTCTCTCTTGCGGAAGTTTTCACTTACTAGGCCTGGCTTACCCCGCTGCCGCGCAGGAACACCTGGACTTGCTGCTTGAAGGCGGACAGGTTGTGGACGGGAGCGGCTCGGCTCGCCGGGCGGAGGACCTGGGCATCCGGGGCGACCGCATTGCGTTTCTCGGGAACGCTTCCAAGCAGAAAGTCACCGCCGAGCGCACGCTGGATGTCCGCGGTCTGATTGTCTGTCCCGGCTTCATCGATCCGCACACGCATACCATCGGGGATCTCTCGAATCCCAAACTGAACAGCAACGTGAATTATCTGATGCAGGGAGTCACCACTGTCGTCGCCGGCAACGACGGGGGAGGATCGCCGCACGTCGCGAAAACCCTCGATTTGTGGCAACGGCAAGGCATCGGCACGAACGCCCTCCTTTTGGTGGGTCACGGCGCGGTGCGTGCAGAGGTTTTGGGCAACGGCGACGTCCAGCCCGCGCCTGAACAACTCGAGAGCATGAAAGCGCTGGTGCGCAGCGCCATGCGGGAAGGCGCTTTTGGCATGTCCACGGGCCTGTTTTACGTACCGGGTAGTTTCGCCAAGACCGAAGAGGTCATTGCATTGTCGAAGGTCGTCGCGGAGATGGGCGGATATTACGATTCGCACATGCGCGATGAGGATTCCTATTCCGTCGGCCTGCTCGGCTCGATCGCGGAGACGATTCGCATCGGCCGCGAAGCGAAAATCCCCGTGCACATCTCGCACATCAAGGCCCTGGGTCCGGAAGTCTGGGGCCAGAGCGTCCCTGCCATTCGGATGATCGAGCAAGCACGAGCCGAAGGCGTGGACGTCACCGCGGACCAATATCCGTACACCGCTTCGGGTTCGAGCCTGGTCGCAAGCCTGCTTCCCGCGTGGGCCCAGGCAGGCGAAACCGGGGAGGTACTGGTGCGCCTCGATGATCCGACGGTTCGTCCACGCTTGCTGGAAGAAATGACACAGAATCTCAAGCGGCGCGGCGGCGCAGATTCACTGCTGTTCACCTCCTCCAGCGCTCCAGAGCTGCTCGGCAAGCGGCTGTCGGAAGTGGCTAAGGATAGGAACCTGCCGCCGGTGGAAGCCGCGCTCGCCCTCATCCGCGAACGCAAGCTCGAAGGCCTTGCCGTGGCCTCGTTTAACATGAGCGAAGACGATGTGCGCCGCTTCATGAAGCAGTCTTGGGTGATGACCGGCTCCGACGGCTCACACGGCCATCCACGCATGTTCGGCACTTTCCCTCGCAAGCTACGCAGGTATGTCTATCAGAACCAGGTCATCACCCTGCCCTTCATGATTCATTCGAGCAGCGGCTTCACGGCGCAGACCGTCGGCATATCCGAGCGCGGATTGCTGCGGACGCGCTATTTCGCCGATGTCATCGCCTTCGACCCCGCTACCGTCGCGGATCAGTCTACGTACGAACACCCCAACGAGCTCGCCATCGGTATGAAGTATGTCATCGTCAACGGAAAGCTTGTTGTGGAAGACGGCAAGTACAACGGCGTACTGGCGGGCCGCCCCCTTAGCAAAGAGCCTAGGGCAAAATGAGACCTGTTTCTCGTGAACCCAAATTTCCGTTCCGCGTTGATGTCCACGCTGTCCTCCGCAGCCTTATCCCGATTCAAGGGTTACACGGAGATGATATAGAATCGGCATCCTACACGGTGTTCAACAATGGTGAAATTCTCTGAGCGATATGGACATGTGCCCGTCCGCTCGGTCTTGCAGATAGAGAGCGTCGATAACGGCCTGAGAAACAGGCTGTGGAATCTCATCTGCACCACATTTTTCGCTTCGGCTCCCGATTACAGCGGCGGAAGAGATGATTATCTTCGATTTGCCGGCAACCGAGAGGTTTATCAAATCTTTAAAAACCTGTGGCACAACTACTTCAAACAGACCACAGACGGCGTCGGCACTTCCTATTTCGAGGCACTGACAAAGCTGAAGAATTATTTCCTCGATTCGGAATGGTACGAGGTATATGACTTGCTTGAGTTCCTGGCTGATTCCAGCGCCTATCCGGGGGTAAGGGAGCGTTTCATTGATTCGGTGAATCCACTTCTAAAGGAAGAATTGTCTGGTTACGGATTTGTATCGGGGCGTATTGTGCCTGTTACTAGCGAGGAAGAAGTCGCGGCCATTGAGCAAGCACTAGCGTTGCCAGACTCGTTGAAGCCTGTCAGGGAGCATTTGAATCAGTCCCTCACGCTTCTAGCAAAGAGAAAACAGGCCCACTACAAGAATTCGATCAAGGAATCGATTTCTGCGGTCGAATCCCTCTGCAACATTATTGTAAAGCAAGGTAAGGCGACTCTGGGCACCGCTTTAAACGCCGTCGAGAAGCAGACTAAGCTGCATGCCAGCCTCAAGCAGGCGTTCCAGAGGCTATACGGCTATACAAGCGATGCAGAGGGTATTCGCCATGCTTTGATGGAGGAGCCTACACTCGACATAGAAGATGCAAAGTTCATGCTGGTATCGTGCTCTGCATTCGTGAACTACTTAGTGGTAAAGGCTCAAAAGGCGGGAACCCCGATCTAATCGGAAAGGCCGTTCTGCTCGTGGTACCCTCGATGTTGCTGGGCTGCGGCTCACACCAGAAACACGAAGTCATCGAACGCCTAGCTGGGGGAGAAGGTTCCGACCCTATTGCGGACCAAGAACGCACGCCGAGGTAGAATGTGTTCCGGTGCGTGACGAGCACACGATTTACGCCAGTTGTGACACGACGACCTTAGATATTCTCCACGCCAATGCAACGCGCGGTTTTGCGGCACTCACCACCTACGAATGCGGACTACAGACCAAGAGTCGAAGAAAGGAGAAGATGCCGCTCGGTGATTCATCTGGATGGTGGTGAGTCTAACTCAGCTTCCGAAGCGTGTAGTAACAACCCCATGAGCGAATACTGCTCTTGAACTCTGCTTCCTTCTTGGCAGGTCGCTTGGCCATTAGCGCCGGACATTTTTCTGCGCAACGATTTCATGCTACCTCATCATTCTATATCCACGTAAGTTAACGCCTCATGCTTACTCGATTTCCTGTGATACATTCTTCTCGGAGGAAACATGGACATTCTATCAGCCCTGAAAAGCGAAGCGTCAAAGCTGCAACAGAAGTTGGACACAATCAATGCGGCCATGAAAATGCTAGGCGGGAAGGACGGCGTCACTCGCAGCAGACGTGGCAAGAAACGGCACTTGTCTGCAGGCGCGAGAGCCAGAATAGCGAAGGCGCAAAGGGCGCGTTGGGCTAGGATAAAAAAGGCTGCATAGTTGCGGCCCTAGTATCCGCGCGAAAGTCCGTTGTGCAGGTACGTGCCGAATCCTTACTCGCCTCCCGCCGGACAGCAGGTGTTTGAAGGGCAAATGGTGGGACGCCACAAAAACCTGGTGCGACACAATCCCGTGCGGCTACAGAAGGCCAGCGAACGCACGATCGACTCATGGGTATTCGGGTCCTGGCCAATGCTCTTCCCCTCACTGGTCGACTAGATGATATCCACGGGTGTTACCACCACCCGGCTCGACAAACTTTGTCATCTGATGGGTCTCGAAGTTTAGAACTAAGCGAAATACAACCTTGGTTGTGCCGGGACTTGATTTGCTGGTTTGCTCTCCATTCTTGTCCGCATAGAACTCGGCAATTGCCGTGAGAGTATGTTCGTCCCATGCCGTGACGGCGAACGTATTCGTAGACATAGTGACAGAATCCTTTGCCGTGGCTTGCGCCTCCGTCAAGAAACATGCTCCGCTGCTGTCGCCTTTTAACACATCCTCTTGAGTGGTGACCCGAACACAGAATAGGCTCACGCCTTCGCGGGATTCTTTCCACTTACCAATAGCGAAGGCTGCGTCAAGATTTCCGTTGACGGTCTGGGCATTTGCATCTGTTGGTAAAAGCAACAGAAGAAACAGCATAAGGTACTTCATGTCGTAGCCTCCCTGGGAGCCAAGAACAGGCAGACTATAACAAATCAACTACCCCGGCGCTGGCCGCGTCGTTCAGTTGAGCACTACTATTCCGCGCAATGCTAATGCAGTCATCAAGCTTTCTAAGGGTTATGGAGGCGCGGGGCGGAATCGAACCGCCGGTAAAGGTTTTGCAGACCTTCGCCTTACCACTTGGCTACCGCGCCGTCGGAAAGTTGACGGTTATAAGTTGTCGGTTCCTCGGTCAGGGAGGACTGATACATTCCTAGCTACCTTCGCTTTGTTGCCGGCTGCCATACCGTGGATGCAAACCGACCGGACGACCCGCCACCACAAAGACGAGGCACTCGCTTGCACGAAGCCCGAGGCTCTCGCGAAACCCGGAACGGTCACTACGGACCGCTGCGTTAGCGGGCCCTGGCAGCGGCGCCGGATTCCGCCGAGCGCGATTCGTTCACGATCGGCGCGCCAACCAAATTGCCCCATTCGGTCCACGAGCCGTCGTAATTCCGCACCTGGTCAAAGCCCAACAAATACTTGAGCACAAACCAAGTATGCGAGCTGCGCTCGCCAATACGGCAGTAAGCGATGACTTCATCTTTGCCGTTGATGCCCTTGGCTTCGTACAGCTTCTTCAAATCGTCAAACGATTTGAAGGTGCCGTCTTCGTTTGCTGCTTGCGCCCAGGGAATATTCGCGGCTTGGGGGATGTGCCCGGCGCGCTGAGCGGTTTCGCTCATGCCCGGAGGCGCGATGATTTTGCCGGTGAACTCGTCAACAGAGCGAACATCGACGAGTTGGCCGGACTTGCGGCCGTCGACCACGGCGAAAATATCCTCTTTGAACGCACGGATGGTCGCATCGGTCGCCGAAACGTGATACGTGGTTGGGCCGACATTCGGCGCGTCCTTAGTGAGCGGGCGCTTTTCTTCCAGCCATTTCTTGCGGCCGCCGTTGATCAGGCGCACGTCTTTGTGGCCGTAGAGCTTCAATTGCCAAAAGGCGTAAGCCGCAAACCAGTTGTTGTTGTCGCCATAGAGAATGATGGTGGTTTCGTTGGAAATGCCGGAGGCGCCGAGCAACTTTTCCAGCGCGGTTTTGTCGATCAAGTCGCGGCGTATGCCGTCCTGAAGCTGCGTTTGCCAGTTCCAGCTGACCGCGCCGGGAATGTGGCCCTGATCGTAGGCGGTGGTGTCCACGTCCACTTCCACTAAGCGTGTGTTTGGCGCGTTGAGATTCTGCGCGGCCCACGCTGTAGAGACCAGAACGTCCGGATGCTTGTACTCTGCCATTTTCTTCTCCTCGACTCCCTTGGATGACCAGCTTTGGAACTCGTTCGATCGGCTCAGATCGCAAAAACAAAAAACCCACCCGCCATTCTTATTCTGGCGGTGGGCTCAAGAAACTTGATGCTGCAGGAATCCTAAATGCTCAGCCTCGCCGCGCCAGAAGTCAGACACATGCAACAGATGCACAGGGCGGCGTCTTTCTGGCGAAGCTTCATACTTTCATGCTACATGGACGGGCGAGGCTTGACAAGAGTACTCCGTTGGCGGTCAAGCGGGTGCACGCGAACTACACTCCCGGAGCTGCCCGATGAGCCCCAAGGCTAGGAACGAGCAAAAGGCGCTTGAGCGGGCAGGACCCATGTCAGGTCCAGGTCTAGCAAACGCGCGGAAACGAGAACGGGCCAGCCCCATGTGCCGTGTCGTCAATGGGTTAGACGCCTTTTTTTTGCAGCAACCACCTCGACAGGCCGGGCATCGAAAATAAGTGGCGGCAATGTCTGTCGTTCCCGGCCTGCCCCGCCACCTTGGATCCTTCGAAGCCCTCAATCCAAGAAATCCAAAACAGCAAGCATGGAGAAAGGTCATCTTTATGCGCAAATTCGTGTTCCTCGTGGGCCTGTTCGCTCTTGCCAGCCTGCCTGCACTGGCGCAGGAGGGCGGATCGAAAGACGTTTCCGTCGGATACTCCTACATTCGTGCAAATCCTGCGACCGCCGCCTTCCCGACCTTCAACGCCAACGGTGGCTCCGCCTCTTTCGCCTATAATCCGCAGAACTTTTACGGCTTCGCGGGCGAAATCAGCGGGTATCACATCGGCCAGATCGGCAGCGCAAGCGTGAGCACGGACCTGTTCACCTACATGTTCGGCCCGCAGCTCTATTTCCACCATTACAGTCGCTTCACGCCGTTTGTTCAGGAGCTTCTTGGCGTCGCCCATAACGGCACCGGCGCCTTCAGCGCGGGAACGCACAATTCCTTCGCCATGGCGCTCGGAGGAGGGGTGGACGTTCCGTTCCGGGGCCACATCTCGCTTCGTTTCGGCCCCGTCGATTACCTCTGGACGCAATTCCCGGAAGTCGGCACGAGCCGCAGGTCGCAGAATAACCTGCGCGTCAATGGTGGCGTCCGCTGGCGGTTCTAACCTCAAAGCAGTCTCATGGTAGACAAAAAGCCGGGCCTCGCGCCCGGCTTTTTGGTTTTCAGGCAGGCCGGGGTTTATGCTGCGGCCGCCTCCTACCCCCAATGAAACTCTCCATTTCAGTGGAGTAGAATGCGGGGGCATGAAACACCCATTCAGATTTGTAGCGTTGATTTCCCTTGTCCTGGCCCTGTCCTGGGCAGCTCCTTGTTCTGCGCAGACTGCGCAACCCGAAGGAGCACAACAATTGGCGGACCTCGGTGACTTCCGATTGCGGAACGGCAGCGTCATCCGCGATTTCCGGCTGGGCTACCGCACTCTCGGAAAGCTCAACGCGGAAAGGTCGAACGCCATCCTTTGGCCATCTTGGCTGGGAGGAAAGTCGGAAGACTTGTTGCCATCCGTCGGGCCAGACAAATGGGTGGATAGTACGCGCTACTTCGTGATTCTCGTGGATGCCATTGGCGACGGCGTATCTAGTTCACCATCGAACAGTGCTAAGCAGCCACTGCTGAAGTTCCCGGAATTCACCATTCGAGACATGGTGGAATCCGAACATCGTCTGGCCACGGAGGTCCTGCACCTGTCGCATTTGCGCGCCGTCATGGGCATCTCAATGGGCGGCATGCAAACCTTTGAATGGGGCGTGACCTATCCCGACTTCATGGACCTGGTGATCCCGATACTTGGCTCGCCGCAATCCACCTCCTATGACAAGCTGCTGTGGACCGCTCAAATCGACGCGATGGAGCTCGACCCGGCCTGGAATCATGGCAATCCCACAGGGCCAATGGATCGAAGTCTCGGCCTCGTGGAGGAAATCGGCTCTATGAATCTCACCTCGCCGGCCTACCGCGTAGCGCACACCAAGGCCGACGAGTTTAACGAGCTTCTCGCAGAAATAAGAAATAGCGGCAGGGGAAATGGCGGAGTGGCGTGCGACCGGATTCGCCAGCGCCAGGCGATCATTGCGCTCGATATTCCCGGAGAGCTTGGGGTGAACCTGGAGCAAGCTGCGGCCAAGGTGCGCGCGAAGCTCCTGGTCGTTGTTTCCCCCGAAGATCACATGGTGAACCCAGAACCGGCAATGAAGTTTGCGGCCGCCGCCCATGCTCCCGTTGTGGAATTGGACTCTCCTTGCGGTCACCTCAGCCCCGGTTGCATTTCTGTGGGGCCAACGGTCGCGCGTTTTTTGGCCGACGCCACATCAGTTCAAAGTGAAACATTGCAGGAGCCTGCGAGACGGGAGTAGCCACCCAGCCTTAGCGTCAACTTCAAATCTCACATTGAGCCAAGCATCGTGGGCAGTGTAGCGGGCATGAGACAATTCCTTCCGTTTTTGGGCAAAGAATTTGGTAATAGGCTGGCCCCCCAGTGCCTAGATGGTTACCCAGCGCGCCATCCTGAAGAAAAACAGAAACCGGCCGCGATTATTGATAAAAAAGAGGATGCCTGCGCTCCAGCGGGCTCGAGCGACTGGCGACGGGGGTTTCTTCCCAAGTTTCTAGCAAAAAAGCCAGCGGTTAACGCTTCTGGCATGAGCAGTGCATATCCTCCCTCTAGGTCCGCGCACGCGACGGTTGGGAACGAGAGATCCCGGTGCGAAGCGGAACCGAGGAAGCCGTAGGTAAACTGGGTCAGGTTAGGCCAAGGCTCCTCGGGAACGCAGTGATTGACTCGCTCAACCGCCAACTTTCCCGGGGATAACTCCTCAAAAGTGCGCTGCAGGTCGAGATGCAGTGCATGCTGTCTGATATTGCCGGTACGGAGATACGGTCAACCGTTCTGCGAGCCTTTCTGTGCGGCCGAATCCTCCTTATGGTGCTGAGTGTTGCGCTGGTTGCTTGGGGTGAGAAGGTCAACGCGCAAGAGCAAAACTCGCAAAAGACGGATGGAGCGATCTCGGGAACGGTGTATCTAGCAGGCGACAATCAACCCGCCAGTCAAGTGCCGGTTAGCCTGAAATCGCAGGCTGCCGGAATCTTTCGCAGCGTGTTGACCGGCTATGACGGCCATTTCGAGGTCCAGGGGCTGCCTGCCGGCACCTACGAGATCAGCATCGAAGAGCAGGGTTACGAACGTTACCGAAGCACCGCCCAGTTTGACGGAACCGCCCTGAACCTTGGGCTTCGCCTCACGGCGTCTGGCGCGACACCGGTTCTGGCAAATGCTTATACCATCTCGGTAAGAGAGCTGAAGATCCCCGAGAAGGCGCAAGACGAGTATCGGAAGGGGCTAGAGCGTCTTGCCAAGAAAGACCCGAACGGAAGCCTGAGTCATTTCAGGAAAGCTGTCCAGCTATTCCCAGGCTACTTTGAGGCTCTATATCACCAGGGAATTGTGCACACCAATTTGGGACAATTGGAAAAGGCGATCGAGGCCTTCCAAAAGGCCATCGTTGTGAGCGGCGGGGGGTATGCCAGAGCGGTATTTGGGATCGGTTACGTTCACTATTTGCGGGGAGATGCGGCCGAGGCGGAAACTACCGTTCGCAGAGGCCTCGAAATCGACCCGAACTCAGCGGATGGGTACGTCATCCTGGGCATGACGCTTCTGCGCTTGAACCGGCCGGACGAGGCAGAAAAGAGCGCTCGTGACGCGCTGGTCAGGGATCCCAATAAGGCTAACGCCTACCTCGTCCTTGCCGATTCCTGCGCTCGCCGTCAGAATTATCGCGACCAGGTCCAAGACCTCGACAATTATCTGCGGCTCGACCCCAACGGTACGGCAAGCAGGCGCGCGCATGAAGTGCGGGACGTAGCCCAGGGAATTCTGGAACGAATGCAGTCACGAAACTAAGCTTGGCGCTCTCTTCAACCGGCGAGCGTGGCCGGGATAAGCCGACCATTGGTTGAATACTTGCTCGTTTCCGCGCAAATCGCTTCTTCTTGATAGTGACAGCTCCGCCACATAAATGCGGGCGGCTTCGCGTACTTTGTAGCTTTACGTCGGCAGATTCGAGTCTTGGGCTTGTAGCCTCGTCGAACCAGTTTCACGCGAACCCAGTCCAGGTTCACCGACGGGAGTTACCGGGAGGAGCGTAGCACATTCCGCT
>DATAIH010000101.1:0-2217 GCA_036262755.1 Candidatus Acidiferrum sp.
AACGCCGCGGCGCGGGATAGCTGTGATCGCCCAGACCATCCTTGCCGTGAAACCAATCCGCACTTTGATGCTCGCGCCGCAGCGGCTTTTCCGCTCCGACAAACACCGGAACATGCGAACCGCAGAGTTCCGCGGTGTACAGCGCATTTCGCGCCGCCTGGTGCACGCCGACGTTTCCGGCGACCGCCGTAATCCCGAGCACCCGAACATGCGGTGAGCGCAGCGCCATGATCAAGGCCACGGCGTCGTCCGAGGCGGTATCCGTGTCGATGAGGAAGGATTGCACGTCGAGTTAGGATAACAAATAGGCGCAAAACCCGTCTGCGCCCAACACTGGTTCATGCCGGGCGGGTTACCGGTTTTGCTGCGAAGCTTAATCGCCTGCCGCGCGAAGACGAACACCACAAGCAATACGGCCACCATGAGACGATTGGCCCAGCCATTCAATCCAAGCACTCCGCGCGGAAAGGACTTCGACGCGTGCTGAGGCAACCGGCCGCCATTGACCTTGGCAAGTTGCACGGTCATCAGAACCAATGTGGCCACCAATAGCAGGACGCTCGTCGAACGTAGATTCGCGATCCAGAGGAGCGCCTGTCACAGACTACGCGCGAGGAAGGATCAAACTCCGGGCTTAATACATGCAGGCTGGCCAGCAGCAACATTGTCGCAACCGTCAGGATTGAAGGATGCGCCTAGCCCGAAATTCTGGTATCTTCTCGAACGCTGGATTTGTTCCCGCCGGAGAAGCTCATGAACATCGATCTCAAGATCAACGGGAAAAGTTATTCCCAAGACGTCGAACCACGCCTGCTACTCATCCATTTCCTGCGCGACGTCGCGGGCCTGACGGGCGCGCACGTGGGCTGCGAAACTTCGCTGTGCGGCGCGTGCACCGTGGAGCTAAACGGCAAGGCCATCAAAAGTTGCACGATGTTTGCCGTGCAAGCCAACGGCACGGAGATCGTGACCGTAGAGGGCCTGGCAAACGATGGCAAGCTCGATCGTGTGCAAGAAGCGTTCTGGAACGAGCACGGCCTCCAGTGCGGGTTCTGCACTCCGGGGATGATCATGGCCTCAAAGCAGATCATCGACCGTAACCCCGCACCGACCGACGACGAGATTCGCCACGGCCTCGAAGGCAATGTCTGCCGCTGCACCGGATACCAGCATATCGTCAACGCAGTGAAAGCCGCCGCAGCCGGCGCGGGAAAGTAGGGAGGCGACCATGGCCACTACAACCACCAAAACCGAAACGTTTGTTGGCAAGCGCATCCGGCGTCGCGAAGACCCGCGGCTCATTACCGGCACGGCCACGTATGTGGAAGACATCCAGATGCCGGGGATGCACTACGCCGTAATTCTACGCAGCCCGCACGCCGCGGCGCGCATTCGGTCGATCAATACCAAGCAAGCGGAGGCCGCTCCCGGCGTCCTGTGCCTTTTCACCGGCAAGGACACCAAAGGCGTTGGCGTTGTGCCCTGCGGCATTGCCATGCCCGATTTACGCGTGCCGCAACATACCATCCTAGCCACCGACCGTGTCTACTTTGTCGGCCATCCCGTCGCGGTGGTGGTGGCCCGCGACCGTTATCTCGCGCGCGATGCTGCGGATCTCATCGAAGTGGATTATGAGGTTCTGCCCGCGGTAGCCGATCCCGAGAAGGCGCTCGCGAAGGGTGCACCCGCGGTGCACCCCCAGTGGCCCGATAACATCGCGTTCACCTATCACCAGGATGGCGGCAATGTGGATAAGGCGTTTGACGAAGCCGACGTGGTCGTGAAGCAGCGCATCGTCAGCCAGCGGCTCGTGCCCATGGCCATGGAAACGCGTGGCGTGGTGGCGGAGTGGCGCGGCGCGGATCGCCAGCTCAACCTGTACACCTCGACACAGATTCCTCACCTGGTGCGCACCCTGGTCGCCGGGATGCTGGGCTTGGAAGAAAACCGCATGCGGGTGATCGCGCCGGAAGTCGGCGGGGGATTCGGCAGCAAGCTGAATGTCTACGCGGAAGAAGCCTTGATGGGCTTCGTCTCGATGAAGATTCAGAAGCCTGTCAAGTGGATTGAGTCGCGCCGCGAGAATTTCACCTGCACCATCCACGGGCGCGGCCATGTGGACTATTACGAAATCGCCGCCAAGCGCGACGGCACCATCCTGGGGATCAAGCTGAAGCTCATTCAAGACGTTGGCGCCTATCACCAGTTGTTGACGCC
>DATAIH010000102.1:0-7938 GCA_036262755.1 Candidatus Acidiferrum sp.
TCTCCACGTGATAAAGGTCGCAGCCCACTTTTGTGAACAGCGCGGCGCCCTCCTTGGCCGCAGGTGTCGCAGCAAGCTGGGCATCGCGCGCGGGAGCTTTGCTGGCACGGATGAAACGGGCGAAATGATCGATGTCGGAAAGCCCGTCGGAGCCAGGCTGGTCATTGGGTTCCGCAACCGTGTTGCAAAGATTGGTGACTTCATCGGGTTGCAGGCGGTTGGTAATACCCATTTCGTTGAGGTAGGCGTCGGCGGCAAACGAGAGCAGGCTGGCGTGCTGGTCCTTCCAGCCGAAGCGTCCGACACCGGTCTGGCCAGGCGCTTCGACGATAGGAACGTAGAGGACCTGGCCGCAAATCTTGTGGTGGCTTTTATTGCACTGCTCGTTCGCAAGGTCCACAAACGTCCGGTCGGGGACAGCTTCCACAAATCCGTCCCCTAAAAGGTTAACGGAAACGCGGAAGGTGCGGATCTGCTCCGAATCGGGGACACGCTGCTGAATCTCCGTGACCGGGAAGGCGGCATTGGGACAGATGGCGCGGTCGTTCACCAGAGAGCGGCCCTTGATGATCTCGGTGCCGTGAGCGATGGGGATTTCCGGATTTTCAAACTTGCCATGGGGACCGCGATGGCCGACGCGCAATTCCGAGATCTGACTGGAGCCGCCCGAAGTGGGGTTCTGATGGCACTCGCGGCAGGATTGCGCGTTATACAGCGGTCCTAGCCCATCGGGAACCTGTTCGACCTCGTCGAACTTGGCTTGATCGACCGAGTGCGTGGCGTCGTCCACCATGCCGTTGGTTTTGTTGTCAAAGCCGGTGGGCGCTTCAGGAAGAGTCGAACCGACGAGCAAGATACCAGCAGCCAGAGGAATACCAAGAACAAGTCTCATGTGTACCTCGGGGTGGGCCGCGTCGAATCTACCTTAGCCCTCGAAGAAAACAAAGCGCGAAATCCAGGCATTCTCGACGCGAAACTCACTTGGGTTTCAGAGCGAAAGCGCAGAATCGAAAAGCGCTTCGCGCTCGGACAGTCTCGGCAATGGCGCGCAGCCACAACGCTCTTTCCGTCTAGAGCGCTCGCAGGAAATCGATGATCCCCTGTTGTTCCTCAGTGCTCAACTTATTGAAGTTTCCGATGACCCGATTGGCCTCGCTGCCTCTGCTCTTGTGCGCCCGGATGGCTTCCACCAAGTTGGTCGTACGTCCATCGTGGAGGAAGAAGATGCGTTGCCCGACGCCCCAAAGCGGGGCGGTCCGAAACTCGTCAGGGCCGGCGGCGCCCTGGGTAATGCCGTCGGCCAGATTTTTGCCCATGTGGTGAACAAGGAGGTCGGAAAAAAGATGCACAGTCTGGTTCGACAGCGCCGCGCTTGGGACCGTCGAAGAGCCGCTGCCAATCATCTTACCCGTGGTCAAGGAAGGCGTGTGGCAATGGGCGCAACCAATTTTTATGAACGTCGCTCGTCCGTTCGCGATAGCGGGCGTGTCAGGCGCTGGCGTGGGCGGAGCCAGCATGCGCATGAAGTTGGCAAAGCCCTCTATGTCGGAGATGACCGCGGGATTGGAAGTGGCGGAAGTCGCCGGCGTCGTAAAGTTCAGTGCGTCGTTCGGCGTCGCGGTGAAAAGGCAGGAGGGTGTCTCTTCGCGCTCCTGGGGGAACAATTGGTTCGAGATGCCCATTTCCACGTTATAGGCCTCGGAGGCAAACAGCAGCAGGGATTTGTTCTGCGCTTTCCATCCAAAACGGGTGATGGTGCCATCGTTTGCGTTGCGGTTCACGTTGCCGCTCAGGATCGCGTTTGGATGGCCGGAAATACCCATTGATTTCTTCAAGGTCGGACTGGCTTGCTGGTTCGCGAGGATGGCGGAGTCCGGGATCGCTTCGATGAGGCCGGCTCCAAAAACCGGGGTCGGTATTCGGAAGATGATGTTGGAATTCCCGCCTTGGCCAGTGAGCGGGTTTCCCGCAGGCAGGAAGCTAAATTGCGAGATATTGCAACCGGGGGCGTCTTTCCGGCCGGTGATGACGAAGATCGCGTGAACACCGCCGTCGGGAACGCCGTTGGTTTTCTTGAAGCGTGCCTCGCGGACCGGGCCATTCGGTGCGATGAACCATGGCACGGTGTTCTTGGCCTCATCGAGCGTCGCGACGGCAATCAAAGGGTTCTGCGCCGGGCTCGATCCGCCCATATTGGGCTGCGCGTGACATGAGAGGCACTGGTTGGAATTGAAGCGCGGCCCGAGCCCGTTGTTCGAACCTCCCTGCACGACCTCGATTTCGCCGAACCGGGACTGACCGTCCTGGAAGAAAACTGTTTCATCCGCGGTCAGACCCGCCAGCGGGCCGCCGGCGCCCGGCGGACCACCGCGCACACCAGGGTCGACGGGACCGGATTTGCTTTGGCTCGAACCAGAAGGCGTTGAGGCAAAAAGACAGACAGCCATGGCCAGCACGGGCACACCCTGCCACAGTTTCATGAGCACCTCGAGGCGGGCCGGAGCGCGGTGAATTTAACCTATACCCTGGAAAAAGCAAAGTAAAAAGTCATTAACGGATTCATTTCGCGGTGAACAAAATCGATCACTCGAGCCGCAGCGATTCGAGACAAGAGTTGCGGCACAGCGAAAGGCTGTGCCGTCGCCTTTCTCGAACCGAAATGCAAAGTGTCAATTTGGAGCGGCCTCAATCCTCGAGGGCTGCCGTGACTCGCGGCGGCGAGCGGCCGTGGATTCCTGCGGCCCTCCCCACGACGCCAGGAGTTCTTCGGCACGGGCGATGACGCGATCAACCAACCCTTGCGACGGCAGGCCTCCCGAGAGCGGGGCTTGCAACGCCTGGGCTCGCGAAGCCGCGCTCTTGCGACCTGAGCGTGTTTTCGGGTCGACCGGGATATCCAGCGACTGAAGTTTCTCGACGACCGGCCTCATGGTGCGCTCGGGATTGCGGAAAAATTCCGTGCTGCGAATGCGCGTGAAGATCCAGCCCATGCGTTCGAGAATGGACTGGCGGTCCATGTCTTCCTGAAGCCTTTCGAGAGGATGAAAGCGGTCGCCGTCGCACTCGATGGCAAGACGCTTGCCATTTCCCTCGACCACCAGATCGATGCGGAAAGACCCCACCTTCCACTGTGCGGCGACGTTGTAGCCGGCGGCCTCGAGACGCTTCATAACTTCGCGTTCGAAGGAAGATTGGCTGCGCTTTTCCTTTTCGTCGAGTGCGCGCATCAGTCGGCTGGGATCCTGAGCGTGCTCGATGAGCAGGCGGCGAAGATCCTCGGCTTTCAAGTCGTTGCTGGCGTTGAGCGAATGGACCACCCACATCTGGTCGCGAGCGCGACTGGCGGCGACATTGAAGCGCTGCTTAAACAGCTCCTGGTCGCGCATGGAGAGGGGACCGCGCTGGGCAGTGTCCACAAGAGAGATAAAGATTACGTCGCGTTCATCGCCTTGAAACTGCGCGGCGTTGCCGCACAGCAGGCGATGCAACTCGTAGCGATCGGGCGAGATGCGCGCACGCAACAGGTTGTCGATTTCGAGGGCCTGTTCATCGCCGACAAGAGACACAACCCCGAAGCTGAGCGGCTGGCCTGCGCCGTTATGCTGATACTCGGGCTGCTCCATTGCGGAGGCGATGAGCGCAGCCGTGGCCAGAGCTTCCTGGCGATTGACCTTGCCATCACGGCTGGAGCCGGAAACGCGATAGGCCACCGTGTGAGGAAGCAGATGCACGCGGCTGGCGTCGCGCAGCGGCTTGATGCGCCAATCGTAGGAAATCATGTTGCTGAACTGAATGATTTCCGGGACGCAACGGAAATGCTCGACAAGGCAAGTGGTGCCGCCAAAAGACTGCCGCGCGAGGTCGTAAATAGAGATTTGGCCGTCGTACAGATCGGCGTTCGGGATGCCCTGCAGGTACTGAAAGATGAGGTTTTGAATGATGCCGAGATCCTGGCCGACAGCGGACGGGCTGACCTGTTCGTGGTCGCCGACGACGAGCACGGTTTTGCCGAGATAGAGCGCGACAAGCGCCATGACATCGCTCTGGCTGGCTTCGTCGATGATGACGACGTCAAACCGCGTCAGACGGGGATCGAAATTCTCGACGACCCGCGAGAGCGGCATGACCCAGACCGGGACGGCGCTGCGACACTCGGACATTTTTCGGGCGGCTTCTGCCCGCAGCAAGGAAACGCGGACGCCGTGGCCTTTGCCGATTCTGCGAATCGTGTCGAGCCAGCCGACCAGCGCTTGACGCTGGCGCGGAGAGGTGCGGCGAGCCTGCCAGGCCCAGGCGCGCCGGTCGATCAAGTCGACCGTCACGCGGCGAAGATGTTCGCGCAACTTTTCGATTTTCGACTGCAACGCTTCCAGCGAAACCTCGGCGCGGCGGTCGAGCTCATCATTGAGCTGGCTCCAAATCCAGGCAGCGGCCGGATCGCGAGGAGGCTCGCCGCGGCCATGCGCAGCAGTGCGATTGCTAATCGCCGCTGCCCACGCCGGTGCCGCGCTCTCCAGTTTGCTGAGAAGCGCGCGGCGAAGATCGAGGTCCGCCTGACGGCTCTTCAGTTCGAGAAGAAGATCATAGGCCTCGCGATAGGCGCGGCAATCCTCTTCGTGAATGGCTTTCTGCAAATGGACGAGAATTTTGGCGGCGCGGGATTTGCGCGAAGCAAGCTTGTGGCGAGCCTGCAGGTCACGGAATTCCTCTTCGAGCTCGAGGAGCCGCAATTTCTTGTAGCGCGCGTCCAGAATGGGCAGGAGCGCGTTTGAAACAGCCTGGCCCAAGCGGAGCAATTCGCCTTCCGCTCCCAGGATCGCGGGCTGTTCGGCCAGAAACTTTTCCCAGCGAAAGCCGAGGTCGGCCAACTGCTGTTGGAGCGGAAGCCAGGTGCATTCATGCCAGCTCAGGCAATCCTCGATGGAATCGCAGTATTGCATGAGCGTTTTTTCCACTTCTTCGCCCATCTGCGACGAAGGAGGTGCACCAAGCGGGGACATCTGGCGGTCCCACCGCGAAGAAAGCTCGCGGCGCCGATTTTCGAGCTGGGCCAGCGTGTGCAGCGCGCGAAAGTGCTCCAGGGTACGGGGGCGAGCGCGATTCACTTTTGCCGAGTCGATGAATTGGTTCCACGCTTTGTGCGTGAGCAGCGTGAAGGAGCCGACTTTGCCGCCCTGCTCGAGGTGGCCAAGAACTTCCGTTGCAACGCGCAGCAGCTCTTCGGGGTCGGAAGCCTGGGGAAGCTGCGGGCCATATTTCACGAGGGACTCTTGCGCGTTGGCCGCTTCTTGATGGACGGTGCGCACAAGACTGACCAATTGCTCCCACGGCTGGCGGTGTGCGCCGCCGTACTTCCCCGCGTAAACGGCTGCCAGTTTCCACTTGTCGTTGCCGCACAGAGGCTCGACGGCTTGCGTCAGATTCGCGACAAGTGCTGCGAACTCTTCGGTGGTACCCGCGGGAGCGCCGGATTGCCACAGGTCGGACCGAAGATCCACATCCTCCATGGCCAGCCGGTTGCGTTCGCTGACCGAAGAGTCGAAATCTTCGGGCCGCGGCAGGTCCTGCATTTCAGGAAGCGGGCCGGAAAGCGCCGCTTCGTCTTCGGCGGACAGCGAAACATTGGTGCGGTAGAGGTCGCTCAACTCGCCCGAAGAAAGAGGAAACGGGGCGACCACGGAGACCGGCCCGGGAACCCATCCATAGAACTCTTTCTCTTGGGCAAGTTTGCGCGCGGCGTCGGCCGGCGACCAGTGTTTTTCCCCGAGGGTCACTTCCCGGTATTCATCGGCACGAGCCTCCGAGAGTTGATTTCGAAGCTCTTGCAACTTCTTCAAGAGATCGCGCCGCTCGGCTTCGAACTTCTGGGCCTCCACTTCCAGAGCTCGCGCATCGGCGCGGGAGAGTCTTTCCGCGATCGAGCCAACCGCGCTTTCCAATTGCTTGCGGCTGTCCAGGTCGCTTTCGAGGACGCTGACGCAGAGCGGGCGCAATTCCGGAACAATGTGGTGGCGAACCATACGCAACGCTTTGGTCGTGTGGCTGGTAACCAAAACGCTTTTCCCCTGCGCCAGGAAGTGACCGATCAAGTTTCCGATGGTATGGGTCTTGCCAGTGCCGGGAGGACCTTGAACCAGCACGCCTCCGTGCTCCTCAAGTTGCCGCCCGATGCGAATCTGTTCGGGATTGGCGGGCTTGCTGAGCAGCACGTCCACCCCGTTCTCCGACGCGGCGTTTTCAGAAGTCTCCGAATCTGCCGGCTCAGCGTCGGGAACGGGAGACTCTTCCCCAACGATGTTCAGCAGCGACCAAGGGAGGTCCTCGCGCGTGCGAACGTCGGCAAGAATCCCTTCGATGGCTGCCGCAAAACCAAGCGTGCGAGCGCGTAAAAAGATAACCGGGTCGCGGCCGATGCGCGGATCGGACTGTTCGCCCCGGGGCGCGGACTGTTCGAGGAATTCCCCGCGTGGAGACAGCTGCACGACCATGCGCTTGAGAAAATTGGAAGTCGTGCCGTTGTATAAAGGATGAAAACCGCCCTGCTCGAGCTCTTCGCGGCAGCGACCGATGACGCGGCCATCCACATCGGCCATGGACTGGAAAAGAGCGGAGTAAAGTTCGACGGGATATTCCGCTTCGGAAAGGGTGAACTCCGGAACCGAAGCGTCAAATTGAAGCTGCAGGCGCTGTAAGAGAATGGGGTGGAAGACGCCGCCTTCGGCGCGTTGCCAGCTCAAGATGCCGTCCCCGAGGATCAGCTCGACGCGTTCTGCCTCGCGGTCGATCCGCCCATAAAGAGAATAAAAGGTCTCGAAGAGGCGCATCGCCTGGCGCGCCGGCCTTTCGGTGCGAGCCCACTCGTCGCGAAGCGCAGCCCAACGCCGAAGCGCGGCAGTGCGCGAGGGGTCCGCGGTGAACTGTATGGTTAAGGTCGCGCCATTCCCTTGTGGTTCCTCGCGAGATTCGACAACCAACGCCAAATTGGAAGGATCCTCCCACCCGGGTTCCAGCCAGGAGAGAATCTCGTTGGGAGGCTCGGGAGGCTGGGTTAGCTGCGGCCGCTGGACGCGCAAGGAAAAGATAGCGTTTGCCGGAGGCGCTTCGTCCTGCCCATCGCCACCCTTCGTTTTGGTTGAGCTTGGGCCGGACCTCGCCGCGTTATGCCGGATGGCGGGATGGGTAGGCAAATCGTGCAGCCAGAGATGCCAGGGCTGTTCTCGAATCTGGCGCTTGGGAGGATTCCGGTGCTGGTTCAGCGCCTCGAGATAGCGGAAAACGCGGGTGATTTTTTCCCGAGCAACACGTAGCTTCTCAACATCCATAGTCTCCACCCCGGGGGAGTGTCGCGGCTGGGATGGGCTAGGAGAGACCCCAGAATAACAGCGTCCAGCAGCCATTCTCAAGTTTCTTGAACTTCAACCCCAAGAACCAGATTTAGTTGCGGCAAAGTGCGACTCAAAAATGATTTTGGCGGATTCATGACGAAAAAAAGGAGAAAGTGGAGGGCCTGATTGTTACAAAAAGTGCCCTTAGCGTAAAGAGGTTTCCTAAGGACAATGAAACCCCCTTTTTGATTGCCAAAAGCATAACCAAGGTAGACAATACGAGGCCTGCTAGTCGAGCCTGTCTCCCGGCCGGGCTTGCTAGTACGGAACCTCTTTATTTCGCCAGCTCTCTAAAGATAGGTCTCGAAAAAATTTCCAAGGTTCCTTTGGAAAAACATATGGACCAAAATCGTCGTCGATTTTTGCGGAAGGTGCCGAACGATCTGGCCTTCATCCAGATCGAGCGCGATGAAGTTGGGAAAGTCCTGAATGTTTCCGAAGGGGGACTGAGCTTCAGCTCGGTCACACCCGTTCCTCGCAACTTGCCGGTCTATTTCTGGTTTTCCTTCAACCTCAAAGACCGGATTGAAGCCATGGGTGAAGTGGCGTGGAC
>DATAIH010000103.1:0-2014 GCA_036262755.1 Candidatus Acidiferrum sp.
CAGCCAGTACCAGAACTGGGTTGAGGCCTTCGCCCGCAATCATCGCATCCCCTTCGAATGGGCCGAGAAGGGCGTGCGCAAGGAGGATTTTGTCCGCCGCTGGCAACGCCGCATCGTGCGCAACAATGCCTACGGCGTGTACTTCATTTTCAAAAGCATGGAGGTCGGACCCACCTTCCGCATCACCGTGCCGAAATATGCCGCCAAGGACCCCAATTACCGGATTGTCGCTCACCAGCGCAGCCGCTTCACCCACTACTACTTCTACATCCGCGATGAAGTGCTCGGCCCGATCGTCATGTGCGTGGGCTCGTTCTTTCCGTTCAAGACAACATACTATCTCAACGGCCACAGCTTCATTGAACAGCAGCTCAATCGTGCCGGGATCGCCTTCCGCAAGGACGACAACGCGTTTCTCGCGGTTGGCAACATCGCGGCGCTGCAGGCTGCCGCCGATAAGCTCAGCCCCGAAATCATTCGCAAACAACTCGACTACTGGACCTTCCTGCTCGGCCCGAAATTTTCCCCCAGGGAGCGCCGGCAGGTCAAACTATCGCGCACCTACGCGATCAGCCAAATCGAGTACTGCATCAATTTCGTCTTCAAGCGCAACTTTCCGATCCACAAGCTCTTCGAGCGCAGCTGCGAACTCGGCCTGTGGCGATTGACCGCGCACAAAATTGCCGAGGTGTTTGGCACACGCCTACAGCGCAACCACCGAGGCAACCTCTCCACCGTCATCGACCAGATCGAGCACGGCCATCACGTTTTCCGCGCCTATTTCCGCAGTGCGGTTCTCCGGCAGTACGAGAAGTTCTCGATGTACCTGCGCAACGAGCTGTGCTCCAACAACCTCTACGACTTCGGTCTCAAAAAGGGACTGGATCATCTCGACGAGGTCCGCCACAAGCTCCACGCCATCACCAGCCGGTTCGCCGGTTTCCAGGCGCAGTGGCTCAACGTCCACACCGACTTTCCGCTGCTGCAGAAGATCGCCCTCCCGATTACCGTCGGCTCGGTACGCTACCCCGGCATCAAAATCCACGACACCCGTATCATCCGTCTCCTTGAAGTTCTGCTACACGCCGGCACGCAAGTCGGTGGCTGGACGGCCCGCGACATCCACGACGCCGTCCTCACGACCTTCGATCTCTCACCGCACGTCTACGGTCTCAACCAACTGCGCTACGATCTGCGCAAGCTCAAAGGGCATGCACTGGTCGAGCGCGACGGGACCCACTATTCCTATCGCCTGACCCCAAAAGGCGTGCAGGTCGCACTGCTCTTCCTGTTCTTTCACAAGCGCGTGTGCGGACCGCTCGCCAACAGCCGGTTCCACCATCGGCCGGACCCCCAACATCGGCCGAACAGCCGCCTTGAACTCGCCTATCACCGCGCCGACAAGGCCATCCAAAACGTCGTCGACCTCCTCGCCGCCGCCTGACCCTCGACCCGCCTTTCCGCATCAAACACCGTGCGCCATCAGCATTACTCCGACGCCTCTCCGGCGCGCGGAACGCGTGTCACTTCCCCCTGAAATCGCGACACTCGACCGCTCTCCAATCAGCGCTGGGTCTCAGCCTTCACATCTCGGGCAGCGACTTTGTCAGACACACCTGCTCAACGATCCTGAAATCAAGAATCTAAAGAGCAGAAGCGATTTTCTAGCCCGCGGTCAGCGAGTGAGCCACTCCGCATTCTGGACCAAGTGAGATGCGCAACGGCGGCTTGATCATCGGCATCGGCGCTTCCGCCGGCGGACTCAACGCCTTCAAAGCATTTTTTTCCACCATGCCTGTGCACAGCGGCATGGCGTTCGTCTTGGTTCAGCATCTCTCCCCGGACCACAACAGCCTGCTGACGGAGCTCTTGGGAAAGGCCACCGCCATCCCGGTCGTCGAAGCCGAGGACGGCATGGTGGTCGATGCGGATCGCGTGTACGTCATCCCGCCGGATGCCACATTGGAGCTGAAGGATCGGCGCCTTCGGGTAACCAGGCCGGCGCCGCCGCGCG
>DATAIH010000104.1:0-5477 GCA_036262755.1 Candidatus Acidiferrum sp.
CCCTACGCAAGATTTCCTGCAACGCGCGCCACAGAGTTCCCGCTTGATCCCGAGTCAACCTGGCCCCCAAACGCGCCGGATGAATTTTCGCCCGCCACAAGCTTTCGTCGGCGTAAATGTTGCCGACGCCGCGGAGCACGCTCTGGTCCAAAAGCAGCGCCTTAATGCGCGCGTGCCGCCCGCGGATTCTTTTCAGAAATTCCTCTTTGCCGACCTCCAGCGGGTCGGCGCCAAAACGAGTCAATTCCTTCTCGAGCGGCACTTCCGTCAAATAGGCAATGCGCCCGAAGCGCCGCGCATCCGTGTAGCGCAGTTCGCGGCCGTCGTCCAACAACAGGCAGACATGCGTATGTTTTTCGCGCGGTTTTGCCGCCGGGCTGGGTGCCATCTGCCCGGTCATTCCCAGGTGCACCAACAAAGATGCCTGCTTCCGGTCACCTTCGCTCTGATGGCCGTTCGCTCCAGCTGCCGCCGAGAGACGCAACAACATGAATTTCCCGTAGCGCTCGATGGCCTCAATGGTGCGCCCAGGCAAGTGCTGTTCGAGTGCTGTGGGATCGTCGATGAAATCCGTTTTTCCGAGCGCAACCGATAGAATGCGCCGCCCAAGGATGGCCTGGCGCAATCCCCGCGCTACCGTCTCGACTTCGGGAAGTTCAGGCATGCGAAAAAGGAGCTTTCAAAATATCACAGCGGGAAGGCTAATGCTCTCCGGAGCAAGAGCTTGCGATTTGCGGACAGGGGCCCCGGTCTCGTGAAACTCGTGTTACAGTTTCGCGCTTGGAGGTGAGCCGTGCGCGTCTTCCGGAAGAGCCTGGTGTACCTGTTCCTTTTAACGGCCGTGGCCACCTCGCTGGCCGTTCCGCCGGCAAAAGCCAGAAAAACCGCGACGGGTTTTCTCGATCGCACGGTAACCCTAGCGGGCACAGAGTACAAGTATCAAGTCTTCGTTCCGGACAATTGGACAAAGAAGGTATGGTGGCCGGTCATCTTATTCCTTCACGGCGCCGGCGAACGCGGCGACGACGGCTTGATCGAAACCGAGGTTGGCATCGGCACGGCGATTCGTCGCGATCGCAGCCGCTTCCCCGCCATCGTGGTGATGCCGCAGTGCCGCAAGAATGTTTGGTGGACTGACTCGACCATGGCCGACGTTGCCATGGCCGCGCTGGCGCAGGCACAAAAAGAGTTTCACGGCAATCCACAGCGCATTTATCTTACCGGCCTGTCGATGGGAGGTTACGGTACCTGGTATCTTGCCGGAAAGTACCCGGGAAGATTCGCGGCCATCACCCCCATTTGCGGAGGCATCCTAATGCCCGACATGGCCCGTACGCAGTCGCCCGACGACCGTGTGCCTTACACTGAAGCAGCCAAGAAAGTCGGCAAAACACCGGTGTGGATTTTTCACGGCGGCGACGATCCCGTTGTTCCCGTGACCGAATCGCGCCGCATGAACGAGGCCCTACTGACGCTTGGAGGTGAAGTCCGTTACACGGAATACCCGGGCGTAGGCCACAACTCCTGGGAGAAGGCCTACGCGGAACCGGAGCTCCTCACCTGGATGCTCTCGAAAACAATCAGCGCCGATTCGAGCAATTAAAAGCTGCGAACGCGGCACCCCGCGACATGTTCTTCGCTACTTCTTGTGATAATTCGGATACGGCGGATGCTCCGGAACCATCACGGGATTCTTCTTCAGCGCCTCGAGCGTAATTTCTACGGCCTTCTCCAACTGTCGGTCGTGCCCCGCCGCCACGGACGCGGGATCATTCTCCACCTCGATATCCGGCGGGATGCCGTGGTTCTCCACTTCCCATTCGCCATGCAGGCCGTAAATCGCCACGCGCGGGGCGGTGACGAACCCACCATCGAGGAGCGGCGGATAGCCGTAGATGCCGACCAACCCGCCCCAGGTGCGCGTGCCGACCAGCGGACCGATTTTGTCCTGCCGGAACATCCACGGCAGCGCGTCGCCGCCGGAACCAGACATTTCGTTGATGATCATGGTCTTTGGCCCATAAATCTGCGCCAGCGGTGAGCAGAACTTTTCCCCCTCGCGCGAGATCACACAGTTGCGCAACGGCCGCTTGAGCATATCGATAATGTAATCTGCCACAGCGCCGCCGTGGTTATAGCGCTCGTCAATCACCGCGGCCTGTTTCCCGACTTGCGCGAAGTAGAATCGGTTGAAGTTGAGCCAGCCGCCCACGGCCGTGTCCGGAACGTGCACGTAGGCGAGTTTTCCGCCGCTGAGTTCGTCGACTTTGCGGCGGTTATCTTCCTCCCAAGCGCGGCTGCGCAGAGCAAATTCGCTCGGCAGCGGCACGACGGTCACTTCGCGCGAGTCCTTGCCGTCCGGGCTCGGGCCTACCCTAATTTTGATTTGCTTGCCGGCGGTGTTCTCGAAGAAGCTATAGACTTCCGCGGGCGGGCGCACCTCGCGGCCCTCGACCTCCAACAAGTAGTCGCCCACCTTTACTTCCACGCCAGGCTGCGTCAGCGGCGCACGCAATTCCGGGTTCCAGTTCTCGCCGTTGTAGATGCGCGCCAAGCGGTAACGCCCGTTTTCGATTTTGTAGTCCGCGCCCAGCAGGCCGCCTCTCACTTGATTGGGCTTGGGGATGTCCCCGCCGCTTATGAACATATGCCCGATGGTGATTTCGCCGAGCATTTCGTCGAAGAGGTAGTTGAGATCCCCGCGGCCACCCAGGCCTTTCAGATACACCGAGTATTTCTTCTCGGCGGCAGCCAGGTTGAGCCCGTGGAGATTGGGGTCGTATAGGAAATCGCGCTCAATGCGCCAGACTTCGTGGTACATCTGGTTCCATTCGGCGCGCGGATCGACGTACGCCTCCATTTCGTCGAGCTTCAGCGCGCCGTCTCCTGGTTTCGGCGCGGCCGAGGTTCCCGCAATAAACCATCCCTCTCCCTGGCGATAGAGAACCTTCTCGCCGTTCGCAGAAACTGCGAACGCTCGAATTCCGCCAAGAAACGGCTCCGTCTTCCGCGTTGTGAAATCAAACTTCGAAACGGTCGCCGGGTTGGGCTGTCCGAATCGCGGCACGTCCACAATCTCGGTAAGGTAGAGCGTTCCCGCCTTGCCGGACTCAAGGGCTTCGTACCGCGCGGCCTTAATGGGAAGCGAAACGATGCGCTGCCCGATGCCATCCAGATCAATGACCACCTTCACGGGCTCTTCTTTCTTCTTTTCGCCCGCTTTCCCCTTTTCTCCGGCTGAGCCTTGGCCCGCTTCCTTGGCCTGGTCCGCTCCCGCATCCTTCTTCTCCGCCGCTGTTTTTTCTTCGTCGCTCTGCGGCTCAACGGGCGAAGGATCGCCTTTCTTTAACACGGCCGCATAAATGTTTCTTAGGATCGGATGCTCGAAGCTCGACAAGTCGAGCCAGCCCGAAGAGAGTCCCACATCCGTGCTGACGGCAAAGAGCAGCCACTTGCCGCCCTTGTCGAAGACCGGATAGCGCGCATCGCTGATGCCGTCGGTGATTTGCGATTCCTTGCCGGTGTCCAGCGAATACACGAACACGGTGCGAAGATGATTTTCGAGGAACTTCGAGTAGGCCAGCCATTTGCTGTCCGGCGACCAGCTTTGATTCATGGTGGAAGTTGGATCGTCGAAGCGGTCCGTGGTGACTTTCACGGGCGTGCCTTTTTCCACGTCCCAGTACCAGAGGTTCAAGCGCTTGTCGGTGTAGGCAATTTTCTTGCTATCAGGCGACCACAGTGGCCCGTAGAAAAACGACGGCGGATTCCCAAGATTGATTTTCTTGACGGAACCCAATCCCGATTGATCCACGATGCGCAGCTCATACTCCCCGGACTCGTCGGAAAAAAACGCGATCGACTTGCCATCCGGGGACCACGCGGGATCACGCTCGGCCACCGCGGGAGTGCGCGTCAAATTGCGAACATCTCCTTTTTCCGACGGCACGGTGAAGATTTCGCCGCGCGCTTCAAATACAGCACGTGCGCCGGAAGGAGAAATCGCTGCGTTCTGAATCCTATCGGCGACCTTCTCGTAGTGCGCCCTGGTAGACGGCAGATCGCCGGTAATTCGAATGTCCAGCTTGGTCGATCTGCCGCTCGAGGGATTGAAAATGTAAATTCCGCCAAACTGCTCGTAAACTAATGCGTCGGGCCCCGCGGAAAGCGACTTGAAATCGAAACCCCGGTTCTCCACAACCTGCCTCACGGATTTCGTCTTCGGGTCGTAGGCAAAGAGCGTCACCGGCCCGTTGCGGTCGGAAAGAAAATAGACGTTATCGCCAAACCACACGGGATCTCTGTCATTCGAATTTTCGCGCGGCACTTTTTCGAGCGCCAGATCGCTTAGCCGCGCGACGTAAATCGGCGTGGTCTGTCCGCCCCGATAGCGCTTCCACGACGTCTGCCATATCTCGTTGGGCACGTAGGCGATGCTCGTTCCGTCCGGCGAAAACCATGCAGCTTCGCCTCGCCACATCGGCAACACTTCCGCGGGGCCTCCTTCGACCGGAACGGTGTACAGGCGGTCAAAATCTGCATACGATTCGCGGTTCGAATGAAACAGCACCTTTTTTCCGTCCGGTGTCCAGCTGTCGGCGATGTCCGCGCCGGGATGCCAGGTTAGCCGCTTCGGTTCGCCGCCTTCCGCGGGAATCACAAACACATCGATGTTCCCGTCGTACTGCCCGGTAAACGCAATCCACTTTCCGTCTGGAGAAAACACCGGCGCCCCTTCGTGGCCGCCCGTGGTGAGCTGCCGCGCGTCACCGCCCTCCCGCGGCACACTCCACAAATAACCGCCGTAAGCGAAGACCACCTGCGTCTTGCTGAGTGTCGGAGAATGCGCCAGCAGTGGCGTCTCCTCCGCCCCTCGTGATGCTGCCGAGCAGGTCAAAGCCAGCAATGCAGCAATCCCTACTGCCACTCGAATGCGCATGTCTCCTCCAAGAAAGCGTGCAAACTCCTCAACGTCGCGTGCCGGGGAGAGCTCCTCGACGCGCCTCCTGCAGGCATCCGGCAGCTCCCCGGCGGCGCGCCGGAGGCCTAAACCTCAGCGAACACGTATCGCCAACAAATCGGATTGCACTTTGGAATCCGCCCTACCGGTCAACTCAATAAAGACGTAAAGCCTGCAAAAATGTTGCAGAAAAGCCCTTCCTTACCGGAGCAGAGCGAACACTCGTACCGGTCCGCCCGAACCGCCCTCCAGCTTGATCGGCGCTACCACCAGAAACGCTCCCGTTTCCGGCAGGGCACTCAAATCGGCAAGGTTTTCCAGATGATACAGCCCTGAGCCTAGCGCCAGGCGATGCACCGCAAAATCCGCCGAAGCTCCGTAGTCAACACTCATGGTGTCGCATCCCAGGCCGCTCACCTTTCGTTCGATCAGCAGTTTCGCCGCTTCCACGGAAAAACCCGGAAAATGCATCCTTCCCTGCACGTCCTGATTCCGGTACTTTTCGGCATCGGGCCAG
>DATAIH010000105.1:0-13700 GCA_036262755.1 Candidatus Acidiferrum sp.
GGCTCGCGAAGTTGGCTCGGAATACTGCCGCGCAATTCGATGGTCAGGTAAGAAATGCACTTGCGCGCGTCCATGACATAGGGCTCGACGAACGCCTGCGTCGGGCAGGCCTCAAGGCATCTCTGGCAACTCCCGCACAAGTCCGGCGGCGGCATTTCCCCTCGACCGAGCGTCGGCTCCAAATCCAAGGTGGTTAAAATCACGCCTAGGAAAAAGTACGAGCCCAGCGTCTGGTTGAGCAGCAGCGTATTCTTCCCGAGCCAGCCCAAGCCCGCGTACTTCGCAAGTACACGTTCCTGAACCGGTCCCGTGTCCACGTAAGCGCGCGCCTCGAAGGCATCGGGGAAGCGTTCCCGAAGCAGCGCGATCAACGCCTGCAACCGCTCCTTCAGCACTTCATGATAGTCGCCGCCCCAGGCGTAGCGAGACATCCAGCCTTTCGGGTCGTCCTCTTGGGCTGGGAGTCTAGCGTCGATCGAAAGTGGGTACTCGGTGTTGTAGTTGAGCAGGCAGACGATAACGCTGCGTACTCCTGGCATGGCCCCGCGTGGATCCCCACGGCGCGGGTCGGAAAGATATTTCATTTCGCCTGCGTAACCGCGCTCGAGCCAGTCCTGGGTGTTCTCCAGTTCCGGGAATTTTTCCGCACCTACCACGCCGCACCGGTCGCAACCGATCGCCTTGGCCTGCTCTACAATCCAGATTGTATCCGCCGCCTCGCCCATCCAGGAGATTGTGCCGCAGCGGAGCCCTGGAGGCGAGCCTTAGGTGGCGGGACGGGCATGTCACCCGGAATCAAGCTGTTCTTTGGCGGGTCCGATTAAAACGAGCAAACGGCATCAAGGGAAACTGCGAATCGCCGTATTCTCGTCGGTGTAAACATCAAACACGGTATAAAGCTTTGTGATTTGAAGAATATCGCGTACTTTCTTCGTCAGTTGGAGCAGCTTCAGTTCGCCGCTTTGATTCTTCACCGCGGTGAACCCGCTGACGAGCTCGCCGATTCCCGAGCTGTCGATGTAATCGACGTCCGCGAGGTTCAACAGGATCTTCTTCCTCTCATCCTGGAGAAGCCCGCGAATCGTCTTGCGCAGCAGCGCGCTGCCGTCGCCGAGCGTAATGCGTCCACTCAAATCCACAACAGTAACCGACCCGGCATCGCGATACGTGGCTCGTAGTGCCATATTAACTGAACTCCCGTTCCTCAAGCTCCCCGCTTGGCCGCTGTGTCTTCTCCGCCTCGGCCGTTCGTCGAATTGCCAGGCAATTTCTTGGACATCACAATTTCCGCGCCGCCCGTCCGCCCGGTGACCACCTCGAACTCGTCCATGAACGCGCGCATTAGAAAGATCCCGCGCCCCGAAGTGCTCAGCAGATTTTCTTCCGCCAGAGGGTCTGGCACGTCGGCCAGAGTGAAGCCCGTGCCTTCGTCCAGCACGTGAATGATCAGCTTTTCCGAGGTAATGTCCAAGGCAAGATAGATTTTTTTCTCCGGCCGCTCCTGGTTTCCATAGTGGAACGCGTTGATGACCCCCTCGCGCACGCTCATCCCGATGCGATAGCAGTCGTCCTCGCCAAATCCCGCCGCCTCCGCCACGCGCAGACACATCTCCTCGGCAAGGTTGACGCTCTCCACCTGCGTCTCCAGCGTGATTTCGAGATGTTTGGCGCCGGCCGTCATGTTTCGCAATGTGGCCCCTGGAAGCCACAAGGTGAACGCATTTATGGGTAACATAGCCAACGAAACGGAGTCAATGACGTCCGTACCCTACCCTGGTTGGCAGACTTTACTTGCGTGCAGCCGCGAATGCCGGGCAGCCGCGCGGCCCCCTTTCCGAGTGCCAGCTTCAGGCCCAAAACGAGCGATCCAGCATGCGGTTCTGGACGGGCGTCGTCTGGAATCGCTTACCGGGCTGCCGGGCAGCCGCGGTCGGTCGCGGCGTAAGGGTGAATCCGCGCCAGCGGTGGCGTGCGCGCCCGGCGCGGACATCACCTCCTCGATGGCTTTACACCCGAGCCGACCCCACGTATATTTGCGTTACATTAAACTTGCTTGCACTCTACACGCGTGAGGTCCTTTGATGACCGGTCTGATCATTGTCGGCATTCTCGTCCTGCTGGTCATTTTGCTCGTGGCCATGTACAACGGCCTGGTCCGGCTCAAAATCCAGTGCGACAACGCCTGGGCGGACATCGACGTGCAGCTCAAGCGCCGCTACGACTTGATTCCGAATCTGGTGGAAACCGTAAAAGGCTATGCCGCGCACGAGAAGGACACGCTCGAGGGGGTCATCAGTGCGCGCAACCGCGCCATGACGGCCTCCACTCCCGGGGAAAGAGCCGAAGCCGAAAACCTGCTTTCTGGCGCCCTGAAAAACCTCTTCGCGCTCGCCGAGGCCTATCCGCAGCTTCGGGCCATCGAGAGTTTTACTTCTTTGCAGAACTCCCTTTCGCAAATTGAGGACACGGTGCAAAATGCGCGCCGCTATTACAACGCGGTCGTGCGCGACCTCAACACCAAGATCGAACAGTTTCCCACCAACATCGTCGCCAATATGCTCGGCTTCAAGGAGCGTCAATTCTTTGAAGTGACCGCTGCAGCGGAGCGCGAAGCTCCCAAGGTCAGCTTCACCACGCCCAGGACGTGACGGCGTGGGCGGATCGATGATGCGCTTCCGCCGGCTATCGTTGCGCTTGCGAATCGCCGCCCTAACGCTGCTGTTCTTTGCCTCCGCTTCCTCTTCCTTCACCGCCAAAGAGCTGCGCATCGAAAAGTTTGACGCCGAGATCATCGTCTCGCCGAACGGCTCCATCTACGTCACGGAAAGGATTCAAGCCCAGTTCCTAGGCGGTCCCTGGCACGGCCTCTACCGCACCATTCCCGTCGAGTACGTCACGCCGCAAGGATTGAATTACGCGCTCTTTTTGAAAGTCAAATCCATAACCGACGCATACGGCAACCGCCTGAAATTCGAAACCAGCCGCGAGCGCCACTACCGCAAGCTCAAGATTTTCATCCCCGACGCCGACAACTCGACGCAGACGATCGTAATTGAATACACCGTCTCCGACGCCTTGCGCTTCTTCGAAGATCACGACGAGCTGTATTGGAACGTCACCGGCGACGAATGGGACGTTCCTATCCAGTCCGCAACAGCGCGCATCATTCTTCCGGAAAACACCACGAATATTCGCGCCAATGTCTTCACCGGAGCGTATCAGTCGACGGCTCGCGACGCCGACATCGAAATTGCCGCCAACGGCGTGGAATTTCGCACACGCGCTCCGCTCCGATACCATGAAGGCTTCACCGTCGCCGTGGCCTTCGACAAAGGCTTTGTCCGCGAACCGACCTTCTTGGACAGGGCCGGCCTCTTCCTTCGCAGCAACTGGCCGCTCGGTCTGCCAATCGCGGCCTTTGTCATCATGTTTTACTTGTGGTGGACGCGCGGGCGCGATCCGCGCCTTCGTCCCATCGCCGCACAATACGAGCCTCCTGACCAACTCACTCCCGGCGAAGCCGGCACGCTTGTGGACAATTCCGCCGATATGCGCGACATCACTTCCACCATCGTCGATCTGGCCGTTCGCGGTTATCTGGTCATCGAGGAGCATGAGCACGACCGCATGCTCGGTCTTGTCCATGACAAGGACTACACCTTTCTCCTTAAAAAAGACCGCTCCGAGTGGTCCAAGCTGAAGCCCCACGAGCAGGAGCTGCTCAACGGCTTTTTCTCCGACGGGGGGAGCACCGTCAAGCTGTCCGACCTGCGCAATCAGTTCTACAGGTACCTTTCGAGCATCAAAGAGCGCATCTTCGATTCCCTGATTTCCGCCGGCTACTATCGACGCAGCCCCGATTCCGTGCGCTCGGCGTATCTCCTGTCCGGAGCGGTCATTGGCGTTCTCGTGGTTTTTGGCTCGCACTCTGTGGCAGAGAGTCTCGGGATGGTCTCGATCACGTTTGTCTTCGCGGGCATCGTTACCGGCCTCATCATCTGCGCGTTTGGCTGGTTCATGCCCGCGCACACCGTAAAAGGGGTGCGCGCGGTGGAGGGCGTCCTCGGCTTTGAGGATTTCCTCAATCACGTCGAAGCCGAACGCTTCAACAGAATGATCAAGACGCCCGAAATGTTCGAAAAATTCCTTCCCTATGCCATGGCCCTCGGCGTCGAGAAAAACTGGAGCAAGGCTTTTCAAGGCATCATGACGGAGCCTCCCCAGTGGTACCACGGCGGGGCCTTTGGGCCGCAGTTTTATCCCTACGCTTTCACCAACAATCTCGGCGTTCTGTCCGCTCACGCAGGCACCGTTTTCGCCTCCGCGCCTCGCAGCTCAGGTGGTTCGGGGTTCGGCTTCGGCGGCGGGGGCGGCGGGTTCTCCGGTGGCGGCTTCGGCGGCGGGGGCGGCGGCGGCTTCTAGGCAACACTACGTCAGCCGGCAGCTACGGGCGGGGTCTGGATCTTTCCCTCTTTGCTGTCTTTGCCCAGCGTTGGCACCCGTTCGACTTGAAGGACGTTAAGTTCACGCATTGAGGCTCCGACCGGATAATTGCGTTGCCGCAAATCTTCCCCTACAGGGCCGGATGGGGCATAATCACACTCCCGTTTCTCCAGAGAGAGTCACCCGATGAGAACATCAGCCGTTCGTGTGATCCTGGCCCTTGCCGCTGTGAGCGGCGCCATTGCCGTGGCACGAGCGCAGCAGGCACCCCTCACGCCCGCCCAGAAAGAGCAGCGCACCCAAACGGAAAAAGAACTCGAATCCCTGGCCATTATCGATCGCAAAGTGATGGTGGGCATGCGCGACGGCGTACGCCTGGCCACGGACGTCTACCGACCCAAGAACGCCACCGGCAGAGTCGCCACGATCTGGGTCCGCACTCCGTACAATTTCAACTTCTGGGATATACGCAACGCGGTTCCCGCGGACATGAACACCATCCTGACGGCAATCAAGCGCGGCTACGCCTACGTGCTCCAGAACGAGCGCGGCCACTTCTTCTCCGACGGCAATTACGACATCCTTGGCCCGCCGCGCACCGACGGCGATGACGCGCTCACCTGGATTTCCTCACAACCGTGGTCCAACGGCAAGGTCGGCACGACTGGTTGCTCCTCGACCGCCGAGTACCAGATGGGCATCGCGGCCATGGGTAATCCGGCGCATGCCGCAATGAACATCCAAGGGTTCGGGGCCGGTGTCGGCCGCGTCGCGCCCTATTACGAGCAGGGCAATTGGTACCGCGGCGGCGCCGTCCAGATGCTTTTCATCGCCTGGCTTTACGGCGAGCAGAACCAGGTGCGGCCCATGTTCCCGCCCAGTACCTCGCAGGCCGATCTCATCCGCGAATCAAAATCCTTCGATCTCGCGCAACAACTCCCTCCCGTAGAATGGTCCAAAGCTCTTTGGCATCTTCCCGAACAAGACATCTTGAAGGCGGTCGACGGCCCTCCCGGAATTTTCGCCGACCCGATGCCCGTCCCCACCGGCGGCCGCATGATTCAGCGCACTCCCAACGATCCTGCCTGGTACAAAGGCGGTCTCTACCACGACGACATGCCGCTCAACGTTCCCGGCCTCTGGTTTATGTCTTGGTACGACGTTTCGATTGGCCCGAACCTCGCTCTTTACAATCATGTGCGCAAAAACGCCAAGGGCGAAATCGCCAACCAGCAGTGGGCCATCATCGCTCCGGTCACGCATTGTGCCTACACTCGCGCCGCCGAAGACACCATCGTCGGCGAACGCAGCATGGGCGACGCCCGGCTCGACTATCAGGAGATTATCTATAGCTTTTTTGACCGCTTCCTCAAGGGCGAGAAAAGCCCGCGCCTCGATGCGCTTCCGAAAGTCACGTACTACACGATGGGCATAAACAAGTGGCAGTCTTCCGACACCTGGCCGCCGGCCGGTGCGCACGCGCTGACTTTCTATCTATCCGGCGCCGGCCATGCCAACTCCTTGACGGGAGACGGCTTGCTCGTCACTTCTCCGCCAGAAACCGATAAGCCCGACGCCTTCACGTACGATCCCATGAACCCTGTGCTCTCCCACGGCGGCAACGTGTGTTGCACGGGTGATGCGGTTCAGGCGGGCGCGTTCGACCAGCGCCGGATGGAAGCGCGCTCCGACATCCTCGTTTACACTTCTGAGCCCTTTAAGGAAGGCACGGAAGTTACCGGCCCGATTATTCCAACGCTCTACGTCTCGTCCGACGCCAAAGACACGGACTTTACCGTGAAGGTCCTCGACGTGTATCCCGACGGTCGCGCCTACAACCTCGATGAATCCATTCAGCGCATGCGCTATCGCGACGGCTACGACAAACCTTTGGTGTGGATGGAATCGGGTAAGGTCTCCAAAGTGACGCTGCAGCCCCTGAACACCAGCAACTATTTCGAAGCCGGTCACCGGCTTCGTATCGAGGTTTCCAGCAGCAATTTCCCGCGCTTCGACCGCAATCTCAACACGGGCGGAAACAATTACGACGAATCACGCGGCGTCGCCGCCCACAACGCCGTCCATCATTCCCGGCAATATCCTTCTCAGCTCACCGTCACCGTGGTGCCGGCGCACGCCGCACCCTCCGCGCCGTCCGGCACGCACTGATGGGCAGGTTTGCCAGATTTATTAAGCACCGGCTGCATGCCAATGCGCGTTTGTGTCGGCCGACTTCTCAAGGCGGCTGCCGTCAGCGGCTTTCCAAGTAATCAATCGCACGGCGAACAATCTCGCAACGCGCTTCCCAGACCGTGTAACGTTCCTCACCAATCGTGATGGTGGCATTCGCGAACTGCGTCAACCAGGGAGACAGCCAGGCCATACGCGGTTTGCTAGAACCGCTCAAAACCAAGCCTGAAATCGCGCGAACGTGCTGTTCCAGGTCCCGGAAATCCGCCAAGTCAAACCCCGAAGGGATTTGCGGGTGAGCAGCGACCAGTTGACGCCGCAGGTCCTCGGGCGTTCTGCCGAAAAGCGCGGACGCCAGTGTCGCCGAACGGCCCCACTGTGCGTCCGCCCTCTGAAAGTCCGCCCTTCCAAAGGGCCGCCGGAACAACGCATCAAATTCTTGCTCGTCCATCGATATTCTCCCCGCCGCTGATCGAACAGTTTAACAAACCAAGTGCGCGTCCCGGTCCTTTTGACGGAATTCGCCGCTCTCGGGTTTGGCTTGGTCTGTTTCCTTTGCCGCGGCGCTGCCGCGCCCGTTCATGAAATCTGCCTCTGCCCGCCGTTGCTCAACATCACGCGGCCGGTTCAGTCCTCGCCTAGACTTGCAAAGTTCGCGTATGTTCTTCGAAGGTTGCGTACACGCTAAGCCTTTGTTTCCTGCAGTTGTGAAACCCGGCTCGGGATGTGCGTCCTTCCATACGAAGCCCTTGGAAGAACTGCTTGCCGTCACTCTCCGGAGCTTGCGCCGCCCGCCCTCTCCGCCTGGGCCGCACGCACGCCATACTGCACCAGGATATCCTCGAGTGTCACCACCCCTCTCAGTTGGTGCACGTTGGCCCGGCTCACCACCGGCAGCAGGTCCAGTTGGCTTGCTCCCATCCGGTCCAAAGCCTGATGCAGCGAATGGTCGACATGAACGTGGGGAAAACCGCCTGCGCCCACAAGCTCACGCAAGGGTTTGCCCGCCGAGGCCTCCCCCGCCTCCTGGCGCAACCGTTCGAGGCTTACCACGCCGACGACACCGGTAGCGTCCGAGACCGGCCAAGCACGAAATTCGCTGGATCTCGCTCTTTCCAAGGCCTCGGCAACAGTCAGGTCGGCCGGAAGAACTTCTGTGGCCTCGCGCATCGCATGATTCACTTGCCGCTGCGTTTCCTGCTGCCGGGTCTCTGCCTTGGGCAGGTGCAGGCCATCCTGATGTGCCAGTTCGTCGTAAATCGGCTTCGGTTGCAGCTTCGCGGAGATAAAAAAACTCACCAGATTAGAAATCATCAACGGGACGATAACCGCGTAGTCCCGGGTAATCTCGAAAATCATCAGCACCGAAGTCATCGGCGCGCGCACAATCCCCGCAAACGCCGTGCCCATTCCCACCAGTGCATAGGCGGCCGGCGTTCCCACGGTGTGTGGGAAAAGATGATGCGCAACGTTGCCCACCACCCCGCCGAGCATTGCGCCAAGAAACAGGCTCGGCGCGAAAATTCCTCCCGCATTCCCCGAAGCGTAACTTGTCACCACCGCTAGCAGCTTCAGCACCAGCAACAAGGCCATCAGCTTCAGAGCCATCCCGCCGTTCAGCGCTTCGCCGACGTGCTTGTAGCCCACCCCCAGCACCTGCGGCACGAACCAGCCCATGACTCCCACTATCACGCCGCCCGCCGCGGGCTGGAACCACAGCGTCTTTTTCGGGAATTTCAGAAATCGCGCGCGCATCCCCAGCAACAACTTCGTGAATGCCACGGAAACCAATCCGCCGAAGACCCCCAGCACCGCGTAAATTCCGAATTCCGCGGGGTTCACCAATTGATACTGCGGGACACGGAACAGCGGATTGTTTCCAAGCAACAGTCGCAGCATGGCCCACGAGGTGGCCGAGGCCAGCACTACCGAACCCAATATCGGCGCTTGCAAATCGCCCACTAGCTCTTCCAGCGAAAACAGCACGGCCGCGAGCGGCGTGTTGAATGCGGCGGCGATCGCCGCCGTCGCGCCCACCGGCAGCAGTGCTTTCACTTTCTCGGTACGAAGCCCGAGCCATCTCCCGAGCACCGAAGCAATTCCTGCGCCGACCTGCACCGCCGGCCCCTCGCGCCCAAGCGGGATGCCACTCGCCAGCGTCGCCGAAGTGCAGAAGAATTTTCCGATGACCGTTCGGAGCGAGATATTTCCTTCGTGCGCGAACAGGGCCGCTTTCGTCTGCGGCACTCCGCTACCCCGCGCGTCCGGAAAGTAGCGGTACAACAGGTAACCCATGCCCAGCGATCCGGCCACGGGCACCAGCAGCCTCCGCAGCCCCATTCCCCCCGGGGGGTACAGCTGGTTGCCAAAACGTTCCGTCAACAAAATGAACGCCACCACCACCAAGCCCACCAGGGCGCCGATCGCCAGCGTCAAAGCCAGGAACACTTGCTCTTCGCGGCTCCTGAGAATGGCCGCCCACCGTGCCGACGAAACGCCCCACCGGCTTTTGGAGGCTGGTCGATTTGCGCTCATGGCTTTGCTTCTTCTTCTAGATTTTGGATTGAAAAAGGCAGTTCGGCAACTTCACGAAGCCGCGTGCGTTTCCGCTTGATCCTGCGCTTCGTCCTCTTCCGGCCCTCCGCCCCCAGGCAGGAAAAATCGCAGGCTCAAGACTTGCTCTCGCCGCTTCTCTTCCTCCAAATGGCGCGCGCGAGCCTTCAATAAGTCGTCGAGCGCGATCAGGCCGAGAAATTTCCGGGTGTCGGCGTCGATTACGGGCATTCGGGTTATCCGTTTTTCCGCCATGCGATAGACCACGGAGCGCAACGGCTCGTCCGGGAACGCTTCCAGGGTGTCCCCGCGGACCAGATCCCGAAGAGGCCGGCGCAGCACCGACTCGTCTCCTTGGTGCAAGAGTTTATAAATGTCGCCGCGGGTTATGACTCCAACGAGAATCCCGTCGGCGTCGACCACCGGCAAAAGCCGCTGGCTCTGCCGTTGGTCGGTTAGAGCTTTCTGGAATTCGGGCACGCTGCTCGACGCCGGCAACACCGCCACTTTCGTGCGCATCACGTCGCGCGCGAACAAGATTTCCAGGGGGTCCACCGCGTATTCCGAGCTCAAATGATAGCCGCGGCGCGCCACCTTTTCCGTCAGGATCGAGCGTTTCAGCGTCAATACCGTGAACGTATGCGAAACCATGCTTCCAATCAATAAAGGCAGAAGGATGCTCGAGTCGTGCGTAAGCTCGAAAGCAAAAATGATGCTTGTAAATGGCGCGCGCATCGTGCCGCCAAGCGTCGCACCCATGCTCACCAGGGGCCAGAAGCCCGCGCCCTCGTGGGGCAGGAACATCGCTTCGAGTCCGCCGAGTGCCCCGCCCATCATCAGCAACGGTGCCAGCACGCCGCCCGAGGTCCCGGAGCCGAGCGAAACCGCCCACATAAACCATTTCACCAAAAGCACGCCAAGGATGACTTTGGTGGTCACCGCGCCTTGCAGCAGCGCGCCAATCGTGTCGTAGCCGACGCCGAGCGCTTGCGGGAAAATCATGCCCCCCAAACCAACGGCCAGTCCGCCGATCAGCGGCCACCACATCCAATGAAGCGGCAGTTTCTGAAACCCGTCTTCCACCTTGTAGATGGAGAGCGTGAGCAGTGCCGAAAGACAACCGGCAAGCAAACCGGCGAGCGCGCATCCCAGCAGACTTATGGGGCCGATGTGCAGAGGATGGATCGGCACGGGAAACATCGGACCGAACCCCAAAATATAGCGGCGCGTCACGTCGGCCACCACGCTGGCCAACGCCACGGGAACCAGGCTCCGCGGCTTCCATTCAAACAACAGCAGCTCCACGGCGAGCAAGACCGAGGCCACCGGAGCGGCAAAGGTTGCCGACATCCCTCCGGCGGCCCCAGCCACGAGCAGCGTCTTGCGTTCCGCGTTGGTTAAATGAAAGAGCTGGGCAATCATCGATCCAAACGCGCCGCCGGTCATGATGATCGGGCCTTCGGCGCCGAACGGTCCGCCCGACCCGATGGCAATGGCCGAAGAAACGGGCTTGAGGATGGCAACCTTCGGCTCCACGCGGCTGCCATTGATCAAAATCGCTTCGATCGCTTCGGGAATACCGTGGCCGCGGATGCGTTCGGAGCCGTATCGCGCCATGAGCCCGACGATCAGGCCGCCACCGACGGGAACAAGAACGCTGTACCACCCCAGATGATTTCCCGCGGGCGAAATCAGCTTGGTGTCCCACTGGCCATAGTAAAAAACGTTGGTGAACAGACCGATCAAACGCAAGAGCGCCAGTGCGACATACGCGCAAAGGACGCCGATAACGATGGCCAGCGCGGAGATCGGCAGCACGCGAAGCGTGGTCGTAAAATCCCCGAGCTCCTCCTGATGGCGACCCTCGGTCTCGCGGTTTTCGGGATCGTGCCAAGAAACTTTCTTCTGAACCTTATCCACGCCTCTTTTCCAATCCCTTCCTGACACGAATGATTCGCATCTTTTTGCCGTGAAGCGCTTGGCGGTTTCTCAAAAGCGCCGCGATCGCGTTGGCCAGCGCGGCGCCGGACGCGCGCAATTCTCCGACGCGGTGGTGCGCCACCTGTTCGAGCAATTTGACCCCGCGCGGCAGCAGCGACACCAGCACGCTCCGGCGGTCCTCGCGGCTCCGGCTGCGTCGCACGTATCCGTGAGTTTCCATGCGGTCAATCAGTTCCACGACGCTGTGGTGCTTCAGAACCAGCCGCTCCGCCAAGTTGCTGACGGTGGCCTCCTGTCCGTTGGGAATTCCGCGAATCATCAGCAGAAGCATATACTGCTGGGGTTCGAGCCCCGTCTCACTGGCCACGATGTCTCCTTCGCGCAAGAACTTGCGAATGCGGTAGCGCAGTTCCGCCAGGGCTTGGTACTCGGCGGTAGACAGCTCTTTTGGCATACCCTTAGTATATCGTAGTACGATATAAATATTGATTAAAACTCGGCCGCTGGTTTCCAAAGAGAAATCATGGCCTTCTGTGCGGTATACGGTCCGATGGCGCGGGCTTTGGCCAAACCCGGTCGCGTGCAAAAGATGTCTCCGCAGGGGCTCATCCAGCGCAGAACGACACGCTTGGTGGCAATCTAGAGCGGTTTTCGGAAGGATTTTTGCGTTTTGTAGTGCTCGTAGCCGTTGCGTTCGTAAAACTTGTGGGCGCGCTCGCGGATTACGTTCGAACGGACGGACATGCTCTTGCATCCATGTTGGCGGGCCCAATCCTCAGCGGCTCCCAGCAGCCGTGCGCCTGCGCCAAGGCTGCGGTGTCCCTCCTTCACCACCAGACCGTTCACTTCCGCGCGAATGTCGCTTTCCAGGAGCGCCTGCTTGCTCACATGCAGCCAGCCGACAACTCCGGTGGCCTTTGCTTCCGCAACGAACACCGCATTCTGCGAGGCGGGGCTGATCCACCGCAACCTTTGGCGGAGTTGAGCGGGTGTAGACCGGTAGCCGAGCTCGGTGGCGAGTTCCGCCAACCGCGGCGCATCCGCGCTTTTCGCGCGGCGAATTTTAAGCCCTGGGCCACTTCCATTCGTTGTCATCGGCTTGCGCTTGCCTTTCGCCGCAATCGCGCCTGCACGGCAGCACCTTCGAGCTCGCGGAGCGCGTCCGCGGCAATCCACCGGGCGGAGGGCGAGCCTTGCCGGCGGATCCTTCTGGCTGCGCGGCTGGCCGCGCGGTTCAACCGTAAATTCTTTTTGCCGATGTTTCGCAAGGCCCAGTTGACGGCTTTTCTCACGAAATTGCGGTCATCGTACGCCTCTCGCTCGATCAACGGCAACAATCTCCGGAATTGCGCGTCCGTCGCCTGCTTGTCCCGATACGCCAGATAAGCCATCAGCGCAAATCCCGCCCGCTTGATGAATTCGGGGTCGCGGCGGCTCCACGCGATCGCTTTCTTCCACACCGAGGCGGCAAACACAAAGAGATGGCAACAAGTGCCGTCGCAAACATCCCAATTGTCGAAATCCCGCACCCAGCTTTCCATTTGCGCCGAAGAAACTTCTCGCGGCAGATCAATCATCCCGGCCAGAATCCGCGCATCGTGCACGCCGCTGGCCCACAAATCGAGCGCCAGTTGGTGGTCTTTGCCGATGCGGCGCGCCAGCTCATCCATCTTGGGCTTCGCCACGCCGTAGACCATTTTCGCGCGGATTCCAAAGCGCGCCATGCCTTCCACATTTCGCCGCTCGCCCAGAGCGCGCAATTCCTCGAGCGCTCTTGCGCAAGTCCAGCCACCGCGCTTTCTTTGCTCCGCCGCGCGACGATCAGAACGCGTTGTCCGAATCAAGGAGGATCGTGACCGGGCCTTCATTGACCAGCTCCACGGACATCATGGCCTGAAAAATTCCAGTGGCGACGGTAACACCCAATTGGCGGAGCGCCTCGCAAAACTCATCGTAGAGCGCCTTTGCAAGTTCCGGAGGCGCCGCGGTGATGAAGCTCGGTCGCCGCTGCCCGCGGGCGTCGCCGTACAGCGTGAATTGCGAGACCGCCAGTGCGCTGCCTTTCACCTCCAGCAGCGAAAGGTTCATTTTTCCCCGATCGTCTTCGAAAATCCGCAGGTTTGCGCATCGTTCCGCCATCCGCGCCACAACCGAGGAACTGTCGCTGCGGCCGACCGCGAGCAAAATCATTAACCCCGGGCCGATCTCGCCCGTTACGCGACCCTCTACCGTCACTTTTGCCCGGCTTACTCTTTGGAGAACGGCGCGCATCGAGGTTAGCCGGTCGGCGACAGCTTCCGCGAAGGCACCCGGGCGGTTCGCGGCGGCAACGGCAGAACCACAAACCCCCGCGGCGCCCGCTGGCAGTGCGGGCAAAAATAACTGCTCCGTCCCGCCACAATGCCGCGCCGCACCGCGGTTTTGCACCGATGACAGCTTTTTCCTTCGCGGCCGTAAGCGCGATGGCGCCGCTGATACTCTCCCGGCCGGCCTTCGGCGTCAAGAAAATCGGAGATGGAAGAACCGCGCAGTACGATGGCCCTACGCAGGATTTCCTGCAACGCGCGCCACAG
>DATAIH010000106.1:0-15641 GCA_036262755.1 Candidatus Acidiferrum sp.
AGACGAAGTCCTCTCGCGCCTGCCGCGCCTGCGGCGAAGCGTGATTTATGGGGATGCCAACGATTACAACGTGTTGGTGAGCGATCCGTGGCCGCAGCCCCGCAAGATCGCCGGCATCATTGATTTTGGCGACATGCATCATGGGTTAACGGTTTCCGAGGCAGCTGTCGCCGCGGCCTACGCCATTCTCGGAAAATCCCATCCGCTCGGGGCCGCGGCACAAGTCGTGGCCGGCTATCACTGCGCTTTTCCGCTCGAGGAAGAGGAACTTGCGGCGGTTTTTCCGCTGATGGTGGCACGGCTCTCGGTAAGCGTGACGAATTCGGCGCACCGCAAACAGGGGATGCCCGATGACGCCTATGTGACCGTCAGTGAAGAGCCGGCATGGAATGCGCTCGAGAAGCTCGCGAAAGTTCATCCGCGCTTCGCGCACTACACCTTTCGCGCCGCGTGCGGAATGACGCCCGTGCCTAAAGCAGAGAAGGTACAGCGCTGGCTAAAGACCAACGGGAAATCCGCGGCGCCCGTCTTCGGCGTCGACTTGCGGAGCGAAGCGAGTCTCGTATTTGATCTTGGCGTCGGCAGCTTGCTTGTCGGAGCCGATCCCGCCGCTTCAGAAACTCCGGCGCTAACCGAAACGATCTTTTCTGCGATGAAACGCGCGGGCGTCGGCGTGGGCGTCGGGCGTTACAACGAAGCGCGGCCGCTTTACCGCTCCCCGCTCTTTGGGAGTGTGGATCATCCGGTAGAAGAGCGCCGAACGATTCATCTCGGAATGGATCTCTTTGTTGAGCCGGGCACTGCCCTGCGCGCACCGCTCGACGCAGTTGTCGAGGTTCTCGCAAACAATCGAGCCCCACAAGATTATGGTCCGCTCGTGATTTTGCGGCACTCGACGAGCGACCAAGAAGAATTCTTCACGCTGTACGGGCACCTGACGACCGAGACGCTCAGCGCGCTTAAGGTTGGCCAGCGAATTTCACGAGGCCAGGAGTTTGGCCGCGTTGGAACGTGCGAGGAAAACGGCGGGTGGCCGCCGCACGTGCATTTCCAGATCATTCTCGATTTGTTGAATCTTCGGGCGGATTTTCCCGGAGTGGCTTACGCGTCCGAGCGGGAGGTGTGGACCGGCCTTTCTCCGGATCCGCATTTCCTGCTGGGCATTCCCGAGGATCGCTTTCCGGCGCCGGAACCCGATTTTCAGCAGACGCTCGAGAAGCGGCGAGCGCTGCTTGGAGCGAACTTGAGCGTTTCCTACCAGCGCCCGCTGAAAATCGTGCGCGGGTGGATGCAGTACCTCTACGACGATACGGGACGCGCGTATCTTGACGCGTACAACAATGTGCCGCTGGTGGGACACAGCCATCCGCGGGTGGTGCGCGCCGCCCAGGAACAACTCGCCCTGCTCAACACCAACACGCGCTATCTGCACGACAACGTGAATCGCTACGCCGAACGGCTGACCGAGAAGCTGCCGGCCGCGCTCGGCGTGTGTTTTTTTGTGAATTCCGGGAGCGAAGCCAACGAGTTGGCGCTGCGGCTCGCTCGGGCGCACACGGGCAGAGAAGAGGTTATCGTACTTGAGCATGCCTATCACGGGCACACGACGACGCTCGTCGACTTGAGCCCTTACAAATTCAATGGGCCGGGCGGGCGAGGCCGGAAGCCGTGGGTGCACGTGGCGCCGCTGGCGGACGATTACCGCGGCATCTACCGGCGGGAGGACAAAGAGGCCGGAGCAAGATACGCGCGCGATGTTCGGGAGATCCTCGAACGCACACGCGGGGAAGGCCGCGGCGTCGCCGCATATATCGCGGAAAGTTTGCCGAGTGTCGGCGGACAAATTGTTTTCCCGCCGGGATATCTCCAAGAAGTCTATAAGCACGTGCGCGCCGCGGGCGCAGTCGCGATCGCCGATGAAGTGCAGGTCGGCTTCGGGCGTTTGGGAACGCACTTCTGGGGATTCGAAACGCAAGGCGTGGTGCCGGACATCGTCGTGCTCGGGAAGCCTATCGGGAACGCCTTTCCGCTCGCAGCGGTGGTCACGACGAAGGCCATTGCCGCATCGTTCGCGAACGGAATGGAATTTTTTTCGACCTTTGGGGGCAATCCGGTGGCCTGCGCGGCCGGCTTGGCGGTGCTGGATGTGCTCGACGAGGAAAAGTTGCAAGAAAACGCGTTGCGCGTCGGCACTCACCTCAAGAACCGGCTCGAGGAGTTGCAGCGCGGCCACGCGCTCGTCGGCGACGTCCGCGGATCGGGCTTGTTCCTAGGCGTGGATCTGGTCCTTAATCGAACCACGCGCGAGCCCGCGCCGCTCGAGGCCTCCTACGTCGTGAACCGGTTACGCGAGTGCGGTATCCTTACCGGCACCGACGGTCCGCATCACAATGTAATCAAGCTGCGGCCGCCGCTCCCGTTTACGGAGAAGGACGCCGATCTTTTCGTGAGCACCCTGGATGCGATCCTCGCGGAAGATGCCGCCAAACCACAGCACTGAAATCACCACCTACTGTTGCGGGGAATGCCGTTCTCAGGGCTTTAGCAAAAGGAAGCTTACGCCGTAGCCGGGGAGCGTCACGGTCAGCTTGGGAGCGAGCGTAATCGGGCTCGGTTGCGGTCCGTTTGTGAGGTCGCTGGTTTGGCCGATAGTAAGTTGCGAGGCGGAAGTGAAACTACCCAGGGCCGAGACATCGAGGACCACCGTACGCGCATCGCCGGTCCCGTTGTTGTCGGTAGGCGAAAGCACGGCGCGATCCGCAATCATGACCAGGACAGATCCATCGCCGTTTTTCGTGGCCAGAGTTTCCACCGTAGCCGTTTCCGTGACGGTCAAAGCCAGGATGTCCGGCGCCCCCGGACTCTCGGGATACAGCTTGGCCAGCCAGTCGTCCACCCAATAGCTCAGGTGCTTGTTGCCGGAGGAGTAGTCCACCTCGCCGAACTGCGCGTCGCTGTCATAGTCCCAGTGATAGAGCGCTTGACTGCCGGCTTTTCCAAGCTCCGCAAAAACATAGGGCCGCCACGCGGCAAAAAACGCGCTCGTGCCGCGCAAGTCCAGTACGAATTTCTGCGTTGGATTGCATGTACTGTTGCCGCTCGCGTCCGCGAAGTCCGCGTTGACATTGTTCTCGGTCACCCACACCGGAACGCTCCCAAGATCCGGCCGCAGCTTAAGTTCCTGATAGAAGTATTTGACATCGTTCGCGAAGCCCGGAATCGTACTGAAAATTTGCGCGTCCGTGTCGTTTTGGTTGCACGACGAATAAAAGTGCGTGGAAACAATATTCACCTGCGCGTTAACGCCGCCCTGGGTCGCCGGAAGAACGAAGGTTGGCAAATTATTGCGCGGATCGCCTTCCTGAAAATCGAAGTCCGATAGCTCCAGAGCGGAAAACTGAATCGTGGAATCGACGGCGAGCATCGCGGGCACCACGGTGTTGTAGAGCTCGATGTATTCGGCCGGGGTCAGGCCGTTGATGTTGTACTCGTTGAAGATGCCCCACCAGATGATTTTATGCGGATTCGCGGACGAAAGACTCGGAGAGGCAAAATGCTGCCCTCCCCAATCGAAGCCTGGTCCATTGTAATAGCGCACCAGGTCCGCACTGTAGTTGGCAAAATCCTGGAGGTGATTGGCAATGTCGAAGGTTCCTTGAGCGTTGTACATAAATCCAGGTGCGACCGCTATTTGAAATTCGGGACTGTGGTCCGCCGCGGACAGAACGGGCTGGACGACGGCGTCGAGCTTTGAGAAGTCCCAGTCCGTCGCCGCTCCGGTATTCGACTTCATCGGAACCGCCTGGGAAAGACCCTGGAGGCGAATGTGTTGCGGGCCTAGTTGATTGAGCGCGGCCGGTTCGAGCGCGGCATGGTTCTCGAAATATTGATAGTCCCATTCCGCCGGCTGGAACGACGTGGACATGAATTGTTCGAGTTTGCCGTTGACACCCTGCGTTTGATCCACGGTGCTGCCAACCATGGCGGACACCGCGACAACCATGGTGAGATTCTGGCTGGCCGCGAAGCCGCCGTCAGTTGCCGTCACTTTCAGAGAATAACTCCCGGCCGGCGTGAGTGCGCTGCTCGACAGGGTAATCGCGCCGCTTCCGCCGCTCCCAGGCTCGACCACCTGGGACAGCGTGCCGCTCGGAACGCCGCCGACCCCCAAGGTCACCGGGCCCGAGTTTCCCGTCACCGCTGCGGTGATCTTTTCCGGCGTGCCATCCTGCGGGGCGAGGGCCACGGAGGAAGAAAGGGAGAGGCTCAGAGCTCCCGGTGTGCCAGTGGAACCAGAGGAGCTGCCGCAAGCCCCCAGGGCCAAGCCCAGGGACGCGGTCGAGATAACCGCTGCTCTCGTCCACGTCAGCTTTCGGCCTTTCCATCTCATGTTTTCAGGCTCACTTCCGCGCCGAGCATCCTCGAACCGCGGTTGTCCATCCATCTAGGTGGCACTGCCTCGCTTAAGAAATGGAAACTCGCACCCCGCGAAGTGTAGTTTAATCACCTGTGGATCAATTGGGAAGGGATTCGATGCGGCTCGGTCGACGGTGGGTCGGGATAATCGCTCTCTGCGGGATCTTTGCCGGCTCCCCGATTCATGCAGCGGACTCGGCTGATTGCAGCGGAGTCGTTGTCGACGAGAATGGCGTTCCGGTCCGATCCGCGCAAGTAACGCTCCAAGATGCCGCGGGGCTTTCCTACCGAACGGAGACCGATGCCGCCGGGCGCTTCGCTTTCCATAATCTTTCTTCCGGTGAGTACAAAGCGGAGGTGCGCGAGCAAGGCTTTTTCCTGCTCACCGGCCAGGCCGTGACGCTACATGCCGGAAGCAACGAGTTGTCGCTCCTGTTGAATCATGAGCAGGAAGTTCGCGAAAAGGTGCAGGTCACGGCCTCCTCCAACCAGATCGATACGCAGGACACCACGCATCGGTCAGCGCTGACCGAGCGGGACATTCGCGAAGTTCCGGTTCCCAGTAGCCACGTCCTTCAGAAAAGTCTGGTCGCGCTGCCGGAAATCGTCGAGGACAACCGCGACCACTTGCATGTGGCCGGGGCACGCTCCGGAGAAACCCAGTACATTATGGACGGCTTTGAGATCGGCGACCCGGTGAGCGGCGCGCTTACTTCGCGGTTCAATGTGGATGCTACGCGCCGGGTAGAAGTCCAGTCGGGGAACATCAGCGCGGCTTACCCACACTCGGGTGCGAGCATCTTGAGTCTGGAAACTCCCGACGGGGACGACCGCTGGCGCTTCGGAACCACCAATCCCGCTCCTGGCATCAACATTCAAGAGGGCACGCATCTGGGAAACTGGTATCCGCGGTTCACTTTTTCCGGTCCCATCGAGCGAGGCCGCTTCTGGTTTTCCGATGCGGTCAGCATCCAGCATACCTTTGGTGTCGTAACGCAACTGCCTTCGAACGCCAACACTTTCGCGGAATGGGCGGGAGACAATCTGCTCCGGCTGCAATACAATCTTTCTCCGAAGCACATCCTCCACGCGACGCTACTCTACAATCGCGCAAGTGACGCGAACCTCGGCCTGGACGCGCTCGATCCGCAATCCACGACCGTCAACGCCGACCAGCGCCGCGGCTTTGTTTCCTTGAAGGATCAGCTTTGGCTCCACGAAACTTTGTTCGAGTTCGGCGTTGCCGCCGATGAAGGCGTGCTCGAGTACATCCCACAAGGTTCCGAGCCCTTCATCCAGCTCATTAACGGAACGGGCGGCAATTACTTCGAGCGTGTGCGCCAGCGCGGACGGCGCTTGCAAGCGGTGACCAATGTCATGGCCGCCTCGCGCCACTGGCACGGCACACATCAGCTTTCCGCGGGCGGCAATGTCGCCGGCCTCGTCTTCCACCAGTCTGCCGAGCGCGGACAGATTGACGCGCTTCAGGCGACCAATCCAAACGATGGAACGACCTGCGCTTTGCCAACGCCGGGCTGCCTGGTGCGACGGTCCACGTTTGTAGGAACGGCGACGCTCGGACTTTCCAACACCCAAGCGGGCGCTTACGGGCTAGATACCTGGTCCGTCGGCAGACATTTCGTTTTTCAGGCGGGCTTGCGCACGGACTGGGACCGCTTCACCAAAAGCGCTATGGCCGAACCGCGCGTCTCGGGCAACCTGCTGCCATTCGGCGATGATCGCGCGAAATTCTCGCTGGGCTGGGGCGTTTATAACGCGCCCCTTAACCTCGAGCTGATTGCACAGGCTCTCGATCAACAGCAAATCGACACGTTCTACGACTCCGCCTCGAACGTGGTTCCGCCAAGCCCGGTCTTGAGCCGGTTCGTCCTGCCCGCAGGAGGTCTCGCACAACCGCGTTTTCGGACTACCAGCGCGGGCTGGCAGCAGAAGTTTCACCGCAAGACGCTGGTTACGCTGAATCTGCTCGCACGCAACGGCTCTCATGGCTTCGCTTATGTGGACCAGCAGCCCTCGCAGCCGGGCGGGGTCTTTCTGCTCGAGGATCACCGCGAGGACCGCTACCGCTCGGCCACGCTGTCGGTGCGCCATGTGTTTTCAGAGAGCATGGAGATTTACGGCGCCTACACGCGTTCGCGGGCACATTCAAACGAAGTGCTCAACCCGGCGCTCGGTTCGATTTTCTACGCGGCGCAACAGCCCGGTCCGGTGGCCTGGGATGCGCCCAACCGCGTGGTGCTTTGGGGCTGGATGCCTACGCACATCTGGAGCACGCAGCTCAGTGGTTTCTTCGAATATCGCACCGGGTACCCGTTCAGCGCGGTCAATCTTCAGCAGCAACTGGTCGGCTTGCCCAACTCCTTGCGTTTTCCCGGGTACGTCAGCTTGAATCTGGGCCTCGAACGGAAGTTCGCATTTCGCGGGTATCTGTGGGCGGCGCGGGTGGAGGTCGTCAACATCCTTGGCCGGCAGAACCCCGATTCGGTGGTGAACAATGTTGACGCTCCGGCGTGTTCGAGCCTGGTTCGGTCAGGGTGTTTTGGGGCTTTTGCCGGCGGTCAAGGCCGGGCAACGACCCTGCGCGTCCGGTTCGTCGGCAGAAAGTAGGCGTTTCCCACGGTCGAGGGCCGCGCGGAAATGGCTCGGGAAAAGCTCTTTCGACGAACATCGCGGAAAGCTGCGGCTTGAACTCTTAGAGCGTTCTCCGCTACCCTGTGTAGGTCAAGGTGAAAGGGATTGTCCGGCACTTGCCCGGAAAGAGTTCTGCAAGGTGTTGTTATGGAGGGGGATAGCGGTTGGGACGCCCTCCGCGGGCGGAACGCCATCTAAGAGTAAGGAACCAGAAGGGCCGGCAGATGCATCTCATGGTAGGCTGGGCCCATCTTGAGGGACATGCGCCGAAGGTAGCGAGAAAGACACACGCCCCGCGGTCCGCCCTTTCCGAAATACAGACCGGAGTTACAAAAGTTACATGGCTCGTTCGCTTGTGATTGTCGAATCGCCCGCGAAGGCGAAGACCATTAATAAGTATTTGGGACGGAATTACACCGTCAAGGCGTCCATTGGGCACGTGATGGACCTGCCGACGAAGACCATTGGCATTCGCCTCCCGGGCGATGATCCCTCCGGCAAGAAAATAAAGAAGAAGAAAAAGGGCGCAACGAAGGGCGCGAAAGTCGAAGCAAAAGCACCGAAAATTACTTTGGACGATGAAAAGATTTTCGAGCCGACCCTGCAAATCATTTCCGGCAAGGGCAAGGTTATCCATGATTTGCGCAAGGCCGCCGATGCCGCGGAAGCCGTGTACCTGGCTCCTGACCCGGACCGCGAGGGAGAAGCCATTTCGGCACACTTGGCGATGGTGCTCTCGAAGCCCAGCAGGTTTGTCGAGGCCGAGGCTCCGGGAAGGCAAAACGGCAAGAATGGTGATGGCAAGGCTGGTGACGCAAAAGCATCGACCGCCGCCAAAGCCGACAACCACGCGAAAAGCAACGGAGACCTGGCCGACATTCCCCCGGCCGACCCAAAGAAGATTTTTCGGGTAACCTTCAATGAGATTACCCCCAAGGCCATCCGGGCGGCTTTTGAGCACCCCCGGGGCCTGGACAACAATCTGGTGGACGCGCAACAGGCCCGCCGCGTCCTAGACCGGCTGGTGGGGTACAAAATCTCTCCGCTTTTGTGGAACAAGGTGCGGCGGGGCCTCTCGGCCGGACGCGTGCAGACCGTAGCTTTGCGGCTGATCGTCGAGCGCGAGGAAGCCATCCGCGCGTTCGTGCCTCAGGAGTACTGGACCATCCACGCGACGCTGGATGCGGGAAAGCCTCCGCTGTTCGAGGCCAAGCTCGTCAAGTACAACGACGCGGACATCGAAGTCAAGAATCAGAAGGCGGCTGACAAGATCGTTGCCGCGGTAAGCAAGGCCAACTGGCAAGTGGCTTCCGTGGCACAAAAAGAAAAGAAGCGCAACCCGCCGCCGCCGTTCACTACTTCGAAATTACAGCAGGCTGCGTACAACCGGCTGCGCTACACGGCCAAGCGCACCATGTCCCTGGCCCAGAAACTCTATGAAGGCGTGGAGCTCGGCTCGGAAGGCTCCGTGGCGCTGATCACCTACATGCGCACGGACTCGGTTCATGTTTCGAACGACGCCTTGAGCCAGGTCCGCGAACTGATCCCGCAGCGGTTTGGCGCGAACTATCTTCCGGAAAAGCCGAATTTCTACAAGTCCAAGAAAGACGCCCAGGAGGCGCACGAAGCGGTGCGCCCGACCGAGGTAGCCCGAGCGCCGGAAGACGTGCGGAAGTATTTGGACGACGATCTTTTCAAGCTTTATCAGTTGATCTGGCAGCGGTTCGTGGCTTCGCAGATGCTACCCGCGATTTTTGATCAGACCACCATCGACATTCGCGCGGGCAAATACACCTTCCGCGCGAGCGGCTCGGTCCAGAAATTCGACGGCTACCTGCGCGTTTACCAGTTGCCCCCCTCCGCAGCGGATCGCGAAGACGACGAAAAGGACGACGAAGGTGAGGGCCGCGCCCTGCCCGAAGTGGTCGAGGGACAGACGCTGCGCCTGGAAAAGATTCGCCCTGAGCAGCACTTCACGGAACCGCCGCCGCGCTACAACGATGCGACCCTGGTGAAGGAGCTCGAAGAAGACGGAATCGGACGCCCTTCGACTTACGCGGCCATCATTTCGACACTGGTGGAAAGGGAGTACGTGACCAAGGATCAAGGCCGGTTCTCGCCGACCATGCTTGGCGAGCGTGTAAGCAAGCTCTTAGTGAAGAGCTTCGAGGATATTTTCGACTTGAAATTTACCGCCCGGATGGAAGACGAACTCGACGAGATCGAAGAAGGCAAACGGCCTTGGCGCGATGCCGTCCGAGAGTTCTGGGCGAAGTTTGTCATTGACCTCGACAAGGCCGACGAGGAAATGCTCTCGTACAAGGCGGGCATCCCCACGGGGAGAAAGTGCGAGAAGTGCGGCCAGGGCGAGCTTCTCGAGCGCATCAGCCGCCATGGGTTTTTCCTCGGCTGCTCGCGCTACCCCGACTGCGATTTCATTGAGGACCTCTCGCCGATAGAGTCCGACGCGGGCGACCCCAACAAGATCGAGTATTGCGACAACTGCGGCAAGGAAATGACCATCAAACGCGGGCGCTTCGGCGCGTTCCTGGCTTGCACGGGCTATCCCGACTGCAAGACGACGCGCCGCCTGGTGCAGGGCACGCGTATCGCGCACCAGCCGGATGAACCGCTCGACGAAAAGTGCCCCACGTGCGAGAGCGGGCTGGTGAAAAAGCATGGACGCTTCGGCGAATTTATCGGCTGCTCCGCCTACCCGAAGTGCAAGTACACGCGAGCCATCACCATGGGCATCAAATGCCCCAAGTGCAACGAAGGAGAATTTGTCCGACGCGGCAGCGCCGGGAAGGGTGGCCGCGGACGGCCGCGCATCTTCTACGGATGCTCGCGCTACCCGGATTGCGACTTCACCACGCCCTACCTGCCCATTGCCGAGCCCTGCCCGAAGTGTGGCGCGCCGTTCATTGTCGAGAAACGCTCAAAGATTGGCACCGTGCACGCCTGCCTAAAGGAAGGCTGTGACTGGGAGAAGCTTGCCCCCGAGGCGGCGCCCTCAGCCCAACCCGAAGAAGCTCCCGTGCCGGTGGCGGCCAAGTCCTAACCCACCTGCCTCTAACGTAGCACGCCACGAATTTCTGATTCCCCGCGCTCGCCCGTGCGCCTGTACTGTTTTCAGTCTCGGGAGTTGCCGGGCTGCAATGAACAGATGAGCCGCGCGATCCGAGACTTTAATCGGGTTAGCGGCTTTGGCGCCTGAATGTAAGCTTTCCGGACGCTTCTTTCCGAGTTTCTTTAAAGTTTCTTTGAGTTTCTTCGTAAATTGTTGACCGACAAAGGGAAGTGAGCTAAAGTAGGCGAATGAAAAGCGAAATCGAAGCGTTAACTGATTGTGGCTACGAGCGCCACCAACGGAACAAAGGAAGAAACCGCTAGACCAGAGAGTACGAGAATGACGACCGCAGTAGAACGAACCAAAACGAGGATGTGCGCGGAAGCGGAGCGGCTTTTGGTTCAGACAACTGCGCTCCAATTCACGGTGGGAGCGTAGCGGAGAAGGAAAGGAATATGGTCGAGTTCGCCGCCAAACTCAATCCCTGCGCAGCCAATCTCGCTCGCGAACGAGGAAAGCAAGCCTCGAAAAAAGGGAAGGTTAGCGAGAATCTTTCGACGCAGCTTAGTGCAGAAGACAACAGGCACGCCAAGATGGTAGACACCGTGACTTGCTGTATCAAAGTCAAGGTTCCCGATGCTCTTCGTCCCGTCCTGGATGGCTTGTTAAGGAAAGCGCAAGCCTGCGTGGCCCGCATGTTGGCTCGTCGAATGGAATCCTCTAGCAAATATTATAAGGAAGTGCCGTGCGTCATTGCGAAGAGTTTGATTGCCAAGTACCAGAAGAACAAAAAGTGCAAGCAGGTCAGCAATCTCGTGCTACCTGTTTGCGGCGACAAAGGGAAGCAGATTAAGTTGGCAGATAGGGGTATTCGAATTCCCGCACTGTTCAAGAAAGAAGTCCTGCCGGTCCTCTGGCTGCGCCTGCCTGTGGGGTTCGTTCGCAGTGCAGAATTCTTCGAGCGTAGCGGCGAGTGGTATGCGGCGATCTGCTACAACGCAAAAGCGGAAAAGCAGTTTTCTGTAACCGGAACTGTCGGTGTGGACCGCAATTCGGTCGGCGCAGTGGCAACTCTAGCCGACCCTCAGAATGGAAAAGTCTTGCATCTGGGCTTTAATCCTGACAGAACGAAAACCGTATGGCGCGGACAAAGAGCCCATTTGCAGAGTCTTGGGAAGAGGCGTCTGCTTCACAAGATTCGCAACAAGCAACTTAGACGCGCAAAGTATGAAAATCATGTGGTGTCCAAACAAATCGTGGACTACGCCGCAAAACATCGCCGGTGCGTTGTACTGGAAAAACTGGAGAACGTTAGAAAGGGAAAGATTCGGCGCTACGTCGAACAGTCGCAGTGGTCTTTCTATCAGTTGCTCCAATTCATTCTGTACAAGGCCGCTTTGCGCGGCGTAATGGTGATCGAAGCAGACCCTGCGTACACCTCGCAGGAATGTTCTCGCTGCCATCAGTTGACCAAGCCCAACGGAAAGAAGTTCGTCTGTGGGAAGTGCGGACACAATGACCACCGAGACGCTAACGCGGCATTCTCTCTCGCCGAGAGAGTGATGCCTATCGGTGGAGTAATCGGAGACTCAGTGCGCTCCGATTCGGGTCTATTGGTAGCCCCGTTTCTGGGAACCGAGGTGCAGCAATGCAACTAGGCAAACAGAATCCCAGCGCTTCCGCTGGGAGTATCAAAGCAGCGATTGCCAAGTATCTCGAATATCTCAAGACGGTGAAGAATTCGTCGCCCCACACGGTTTCCAACTACGGCAAGGACCTCCGTCAGTTTCTCGAATTTCTATCGCCGCCAGGTTCCCTCCCGCCAGCCCTTCGCGCCGTGGATCATGGCGTGATCCGCGAATTTGTCTCCCATTTGCACGACCATGGGCTCGCGAAAAGCTCGATCGCGCGCAAGCTGGCGGCGCTGCGTTCCTTTTTCAAGTACTGTGTGCGCGAGGGGCGGTTGAAGGAAAGTCCCGCGCGCCTGGTGCCGACGCCAAAACTGCCGAAGCGCATCCCTTCGGTGCTTTCCGCGGAAGAGATGAACGGCTTTCTCAACCAACTCGCGGGAATGGCCGAATCCCTGGGTTCCGGACCTTCCGTCACGCGCGCGAGTGCGAAATCCTCACCGTCCCAGCAAAGTCAGAGAGCCCGCGGGAAGGCTGCGCTCGCCGAAGAAGGCTTGCTTCTGCGGCGCGATCGCGCGCTGCTCGAGCTTCTTTATGCCGCAGGTTTGCGCGTCAGCGAACTCACCGGTCTGAACCTGGTCGACGTGGAGCAAAAGGAGCGTATCTTGCGCGTGCGCGGCAAAGGCAACAAGGAACGCATCGTTCCTTACGGCGCCAAAGCGCAGGAGGCGCTGGAAAAATATTGGCCCGTGCGGGACGAGCTTCTGCGACAAGCAAACCGGCCCAATCGGCAGGCGGACCCGCACGCGCAGGCGGTGTTTCTCAATTATGCGGGTCGCCGGTTAACGCAGCGCTCCGTGGGCCGCATCGTCAAGAAATACGTGCGTTTGGTCAATGTCAACTGGGACCTGCACCCGCACTCCCTGCGCCATGCTTTCGCAACGCATTTGCTTGCTGATGGCGCCGACCTCCGCGCGATTCAGGAGCTGCTGGGGCACGAATCTCTTTCCACCACGCAGCGCTACACGCACGCCTCCATCCGCCAGTTGATGGAGGTCTACGACAAGGCCCACCCCCACGCGTAATCCCTCGATCTCAATTGGTTTCGCCCGCACGGCGGTCCTGCGATACCCTAAGTAGTTTTAAAGGATGGTGGATGAGCCAGCGTGTCTCGATGATTGGCGGTGGTCTTGCGTTGCTCATGGCAACTTTGTGCCTTCCCGCTCGCGCGCAAGACAATTACGAAATTCAAGTCTACGGTTACGATCAGGTGGAACCCCATCACACCATGGTGGAATTGCACAGCAATTTCACGATTCAGGGTTCGAAGACCTTCCAAGACGGCCTTTTTCCCACCAACCACCAGTTGCACGAAACCATCGAAATCACGCACGGCTTCAAAGACTGGTTCGAAACGGGCTTCTACATTTTTACTTCCGTGCAAAATGGCCGGGGCTGGGACTGGGTTGGCAACCATATTCGGCCCCGCGTGCGCATCCCCAAAGAGTGGAAGTGGCCCGTGGGGCTAAGCCTTTCCAACGAAATTGGCTACCAGCGCCGCCAATTTTCCACCGACACCTGGACATGGGAGATTCGCCCGATCATCGACAAACAGACCGGCCCCTGGTACATCTCGTTCAATCCCGCTTTTGAGCGGTCCCTTCACGGTGAGAGCGTCCATCAAGGCTTCACATTCTCGCCGGACTTCAAACTCAGCTACGATTTCACAAAAAAAATTACCGGCGGATTCGAGTACTACGGCGCCCTCGGTCCGGCCACCGACTTCCTTCCCACCGGTCAACAGCAGCATCAGCTCTTTCCCGTCATCGACTTGAATCTTTCTCCGAATTGGGAAGTGAATTTCGGCCTCGGCGTGGGCATGACCCACTCCACCGATCATTTGATTGCAAAGATGATTCTTGGCTATCGCTTCAATTTCTGAGGCGTGCTGGAGGCGCTCGGCCAGGACGTGCGACTGGAGCCGCGAACTGTCAGAGTTCCGCACAGCACTCGTCTGCCTCCGCGGACTTGGTCAACAGGTTGTTCTTCGAGGATCTTGCGCGCGAACAACAAGCGAACTCGGTTGCGCAAGAGTAAGAAAGCCGGTTGGCGGCGATTTTCGAATGTAACTTTGCGCGTGGATAAGGCATCTTTGTAGACCGCCATGACCTATCATCTCGCTCAGATCAACATCGCCCGGCTAATCGCGCCCCTCGATGATCCGAGGATCGCCGAGTTCGTCGCCGAGCTCGAACCAATAAACGCGCTCGCCGACGAGGCTCCCGGCTTCCTCTGGCGCCTGCAGTCGGAATCGGGCAACGCCACGGATATCGCCTATAGCGACGACCCTTTCATCATCGTCAATATGTCCGTCTGGGAGTCGCTCGAGGCGCTGCGCAGTTTTGCCTACCGCTCCGACCACGCTCGCGTCTTTCGCGACCGCGCCAAATGGTTCGAGAAGACGAGCAAACCGAATTACTGCCTCTGGTGGATTCCGGCAGGTCACATTCCGACAGTCGCCGAGGGCCGCGAGCGGCTTCGGCACTACCAGGTGAACGGCTCGACGCCGTATTCCTTCTGGTTTACACAGCAGTTCCCGCAACCTGAAGACGAAGGTGTGTGCGCGTAGGGAGGGGTCTAAACGGAATCAGGAAAACAAGAACGGCTGGCAGTCGCCAGCCGTCCTCAAATCCAACTTATAGAGAGTTCAGGGAGTAAATCCCGGCGAGTTAACGGCGCCCTCCGTGGCCGCCGCCGTGGAACCCTCCGCCACCACGGAACCCGCCTCCCCCATGAAACTCGCCTCCGCGGGCGAACCCTCTGCCTTCAAAGCCCTCGTGCGCGAAGCCTCTGCCGCGAAAGCCGTCGCGGCCGAAATCGCCGTGAAACCTGCCCTCAAATCCGCGCCGTTCATAGTAGCGAGGACCGAAAGAGCCGCGGCCGTGAAACCCGTGGAACCACGGGCCGGCGCCGATAAACACGCCACCCGCGAACCACTCCGGTCCGTAGTAGCCGTACGGCGCGCAGGCGTACGGGTAATAGCTATAGTAGCCGTAGGCGCAGACTGGCGGCGGGCCAACGTAAGCCGGGCCGTAGTAGGCCGGTCCGCCATAATAGCCGGGGCCCACTCCCACGCCCACAAACACTCTCTGCGCGTTCGCAAAGGACGCGAAGAAGAGGCAAATCCCGAGTAAAGCTGCAAACCTTAGATATCGCATTGCAGGTCCCTTCTGAGGGCGCCGGGCTCTCTCCCTGCGAGCCACAGAGGCTTCCCTTCATTCGGGTTAGAGCGGGCCCTACACTGATCAAACCCCGGCGCCCCCAAAAGGTTGCAGGCCAGCGGCCGTTCCCGTCAGTGTCGTTCGAGTAGCTCGGCGATATGACCACGCATCCAAGCAAACGATACGATCTAGCACGCGGTTGTCATCGCGTGAAGGAGCGAACCATGCCGGTACTTGGCGGGGGCGAGACAATCTATGAAGCGGTGAGTCGTTGGGAAGGAATCGCGGCTCGACCGCACCGTTTTGGCGGCACGGAATTCCGCGCCGAGCCTCACCATGTGCTTCCCCAATCAGGCTCCGGTGAGCGTCTACCTGCGCAAACCTGGGGATGTCGCGCGGGCCATCCAGCTCCTGCTCCGGTCCTCCGAAATTGCCCTCGTTTCGCAGGCGCGTAAGCAGAGTGCGTAGTCGCCCTTTTTGGGAAGGATGTATCCCCAGTCGGCGGCGCAAGGCCGCGCCGCTATCGCTCGCCCTAGGTCGCCCTACAGCTGGGACTCGATCGCTTTGGTGATTTCCTCGTAATCGATGAGGCCTTGCGTCTTTTTCACGATTTTGCCGTCGCGCGAGATGAGGAAGCTGGTGGGATACCCGAGG
>DATAIH010000107.1:0-11048 GCA_036262755.1 Candidatus Acidiferrum sp.
TCCTCGATTTTCTCGGCTCTCTTGGGCCGCACCGTCTCGCTTAGGTTACAATCCCGCTGCAGGATGCATTTCACCCCAAGCTTCGAAATGTTTACTGCAAAGAAGTGGCCCAAGTCGACAATTCAGGCCTGTGGCTAACCCCCACACGGACAATGACTAACAAGCGGAATAGCTGAGAATGCAGGGTACTAGTCCTTGCAAATTTGTCCTCGTTTGGCGCGACTTTCCACGGTCGAAAGCATGGGGCCGATTTCCCGCTTTCTTGCGTGATTCGTTGCCGCAGGCCTACCCGTGTGTTAGCATCCGCCTGAAAGAAGAGCGTTCCAGGGAATTGTTCGATTTTCCTTCGCCTCCGCCGCCCGGAGACCCAGGGAAGAGAAACCGCTTAACGTTTGGTGAACGACGGCGCGCTCTTCCTCACTAAGTTGACAATTCGTTCAGGCGCAAGCCCGCGCTTGAAACCAGGTGCCGGACTTCCGTCATAAAAAGGAGAGTTCGCATGAAATCCTATCTCACCAAGGACATCCGAAACGTTGGCATTGTAGGTCACGGCGGCACCGGAAAGACGCAACTGGTGTCGTCGTTGCTGTATGCCGCGGGCATGACGCCGCGGTGGGGAAAAGTTGCGGATGGCAGCGCCACTACCGACTGGGACGACGAGGAGGTGGCGCGAAAAATATCCATTCAAACGGGCCTCGCTTACGCCGAGTGGCCCGCGACGCCGACCGGCCCCTCCGGCTCGTCCGACAAAGTTAAAATCAATTTTATCGACCTTCCCGGCTACTCCACGTTCATCACCGAGGCGAAAGCTTCGCTGATCGCAGCCGATGCCGCGCTGATCGCCGTGGACGCGCACGTGGGCGTGCAGGTCACCACGGAAAAGGTCTGGGATTATTGCACCGAGTATGACATTCCCCGCGCATTTGTGCTCACCTGGATGGATCGCGAACTTTCCAGTTTCGAGCGCTCGATGGAATCGCTGACGGAGGTTTTTGGCCGCAATGTTGTCCCCTTGCAATTGCCGATTGGTTCGGAAAAAGGATTTCGCGGCGTCATCGATCTGGTGGCCATGAAGGCCCACACCTACAAGCCGGACGGCGATGGCCAGCCCACCATGGAAGAGATTCCCGCCGCGCTCGCGGACGAAGCCAAGGAAGCGCACGAAAAGCTCGTGGAAATGATCGCCGAGGGCGACGACGCGATGATGGAGGAATTCTTCCGCGAAGGAACGATTCCCATCCAGGATTTGATTCCCGCCGTCCGCAAAGCCATCGTCGCCGAAAAAATTTTTCCTGTCTTGATGACCTCTGCCCTGCACAACGTCGGCACCGCGAGCCTGCTGACGTTCTTGGCCGATGCGTTCCCTCATCCGGACGAGCACGCGCAGGTTGGTTATAAAGATCCCAGCGGAAATGGCGACCGGGTCGAGCGCAAATACGATGATGCCCAGCCGGCTTCCCTCTTTGTGTTCAAAACGCTCGCCGATCCGTTCGCTGGGCGCATCAACTATTTCAAAGTGAAAAGCGGCGTGTTGAAAAACGACGCCACGCTTCAGAACTACAACCGCAATGTTCCAGAACGCCTTCAGCATATTCAAGTTGTGCAAGGAAAGCAGTTCAGCGAAACCGGCGAGCTGCATGCCGGCGACATCGGTGCCATCGCCAAGCTCAAAGAAACGACCACCGGCGAAACCATGGGGGACAAAGCCGCACCGATTTATTACACGCCGGCACGTTTGCCCGAGCCGTCCATCACCTTTGCCATTGAGCCCAAGAGCCGGGCTGACGAAGACAAGATCGGTGTGGCCATTCACAAGATTCTGGAAGAAGACGGCGCGCTCCGTTTTTCGCGCGACACGCAAACGAAGGAATTTCTGCTTGCCGGCTCCGGCCAGCAGCACATCGAAGTCGTCGTTGCCAAGCTTCAGAAGCGCTACAACGTCAATCTCACGCTGAAACCTCCCAAGGTTCCCTACCGCGAAACCATTCGCGGCAAGGCCGACGCCGAAGGCAAGCACAAGAAACAGTCGGGCGGGCACGGCCAGTTTGGCGTGTGCCGCATCAAGATGGAGCCCATCGAGCGCGGCAAAGGCATCGAGTTCGTCGACGATATCTTCGGCGGCTCTATCCCGAAAAACTGGATTCCGTCTGTCGAGAAGGGCATTCGCGATTCCGCCGCACGCGGCTACCTCGCGGGGTTTCCCGTGACGGATTTTCGCGCCATTCTCTACGATGGCAAATATCACGACGTGGATTCGTCGGATATTGCGTTCAAGATTGCCGGCTCGCTGGCGTTCAAGGAAGCCATGAAACAGGCGCGGCCGGCGTTGCTCGAGCCCATCATGAACGTGGAAGTCTACGCGCCGGATCAATACTCCGGGGACCTGATGGGCGACCTCAGTTCGCGGCGCGGCCGCATTTCCGGCAGCGAAACGCGCGGTCACAACGTCATTATCAAGGGCCAGGTGCCACTCGCCGAGATGCTGAGTTACGCGACCGACCTCACTTCCAAAACACAAGGTCGCGCCAGTTATTCGATGGAGTTTTCTCACTACGACTACGTGCCCAACGAACTGGCGGAAAAGGTGATCGCGGCACACAAAGCCGCCCACGGGGAGGCCCTCGTCGAAGAAGAGGCCTGACCACTCAGCTAGACTGTGCCCTTCTTGGAACGCCGGGTCGACCCTAGGTGTCATCCCGACCCCCGGGGCCGACCTTCCGCGGACCGCGGCGAAGGATCTGCTTCTTGTCGTACGCTGGCGAGTGAGGCGTTTATGGCGACCTTGGCAGCTCCTATCACCGATACGACGCCAGCCGTAAGCGAGGCCACGCCCGTCGTTGCCGTGTCCCCGCGCAACCTCGCCGTAGACGCTTACCGCGGTTTGGTCATGTTGTTGATGATGGCGGAGGTTCTCGAGCTCTCGCGCGTTTCGGCGGCGTACCCCGCCAGCCAGTTCTGGAAAATTCTGGCTTACCACCAGACGCACGTGGAGTGGTTTGGCTGCTCTCTGCACGACACGATTCAGCCGGGCTTCTCTTTTCTGGTTGGCGTGGCGCTCCCGTATTCCCTTGCCAGCCGCCTGGCGAAGGGAGCGCGCTTCGCGGATCTATTTTGGCATGCGCTGTGGCGATCCTTTGCGCTGGTTGTTCTGGGGGTATTTCTCCGCTCGATGGATCATTCCACGACCTATTTCACTTTCGAAGACACGCTCTCGCAGATCGGCTTGGGATACCCGTTTCTGTTCCTGCTCGGATACTGTTCCTCGAAAGCGCAATCGCTCAAGTGGGTTTGGACTTCGCTTGCCTGCCTTCTCTTCGCCTATTGGCTGGCTTGGGCCTGCTATCCCGCGGCTCCCGCCAACTTCGACTGGCAAAGCGTGGGCGTTTCCTCGGCGTGGAACGCGCAGCACAACTTCACAGGATTCGCCGCGCACTGGAACAAAAACTACAATCTCGGAAACCGGTTCGACCAGTGGTTCCTGAACCTGTTCCCGCGCGAACATCCTTTTGTGTACAACGAGGGCGGCTACCTCACACTGAGTTTTATTCCCACGCTGGGGACCATGATCGTTGGCCTGATCGCAGGTCGCTGGCTGCGCGAATCGCGTTCCGGTGAATCCCGGCCCTCCGAGGCTCGAGCTCTTGAGTCCCGGACAACCGTCCCGATGAACAAGTTGCTCATCGCCGGCGTGTCGGGAATTGCTCTGGGGCTGGCGCTGCATTACTCGCACATTTGCCCGGTGGTGAAGCGGATTTGGACGCCGTCGTGGACCATCTTTAGCGGAGGCATTTGCTTTTTGTTTCTCGCCGCATGCAGTTGGGTGATCGAAGTAAAGGGCTTCAAGCGATGGGCGTTCCCACTGGTGGTTGTCGGTACGAACTCCATCGTGGCCTACTGCATCGCGCACTTTTTAGAAGGGTTTCTGGACAGCACCCTCCGCATCCACCTGGGTCCCAATTTCTTTCGGTTTGCCGGGGCGGGGCTTGAACCGTTCTTCCGCGGCGCCGTCATTCTCCTGTGTTATTGGCTCATCCTGTTCTGGATGTACCGCCGCAAACTCTTTCTGAAAATCTGAACCTCGGAACCACTCACGCTGGAGTGGTACAATGCGGCGTCGAAGGCTTGGCCGAAATACCTATGTCCTGGCGATTCCACGTTCTTCTCGCCGCCGTTTTGTCGCTCCCCACAGTCGTTGTGGCGCAACAAGCCGCCGCGCACAATTCCGGGGCATGGTCGGGCACCATTGTTTACAGCAGTTGCAACGCAGACGAGGCGTTCAACGAATCCCCGGAATGTTTCCACGCCGCGCCCGGTGCGAAACTGTCTCTCTACGACGACACCAGCCGCGTAATGTACCGCCTTGAGCAGCAAGAGCTGGCTGCCGCTCATCTGGGGGACAGCGTGACCGTGCGCGGGATTCTCGATGGCGAGACGATTCACGCCTCTTCGCTCGAATTGATGTCCATCGGCCTCGCGGTGGGTCAACCGGCGCCGATCTTCTCGCTTCACGACCAGTTTGGGCGGAAGCAGACTCTGGATTCCCTGAAGGGCGCGAAGGGCACGGTTTTGCTGTTTTTCCGCTCCGCGGACTGGTGACCCTTCTGCAAAGGGCAACTGGTCGAGTTGCAAAGCGCCATGCCCAGATTCGAGCAGCAGGGGCTCAAGTTCGCGGCCATCAGCTATGACTCGGAAGAAATCCTGAAGTTTTTCTGCGACCTCCACAAGATCGACTACCCGATGCTTGCGGACCCAGACTCAAGGATCATCCGCGCTTACAGCGTCTTCAATGAGGAAGCGACGGGAATGCAGAAGGGGTTTGCGCGTCCCGGATATTTCTTTATCGATCCTGCCGGCATGATTCGAGAAAAATTCTTCGAAGCCAAATACCGAGAGCGGCTGACCGGCAATAGCCTGCTCTCCAAACTTTTTCCGGTACTGGGCGAGGAAGTCGTGGACACGGTGGAAGCACCGCATCTTCAAGTCGCTCTCGAACAATCCGACCGCGCTGGCGGTCCCGGCGCACGCATTACCTTAGCCGCGGAGATTCGTCTCCCTCAGGACGTGCACATATACGCACCCGGCGCGCAAGGCTACAAGTCGACCCGGCTCGTGATCGACCCGATGCCACAAATGGAATTCAAGCCCGCGGTTTATCCGCCGGCCAAAATTCTCTATTTGCCGGCAATCAACGAGAAGGTGCCCGTCTTTGAAGGAACGCTCCGCATCAGCCAGGATGTGAAAGTCAGTTCCGCGGCGGAGTTCTGGGGCTCGCTTGGAAAAGAAGGCAAGACCTTCACGATTTCCGGAAAGCTGGAATACCAGCCGTGTGACAACACCATTTGCTACCTGCCCACTTCGGTTCCGCTGAAATGGCAAATCCGAGTACTTCCCCTGGATCGCACCCGCGCGCCGCTGGAAATTCGTCATAAGTAGAGAAGGATTTCGCGAGCCGCCCAATTTGTCCAGCCAACCGTGAATTAGAAAGATGCTTTTTTCTCGAGAGTGGGCGCAAACTGATGGTCATGAAAACTGGAAAGCAGCCCAAGCCTGCCACGCGAGCCAGGCCTGGTCCCTCGGCGAGGGATGGTGCGCAAGGTAACCCAAGCTTCGCGGGTAAGCTCGGGCCGCAAAGCAAAGCCATTCATAGCGGGGAGCCGGAGCGCCACGGTGTGAATGGTCCGGTCGTCACGGAAATTATCCGTACCTCGACGTTCACTTTTTCGAACACGGAAGAAATGAAGGAGTGGGCGGAAGGCAAGAACAAAGCCTACATCTATACGCGCTACGGCAATCCCACGCTGAGTGTGGCGGAGAAGAAAATTGCCGCGCTCGAAGGCGCGGAGGCTGCGGTGGTGGCCGCTTCGGGCATGGCGGCGATTTCCTCCTCGCTGCTGGCGGTGCTAAAGGCCGGGGACGAGCTGATCTCCACGGCGCAACTTTACGGCGGCACGTACCGGCTCATGCGCGATGTGTTCCCCAACATGGGCATCACGGTACACCATGTCCAGCCCGATCTTTGCGGAATCGAAAAGCTCGTCAACACACGCACGCGGGCTCTGTACGTCGAAACGCCGACCAATCCCACGCTGCGTTTGGTGGACATTGAAAAAGCCGTTGCGTTCGCAAAGGAGCACAGGCTTGTCTCGCTGATCGACAACACCTTTGCCACTCCGGTGCTGCAGAACCCCATCGCGCTCGGCTACGACATGGTGGTGCACAGCGCGACGAAAGCGCTGGCCGGCCACTCGGACATTCTCGCGGGCGTCTCCGCGGGCCGGCAAGCGTGGATGGACAAAGTTCGCCAAATGATCATTTATCTGGGTGGCTCGATGGATCCCGGCGCGGCCTATCTGCTGATTCGCGGTATGAAGACGCTGGGCGTGCGCGTCGACCGGCAATGCCAGAACGCCATGGCCCTGGCGACCTTTTTGGAAAAGCATCCGAAAGTCGAACGTGTCCATTATCCGGGGTTGCCCTCGCACCCGGATCACCAGCTCGCGAAGAAGCAAATGCGTGGGTTCAGTTCGATGCTGGCGTTTGATATGAAAGGCGGTTTACCGGCGGCGCGGCGCTTCTGCGATCGCGTGCGATTGTTTTTGCTGGCGGCGAGCTTGGGTGGAGTCGAGTCGCTGGTGATTCTGCCGATTTACAGCTCGCACTACAACATGAGCGATGAGGAGTTGCAGCGCGCCGGCGTCAGCCCGGGGACGGTGCGGGTCTCCACGGGCTTGGAAGACAAAGAGGATTTGATCGAAGATTTGAAGCAAGCGTTGGAATAAGATGAGTCGTGATTGGCGACTTGTGACTCGTGCCGCTCCGGCAATCCCCGTGAAGGGAAACCGATGACCATTCTCATGGTCCCGCCGACAATCGCCCGCAAGCAATCGGACTGCCGCTCTTTTGCGACGGAAGCGCTGCTGTTCTTGCGTGCAGCGAGTTGGCGAACGAGGTCAATCTTGCAACCGGCACCCGCCCGGCAAGGTTTACTGGACGATATGAACAGCGACGTTTTGCCCGGAGGCGTACTGTGAGAGCAGTGTCGAGAGGCGCTCGGTCCAGCGGTCCAAGCCCTCGGTCCCGCCGAACGAGACGATGACGGCGAGAATCCCCTCGGTTTTTGAAGTGACCATGGTGCGCTCGGAGTCGCTCGTCGCGCTGCCATGAGGACCCTGGTCATCGGCGAAAAGCGGAAGACCCTCGAGATTCAAATCAAATTTGCCGATGCCCTTGTAGGTTTCACCCGCTCGCCCCGCACGAAAAACGACGTCACCCTGCACATGCGCTGCGTCGTACAGCCCCACAGGAAGGCGGCTTTCAACGGAGACCAAATTGATGATGTCCACGACGGCGTTGATCTCCGGCAAGCCCTTGCCCGAAACCACGCGGCGGAGGAGCGCTTCGGCCGAGCCGCGATAACGCGCGGGGTCTTTCCCGAGCGCTTTGTAGGCCCGGCGGGTCATCTCGATTTGCGGAGATTCCAGGACGCCGCGCGGGAAAGGTAGGCGCTCGATTTCTAGCGCGCGGGCTTTCATCTCGGCAAGCAACTCCTCCGGCGACAGGCCTGCTTTCACGCGCGCGGTCAGGCAGCCTAAAGCGGCGCGCGGGCATTTTTTCTTTAAGCCTAGGTCAATTTGAACTTTCACTTTGCGTGCGAATCGACCTCATCATTGTATTGGATGCAGTGCGATTCTACCGCGGAGAAAAAAAATTCGTGAGCCGCCTGCCGTTTATTAGTTTCCTTCAGGCAAAGAGGAAAGAGACTTCTCGAGAGTTTCTGGCTCTATCGCGGAGTCGGATTTGACTCGTGTGCTCCGTCCGTGTGCCTTTTTCGGATTTCACGCCGGGGCTGGCCGTGACAGGTGAGGCAGGTGTCGTCCTGCTTGAGAGGCCGAGCCGGTTTTTCCCGCTGGCGCGAGCGCGGGATTCGAAACAGATGCCAGGGTCAGAGGGAAGCGCATGAGGATCTCTTTCAGCGGAACCCTGGGCGAGCTTCGCGGATTCTCTCTATTGGCCGGTTCGCTTACTTTTTCTTCCCGAACGCCCGGATGTACGCCACCAGGTCCTTCACCTGGTCCGCAGAGAGAGTCTTCGAGGGTGGCATCTTGCCTTTGCCGGCCGTGATGGCTGCCGTCAAGTCCGCGTCGCTCATCTTCTGGACCTCCTCGGAAGCGAAATCCTTCACCTTCATCATCTTGCCGGTGGCCGTTTCGCCCTTGCCATCCGGTCCGTGGCACATGGCGCACTTTGCCTTATATGTCGCTTCGGCGGCGGCGGTGTCCGCGTTCGCCGGTGCGCTCAGGAAAACAATCGTCGTCAGCCCAACGGCAATGACCGTGATTCCTGCGATCCAACGGGTTGTCTTGCGCATGTGTCTCTCCTCCTCCAGATGTCAGCGCTCGGTGGATGCCGCGCGCCATTTGTTCTCAATTTACACCAAATGCAGATGACTGAGGCGCGTGTCCCCGCCGTTCTGGATTGTCCTTATTCTGTCCTGTACCACACTGAAGTCCGGCTTCGTTGGAAGCAGCCGTAAGCCCTCACAACGAATCTCGCCCGTAACTTCATGAACACTTTCCCCTTCACAGCCAGGAGCTGCCGTCGAGCAAGTGTTCGATGAGCCTTCCCTCACTGATTGTGATAGCGGGCACAGTTTCGCACGGTGACGAACATCACTTCGCAGTGTGATCGCACGCCGCCCTACCTTGCCGTGCTCCCTTTTTGAGGAACATCTGCCTTTGTCTCGACCGGCATGCATGGACGCTTGCCGAGGGTGACTCATGAGGATCAGAATGCGTATTTGACAGAAAGTGTGACCAAGTTGCCGCGGAAATTTCGCGGCGCAAGCAGATCCTGGGAGATGATCGCGCCTGTCGCAGCGCTCACCGTGGGGTCCTCATGATAACTGTAGTAATCCCAGTAAGCTTTCCCGGTCCAGCTTTTTGCGAAATGGTAGTCCAGGCCGCCAAATGGATGTAGCCACTTCGAATCGAGCGGGCCGGAGGGCACCTGGGGCGTAATGACCAGAAGCGCTGAGCCGCTGGTGCCCATCAGGTTCGCACCGAGGTGCGCCGTCAACCGGTGAACCGGCGTCAGGCTCAAGTCGAAATAACCGTAATTGGAGTTGTTCGTGTACGTGGAAAGCTGCTGCTGCAACCCTGTGACGCCCGGGCAAGTTACCGTGGAGGGGCCTGTGAGGGCGGCGCTGCTGACGAAGCAGATTAGGATCTGCGAGAAGACGTCATCGTAGTCGTAGCCAATTTCCAGGCCGATCTTGTCCTTTGGCTGGAGAGTTGCCGAGATGCCGTAGGCGCGGTTGTGGGCGAGATAGTTCACATTGGTGACATTGTTCCGCGCTTCCCAAATCAGAGCATTGCCGTTCAAGTGCAGCCAACTGGCCAGAGCATACTTTGCGCGCACGCGGTATTCCTGCGACTGCCGCGGGCTGATGCGCGTAAACGATCCATCCGCTTTGAAAAGTTCGGTGTCAAAGCTGATCTGCAACTTCGGGCTGGGCCGCGCCCAGATGCCGAAAAGTCCCGAAAACTCGCTGATCGGCGGGACCACGTCTGACGCGGGAACAAACGCCGGGATGGATAGGAAACTGATGGAGGAGTCCGAGTTCAGCGTGCAACCGGCCGGAAGGTTGGCTTGCGAGACGGGGTTCGCCGGATTCACCAGGGCGCAAGCCCCGCGCGCCGCGAGTGCAGCCGTTGCGCCTGGGTAAAATACCTGGTTCACAGTCTCATAGAAATTGTCGGCAATGATGCGATGGCGGTAGCGAAATCCGACGCGCGCCCCCAGCTTTTGGGAAAACCGGTAGTTAACTTCTGCAAGATTCATTCGCTCTTCCTGTTTTAGAAAATTGCTGTCCAGAATGATGGAGAGGTCCGGTGCGGAACTGGCGTTGTGAGCCACCGGATTCGTCGCGGTACCAGGCGCGGCGTCCGCGGGCGGCACGCAAGTCAGGGGAATGGACGCGCTGGGCGAGAAGAAAAACGCAGCCGTGTTGAGGTTGGGGCTGAAAAACGAGCAACTCGAAGCGTCGAACGCGGCGGGATTGCGCCAGTTCGAATAGCGGAACGTGTCCAGAAAGCTGAGTTTGTCCGTGATCTGCCAGGTCGCGGCAAAATCCGCGGCGGCTGCGACGCGCCGCCCGAACACCGGTCCGGCGTTGGTCTGGTTCCGCAAATTGGTGCGCGATTCGCGGCCAAACAGGGTCGAGTAGCTGACCCGCGCCGTGAGATCCAGCTTCTGCCCTAATTCGACTGCACGCTGAGCTGCTCGGCCGGCGTGTTCGTGCGCGTGCGCCCGTGGTCCAGGTAGCCGCTAAAGTAAGCGCTGCAGGTCGGATTCACAAAGCCGGAAGCAAGGAAGGTGCCGCCACAGGGTTGATTCGCGGTGGCGTTGAAAGAAACTCCCAGGTCCACGTTCTGCGTGGGATTCACGGGAAAGGGCTGCGCAAAATCGGTGATCCCAGTGTCCCCTTTGTAGTAGTTCCAGATTTGGTCGTAGCTGATATTGGTGCGCGGTAGGAGCTTAAAGTCTATACCCGCGCGATAGGCATTGACGGTGGTCTTGACGTCCGCGACAAGGAACTGCTCGGTGCCCTGGTGAATCGTGGTGAAGGCCGGGCCCTCCACAATATTCCGCGAATATCCCGCACGCACGCGCACCGAGGGCTCCGGCCGGATAGTCAGATTGTAGTCTCCCAACTTCCGCCGCGTGTTCATGTTATGGGGCGCCGGTCCATTGGCGAAAGGTGCTGTTGGATTAAGGGGATTGGCCTACAGCGAGTAGTCCCAGAAGTTCTCATCCTTGCGGAACAGCGCGTCGACCTTGTACCAGGTGTTCTTGGCCACGCGCAGCCGCGACACCATGTTGGGATCGCCCCCGTAACCGAAATTGCTGAAGTAAAGATTGTCAAACCACGTTCCGTGATGACTGAGAGAATTCATCGCCATCGTGAAGCCCAGCAGGCGCGGCCCTTGCTGCAGGTTCACAAACGTGTCGTAGGCCTGAGTGTCGCCTGAGATGCTGGTGAGGCGCCC
>DATAIH010000108.1:0-41517 GCA_036262755.1 Candidatus Acidiferrum sp.
TAGAGCGGGCCGCCGGGGAGTTATTCAGAGCTGCGGAGACCGTCCCAGGGGTAAGACCGAGGTGGTCCGCAATGGTCTTCAGGGTAACTTTTGGTTCCGAGCGAAGGGGCTGCTTCTTCCTGGCCAGCTGGGTCATCTTACAAAGCCTCCGAGGCACCTACAAAAAAACTAGTATAGCGAACCGCGTTTCCGCACACACCGTGCCCTGCGTGGCCAGCTTTTAACACGCGCCGGTGATTAGGTTTGGTGTCGACCGCCGTCAGGTTCTCCCTGCCCGGAGGATGTGCCACGGCCCTCCCAAAGGGTGTATCGAGGACCCGCCTTAATCCAACCTAGGGGTTCTAGTACGTCTCATGCACCCTGGCCAAGCCTCACGGCCGCCCCGGGCCCGAGTCGTAGAATAACATTAGTTTTTCGCAAGAATATCATTATTTCTGCTCTGCAAGCCCTCGGCGGCAGGGCCTATAAATCGCGCGAGCGCACCGGGCCACAGTCGGTGGAGCGCCCATGATATTCTTTTACCGGGAATCCTCTTGATCGCACTCAGTTCGAAGCATCTGGCTAAGGCATTTTTGCTTCTGTTGCTCTCCGCGAATCTCGCCTTCGCTCAGGGCGGCCACCCCGCACCTTCGCCTCCGCCGCCCGGAGCCAAATCCACCAAGTGCAGCGGGCGTCCAATTCCTCAACTCGAAGACATCACCGCCAAGACTGGCATCGCCTTCAAGCACACGTCAGACCCTGCGAAAAAATATATCGTCGAGTCTATGAGCGGAGGCGTGATTGTTTTCGATTACGATCGTGACGGCTGGCCGGACATTTATTTCACCAACGCCCCCAGTGTCGAGATGGCCCTTAAAGGCCAGAAAGCACCTGGCGCGCTCTATCACAACAATCATGACGGCACGTTCACCGATGTCACCGAGAAGTCCGGCCTAAACTCGCCCTGTTTCGCCATGGGCGGCGCCGTGGGTGATTATGACAACGACGGCTGGCCGGATTTGTACCTTACCTGCTTCGGCGGTAACGTTCTCTACCACAACAATGGCGACGGCACCTTTACCGACGTCACGGCGAAAGCGGGCGTCGCCGATGGCCGCTGGTCCACGGGCGCTTCATTTGGCGACTACGACGGCGACGGTTTGCTCGATCTGATGGTCACCAATTACGTGGACTTCCACCTGGACGATCTCCCGGGCTTCGGGAAAGCTCCCAACTGCAAGTATCGCGGCATTGACGTGCAGTGCGGCCCGCGCGGCTTGAAGGGCGCGGGCGACGCCCTTTTCCATAACAACGGCGACGGCACGTTCACCGATGTTTCGAAAGCAGCGGGTGTCAGCGACCCCAATGGCTACTACGGCCTCGGCGTCGTCTGGGTGGACTTCAACAACACCGGCCGCCCGGATATTTACATCGCCAATGATTCGACGCCGAAATTCCTCTACAAAAACCTGGGCAATGGGAAATTTCAGGATATCGGCCTCGAATCTGGCACGGCCGTCAGCGAAGACGGTTCGGAACAGGCCTCCATGGGCATCGCCATCGGCGATTATCTCCACAACGGCCGGCCTTCGCTGTATGTCACGAACTTCTCCGACGAAAACGATGTTCTCTACCGCAACGACGGTAATTGGAATTTCACGGACGTTTCCTATGCTTCCGGGGTGGCGCTGCCCTCTTTGCCGTTCGTCAAGTGGGGCACCGCGTTCGTCGACTTGGATAATGACGGCTGGGTCGATCTCATCACCGTGGCCGGCCATGTCTACCCACAGGTCGACGCGCTTCCTTCTGGGGCGACTTACCGCGAGCCCAAGCTCTTGCGCATGAATCAGAAAGACGGCACCTTCTGCGACGCCAGCGAGCAGGCTGGGCCGGCTCTTTCGCAGAAGCGCGTTTCCCGTGGCCTTGCCGTTGCGGACTTGTTCAACGATGGCGACGTGGACATTGTCGCTGGCGACATCGACGGCGCTCCCATGATTTTGCGAAATCACGGCGTTCCCGGCCGGCACTGGGTCAGTTTCGAGTTGGCGGGCACGAAGAGCAACCGCCTGGCCATCGGTGCTCGCATCAAAGTGATTGCCGGTGGTATGACGCAGACCGACGAGATTCACAGCGGCGGCAGTTACCTCTCGCAAAACGATCTGCGTTTGCATTTCGGACTCAATGCGGCCGCCAAGATCGACCGGGTGGAAATCTTCTGGCCATCCGGCAAAACCGATACCCTTACGGATCTGGCCGTCGACCAGTTTTATTCCGTCTTGGAGGGTTCCGGCGTCGTTCCCGCCGCGCGTATTCGCCCGTCTTCTCCTGCCAAAGCAAAGCCCTCGCCGTCTCCTGGGAGCTAGCGCACCTTCCGAACAGCCTGAAGCTCATTCCGAGCAATGCTTCGTACAAAATCCTGTTTGTTCTTTGAAACCGCTCCTGCTCCGGGGGGATTTCCTTTGTTGAAACGTCCCTAAGACTTTCCCCCTTGCAACGAATGTTTCAGACGGTATCCTAGGGTTTCTCCATCACCCTTAGGTTGATCGGCATGAAAAAGCTGCGTTTTCTCGTCTCGCTTACGACCAACGACAACGACTATCAGATCGAACAGGCGCAGTCCGCCGAAGATGCCGCTCGCAAGTTGGGCGTCGAGCTCCAGGTGATCTACGCCGACAACGATGCCATCACGCAAAGCACGCAGCTTCTCAAAGCCATTCAAGCCGAACCGTCGCATCGCCCCGACGCCATCATCTTTGAGCCTGTTGGCGGCACGGCTCTGCCGCAGGTTGCTCGTGCCGCTGCTTCGGCGGGTATTGGCTGGGCCATTCTCAATCGCGATGCCAGTTACGTGCCGGAACTGCGGAGGTCTTCGTCTGCGCCGATTTTTGTACTTACTTCCGACCATCTCGAGATCGGCCGCATTCAAGGCCGCCAGATTGCTGCGCTCGTACCTCACGGCGGCGCTGTTCTTTGCATCCAGGGACCTACCGAGAACCCTGCAGCGAAAGATCGCACCACCGGGACGCAGGAAACCAGGCCTGCCAACGTTCATCCCACTCTCCTGCGCGCGCAATGGACCGAGGAAAGCTCGCAAAAGGCAGTCCGCTCCTGGTTGAAACTCATCACTTCGCGCAAAGCCGCGATCGACCTCATCGCCGCGCAGGATGACTCTATGGCCATCGGCGCGCGTAAGGCGTTCGAGGAATTGCCCGACGAAACCGAGAAAGAGCGCTGGCTGAGTTTGCCGTTTCTCGGTTGCGACGGTCTGCCCAAGACCGGCCAGGCGTGGGTCAGGGGTGGCCTTCTCACCGCCACCATTTTTGTCCCCCCCAACACGGGCCAGGCCATCGACATGTTTGTGGATGCCTTCGAGCGCGGCAAGCAGCCCCCGGAACGCGCCCTGACCGTCCCCGTCTCCGTCCCGCCTCTCAACGAACTCAAGCGCCGCTGACCTTTTGAATTTTCTCAAGACCCCGTTTCACTTCTCCTAACCAAGAAACCTTGTAGAAAATCGATTTTCGATGCTTGCTTGCGGTTCATAACATCGTATAATGCCGCAGGAACAGTGGTGTCAGGTTGCGGTGTGTGTCCCGAGGTGAATGCGCATGACGTCTCTGGCCGAAGACTTGGTGCCCCAAGATTCGCCTCGCAGCAGTTCCTCGATCGACCGCCGGCAGTTCCTCGCCGCCTCCGGCGGCCTGCTGGCGGCCAGCGTCCCGGGCAGCTCCTTCGTGGCGGGCCGAAGAGAATCAATAGACTCCTCCGTTTCCGCGCCCATGCCCGCCGGCAACCAACGCAAGATTCCCATCGGCGTCTTCGATCCCGTCTACGAACATCTTTCCATTGACGCCATGCTCGACAAGGTCACTGCCCTTGGCCTCGAAGCCATGGAGATCGGCACCGGCGGCTATCCCAACAACATTCATTGTCCTCTCGACGACCTGATCGCCGACCGCTCCAAGGCCAAAGCCTGGCAGAAAAAGTTCGAAGACCGCGGCATTCGCGTGGCCACGCTGAGTTGTCACGGCAACCCGATCCATCCCGATGCCAGCATCGCAAAAAAAGATATCGACACATTCCGCAAGACCGTTCTTCTCGCCGAGATGCTCGACGTGAAAGTGATCGTTGGTTTCTCGGGCTGTCCAGGGGGCACGCCGCAAGATACTCAGCCAAACTGGATCACCTACCGCTGGCCTCCCGAATACGCAAGGATGCAGGACTGGCAGTGGAAGGAAAAAGTCGTGCCCTACTGGAAAGAAGCCGCGAAGTACGCTCGCGAGCACGGCGTCAGGCGCCTGGCTCTCGAGATGCACCCCAACTTCGTGGTCTATAATCCACGCACGTTGATCAAGCTTCGCGAGGCCGTTGGCGAAGAAATCGGCGCGAACAACGACCTCAGCCATCTCTTCTGGCAAGGCTGCGACCCCGTGGAAGTCATTCATTTTCTTGGGAAGCAGGGCGCCATCTACCACGCGCACATGAAAGATACGGTCTTCTTTCCCGAGAACCTCAATAAATACGGCGTCCTCAATTTCGCTTTCACAACCAGCGACCTCGATTCGGCTTCGGAAACTTTCCGCGCCGTTGGCTACGGCCACAGCGCCAGCCTCTGGAAATCCATCATTAAGGCCTATATGGAAATCGGCTACGAGGGCATTCTCAGCATTGAAAATGAGGATCCGATTCTTTCTGGTGAGGTTGGCGTTGAGCGTGCCGCTTACGTGTTGAAAAACGTTCGCAACGAAATTCTGGGAGCCTGAAATGCATCGCCGCGAATTCATGGGAGCTTGTGCTGGCGCCGCCTTGAGCGCCGCGACTCGACGATCTTCGGTTGCCGCTCTTCCGATTCCCGTGCGTGCCGAAGCCGACGGCGTATCTTTTCCCCTCACGGTAATGCTCTGGACCGTGTTCCAGGATCTCCCTTTTCCCGAGCGCCTCGAAAAAGTGGCCGGGGCGGGCTACCATGCCGTCGAACTCGTCGGAGAATTCAAGGATTGGAAGCCACAGGATTTTGCCGCCGCGCGCCGCAAGAAACGCGAACTCGCAATTGAGTTCGACGGCACCTGCGGCGTCTGGCTTCCCCTTGCCGACGCCGGCAAGCGTGACGCCTTTCTCAAGGCGCTGCGTGATTTCATCCCCACGATGCGCGAGCTCGAATGCACCCGCCTCATCATGCAAACGGGCAATAAAATTCCCGGCGTCTCCTCGGAGGAAATGCACGCCAACTGCATCGAGACTCTCAAACGTGGCGGCGACATCGCTGCTGAAAACAATATTGAGCTGCTGATCGAGAACATCGACCCCGAGGAGAATCGCAACTATTTTCTGACCAGCTCCGCAGAAGGCTTTGACATTGTCCGCTCCGTCGGCAACCCCCGCGTCAAATTTCTCTACGATCTCTTCCACGAACAGATCGCCGAAGGCAACCTCATCGAAAAGCTGGAGAAAAATATTGATCTCGTGGGCCTTGTCCATGTCGCCGACGTTCCCGGTCGCCATCATCCTGGCACCGGCGAGATCAATTACTCCAACATTTTCCGCAAGCTCGCCGAGCTGCGCTATTCACGCTACGTCGCCATGGAGTTTAAACCCCTCGGCGACGCGGTGAAGGAATTGCGCGACGCTCGCGAACTTGCCGTTTCCAGCGCCCGCTCCGCGCGGGTGGCGTTTGAATCCGGGAGGATCGATGAATCGGCGTGATGCACTTCGCATGCTGACCGCGGGAGCCGTGATTCCTGCGCTGACTCCGGAGCTCTTTGCTTTTTATCGCCAGGCGCATCGGGAAGGCTCGTACGCTCTCCGCACTTTGAGCCCCCATCAAAACGATACTGTCGTTGCCATGATCGATCAGATCATTCCCGCAACGGACACGCCTGGCGCCAAGGGCGCCCGCGTCAATGAATTTATCGACGTCATCCTCACCGAATGGGCCAAGGACGAGGAGCGCCGCAATTTCCTCGATGGCCTCGCCGACGTGGATAAGCAAAGTAGCGCGCTTTTCGGCAAGGATTTTGCGTCCGCTTCTCCGGCGCAGCAGCTTGTTCTCTTGCGCTCTATGGACGAAGCGTCCGCCCACGCCCGCTCGCTCGAAAAGGAGCCTCCGCCCTTCTGGGAACCGCAAGGCCGCGACAGCCAGATGCAGGGCGATTTCTTTACCGTATTCAAGAACATGACGGTTCACGGCTACTACACGTCCGAAATCGGTTTCACGCAGGAATTGAAGCTCGAAATTATTCCCGGCGCGCAGCATGGCTGTATGCCTCTTGGCCCCGGGGTCGGAGATGCATAGCCATGCCGACCGCAAATTATGACGCCATCATTGTTGGTTCGGGAATCACAGGTGGCTGGGCCGCCAAAGAGCTCACCGAAAAAGGCCTCAACACCCTGGTTCTCGAGGCGGGGCGCACCATCGTTCCCGAACGGGACTACGTCGAGCACGTCCCGGTCTGGGAGCTCAAGCACCGCGACTGGGACGATCGTTTCGTTCGCGAGCGTACCCAGCCGATTCAACGCGAGTGCTATTACGCTTGTGATGAATACTCTCACCAGTTCTTCGTAAACGACCAGGAAAATCCCTATTCCTTCGATCCCGGAAAGCATTTTTCCTGGATTCGCGGCCGCCAGGTCGGTGGCAAGTCCATCACGTGGGGGCGACAGAGCTACCGCTGGAGCGATCTCGATTTCGAAGCCAACTTGAGGGACGGGATAGCCGTCGATTGGCCCATCCGATACGCGGAAATCGCTCCCTGGTACGACTACGTCGAAGAGTTTGCCGGCATCAGCGGGCAGGCCGAAGGCCTGTCTCAACTCCCCGACGGAAAATTCCTTCCGCCCATGGAATTGACCTGTGTCGAGCTGGACCTGAAGGACGCGCTGGCCAAGCACTTCGATGACCGCATGTTGACCATCGGACGCTCCGCCGTCCTCACGCGCGTCCACAAAGGCCGCGCCCCATGCCATTACTGCGGCGTCTGTCATCGCGGTTGCATTACCCAGTCCTACTTCAGCAGCTTGAATTCCACTCTCCCGGCCGCGCAAAAAACCGGGCGTCTGACGATCCGACCCCACAGTGTCGTGCACAGCCTTAACTTCGACCCGAAAACGCGCCGCGTCAGCGGTGTCCGCGTCATGGACGCACAATCCAAGGCGCCGCTCGAGTTTAAGGCCCGGGTCTTTTTCCTTTGCGCTTCGACGCTTGAATCCACGCGCATACTTCTCAATTCCACGTCTCCGGAGTTTCCCAATGGCCTGGCGAACTCGAGCGGCGAACTCGGCCACAATCTCATGGATCACCACATGGGCAGCGGCGCAACCGGGATCATGCCGGGGCACGAAGACAAGATGCCCTTTGGCAATCGCCCGAACGGTCTGTACATCCCGCGCTTCCGCAACGTGGACAAAAAGCACAAGGATTTTATCCGCGGCTACGGTTACCAAGGCGGCGGCTCCCGCGAAGGCTGGTCCCGCGGCCTCAGCAGGGTAGGTCTTGGCGTGGATTTCAAAAACTCTCTTAAAGGTCCCGGCAAGTGGCGGTTGGGCGTGGGTGGTTTTGGCGAGTGCCTGGCGAATCACAGCAATTACGTGGAAGTGGACAAGGAAAAAACGGATGCCTGGGGCATTCCCACCCTCAAGATTCATTGCGCGTGGAGTGAGAATGAGCTGGCCATGTCCAGAGACATCGCCATCCAAGCTGGGGAGATGCTCGCAGCCGCGGGTGCCCAGGGCATCGAGATCAACCAGCAAATTAGTCCGCCGGGTCTCGCCATCCACGAAATGGGCACGGCCCGCATGGGGCGCGACCCCAAAACCTCCGTGCTTAACGCTCACAATCAGGCCCACGATGCGACGAATCTTTTTATGACCGACGGCGCATGCATGGTCTCTTCTTCCTGCGTGAACCCGTCGCTCACGTATATGGCACTCACCGCGCGGGCCTGCGATTTTGCCGTGTCGGAAATGAAGAAGAACAATCTATAACCAGGATTCTGAGTCCTTTTTCGGTCGTGGCTAAGAAAGCAGAACGCAAATTCCGGAACTCGGTTTAACATGGTGCATGGCAACCCGGCGGTAGCAGCGAAGTTTTGCTGACTTGAATAGATCACGGGAAACGAAAAACTCAAAAATGCCTCAGGTAATCCGGTCTACGAAGAAGTATGACGTCTGCATCATTGGTTCCGGCGCAGGCGGCGGCGCGGCCGCAAAAGTCCTCACCGATGGCGGCCTCAACTGTGCCATGCTCGAAGCTGGGCCGGAGGTTCACCCCGAAAAAGATTTCAAGATGTTTATGTGGCCGTACGATTTGGCGCATCGCGGTGCCGGCGTCGGTGGCCATGCTACCGAGAATTTCAGCGAATTCCTCGCGCCCAACGGCGCCTGGCACATTGAAGGCGAGCCCTACACTTCCGCTCCCGGCACCGATTTTCAGTGGTTCCGCTCGCGCATTGTCGGCGGCCGAACCAATCACTGGGGCCGCATCGCCCTGCGCTTTGCTCCCATCGATTTCAAATCCAAAACCCGTGACGGTCTTGGCGACGATTGGCCCATCACCTACGAGGATCTTTCCCCCTACTACGACAAGGTCGAATCCTACATCGGCGTTTTTGGCACGAAGGAAAATGTCTCCAGCGCGCCCGACGGCGTTTTTCTCCCTCCGCCGAAGCCCCGCTGCACCGAGCTGCTGGTTAAGAAAGCCTGCGACAAGCTCAACATTATCTGCATTCCTTCGCGCATGGCCATCCTCACAAAATCGATCCATGGCCGGCTCCCTTGCCACTACTGCGGGCAGTGTGGCCGCGGCTGCGTTACCGCCTCGAACTTCAGCTCCAGCCAGGTGTTCATTCCACCCGCGATGAACACCGGAAAGCTCACTCTCATCACCGGCGCAATGGCCCGCGAAATCCTCGTGGACCAGGACGGCAAAGCCACCGCCGTCTCCTACATTGATAAAGCCACGCGTTCCGAAAGGCGCATCAATGCCCGAGCCATCGTCGTCGCCGCCAGCGCCTGCGAATCCGCGCGCCTCCTGCTCAATTCCAAATCCACGCTGTTCCCCACTGGTCTGGCCAACTCGTCTGGCGCGGTTGGCAAATACCTCATGGATTCCGTTGGCAGTGGCGGCTATGGCTACATCCCGCAACTCGAGAAAATGCCGCCTCATAATCATGACGGCACTGGCGGCATGCACATGTATATGCCCTGGTGGAAATTCGACCGCAAGAATGACTTTCCGCGCGGCTATCACATCGAATTTGGCGGCGGCCGCGAAATGCCGGGCATCGGCATGTTCAACGGCATGAATCGCGAAGAAGAGGGCTACGGCCTCTCTCTAAAACAGCGAGCTCGCAAAGAGTATGGCTGCCACATCGGCTTCGCCGGTCGCGGCGAAATGATTCCCAACCCGGACACCTACTGCGAAATTGATCCTGAGGTCGTTGATGAGTGGGGCATTCCCGTCCTGCGCTTCCACTTCAAATGGTCCGACTATGAATTGCTTCAGGCCAAGGACATGCAGGAAACATTCAAGGCCATCGTCGAAACCATGGGGGGCCAATACAAAACCCGCACTTCCATCCACGGTGATCTTCCCTTTGGAATTGAGCCTGGCGGGAGAATCATTCACGAAGTTGGCACCGTGCGCATGGGTGCCGACCCCAAGACTTCCGCTCTCAACGGCTTTTGCCAGGCCTACGACGTAAAGAATCTTTTCGTCACCGATGGCGGTCCGCTTGTGACCAATCCTGACAAGAACCCCACGCTTACCATCATGGCGCTCTCCTGGCGCGCTTCCGAATACCTCCTCGACGAAGCCAGAAAGGGCAACATTTAATATGGCAAGCGAATCCGTCTCTCGCCGCGACATCCTCCGCACCCTCGCCGCCGGAGCTGCAGGCTCCGTCTTGCAGGTCATACCCGCCGAAGCCGCCGAATACATCCACCAACTGGTGCACAAGGAAAAGACAGCTTCGCCAACAGGTAGCTACACTCCGAAATATTTTTCCGCGCCGCACTATGCGGCGCTCGTCGCTCTGTGCGACATGATCCTTCCAAAGGATGAAAAATCGGGCGGCGCGGTCGAAGCCGGGGCTCCAGAATTCATCGACCTCCTCACCAGCGAAAATGAAAAGTATCAACTAAAGTTGGGCGGCGGCATCTTCTGGCTCGACAATTACTGCACCGACCATTACGGCAAAGTGTTTCTCGACTGCCCGCCGGAGCAAAAGAAGGAAGTTCTCGACCTCATCGCTTTTCGCAAGAACGCAAAGCAGGATCCTTCGCTCAGCCAGGGTGTTTCCTTCTTCTCGTTTCTCCGTAACATGACCTGCGACGGCTACTACACCAGCAAAATAGGCATCGCCGACTTGCGGTACATGGGCAACACCTCGCTCCGCGAATTTCCCGGTTGCCCCCCGCTCCCGGAATGAGGGCGCTTAGGTTTCCTGAAGTTTCCCCTTCGTGACGGTTGCCTCGCAGGCTCTCTGTTGTTATGCTGGCGCTCCTTTGTCCGCCTCGCCCGTTAGCGTTAGCGACGACTCCTCGCCGCGGCCCTCTTTGTGGCCTTGGGTCTACCTCATTGCCCTGGTTTATTTCGCACTCCATATGGCCACCGCCGCGCGCTACGGTTATTTCCGCGACGCGCTGTATTTCCTTGCTTGCTCCCGCCATCTGGCTTTCGGCTACGTCGATCTGCCTCCTCTCGTTCCATTGGTTGCCTGGATTGCACGGCATACGCTGGGCACTTCTCTCTACGGGCTGATTTTTTGGCCGGCTCTGGCCGGAGCGGGGCGCATCCTTTTGATCGCGGCATTTGCGCGCGAACTTGGCGCGAAGCGCTTTGGTGTCGCTCTCGCAGCAGCTCTAGCCGCAACTCCCGCGGTGTGGTGGGTCATCGACCAGCAGTTCGCCATGAACGCCTTTGAGCCATTGTTTTGGACCGGCTGCGCTTATGTGGTTGTGCGAATGATCCACACGCACAATGCAAAACTCTGGCTCGCTTTTGGCGTCGTCGCTGGCCTCGGCCTCGAAAACAAGTATTCCATCGCGATTTTTGGGCTCGCTTTGCTTCTCGGGCTGCTTCTCACCCGGCAGCGCAAACTCTTGTTCACCCCGTGGCTCTTCGCGGGCGGCGCGGTGGCGCTTCTAATCTTCCTTCCCAACTTAATCTGGAATATCCAGCATCACTGGCCGTTCCTCGAACTGATGCACAACATTCGCGTCACCGGAAAGGACATTGCCTACCCGCCGGCCGCGTACCTCGCGCAGCAAATCATGATGATGAATCCCTTCAGCTTTCCGTTTTGGTTTGGCGGCTTGATCTTTTATTTCTTCTCCCGGGCCGCAAAATCATTTCGCGCGTTCGGCTGGGCCTTCCTCCTCACCTTCACCTTCTTTCTGGTTTCCCACGGTAAAGACTATTACTCCGCCCCGGCTTACCCCATTCTGCTCGCGGCAGGCGCCGTCGCCGCCGAGCACTTGCTGTCTGATCCCATCGAGCAGCGATCAAAAGGGCAGCAATCGAGATGGCGCGCGGTTGTGAGGCCGGTTTGTTTTGCTTGGCTTGCAATCGGAATCGCGCTTCCTCTCCCTCTTGTGCTTCCCGTGCTCCCGCTGGATGCTTTGGTGCGCTACCAATTGCGCTTGGGATCGCAGCCCAGGCCCACCGAGCGCAGCTTCGTCGGCACCGTGCTCCCGGAGTATTACGCCGACGAAATGCCTTGGCAGGAGCAGGTCGCTGCCGTGGCGCGCGTCTATCACGCGCTTTCGCCGGACGAACAAGCCAAAACTGCCATTTTCTGCGGCAACTATGGCCAGGCCGCCGCCGTCGACTTTTTCGGCCCGCACTACGGACTGCCCAAAGCCATTAGCGGCCATCAAAATTATTTCATCTGGGGACCGCGCAACTACACAGGTGAGGTTGTCATTGTCGTGGGCGTGCCGGAAGAGGACGCGCGCAAGCAATTCGCCTCCGTCGAAGTCGGCGCAACTCTAGACGTTCCTTACGCCTATGCCTACGAGACGCGTCCCATTCTCATCTGCCGCGGCTTGAAATGGAATTTGCAGGCGGTCTGGCCCCGCGTCAAGAACTGGCGCTAACCAGTCGCAAGTGAAACGGCCGCAGGGCCCTTAGCCCTATTTCCGAGTTAGGTTAGCCCAGCCGCATAGCGCTCAGGCATGAAGTGTACACCGCGTTTTTGCACAGCCTTGCACAGCTTTCCACAGCGACGCTTCGAGATTCCTCTTGCCAGAAAAAACCGCCAGGCCTATCCTCCCGCTCGGATTGAGCCGGAAAGCTTCAAAAACTTTGCGGCCCAATAGAAGGGGGCGCAACCGCTAAACAGCTGTTGCGCCTTCAATCTTTTCGGCCCAGCCATCTTGGTTCCCATCACTTTCCTTTCGTCAGCGCTCTATAAATCTCCTGCACAAATGCGTCCGGCTGAACTCGTCCGTGCCCCCACTTTGCGTCGAATTCCGCCGTCGGGTGCTCCCCGATCACCTGGTTCTCCGTGCTCCCGGCATCGATTGATTGGCGCACGCGGTCGCGAACAACGACGATCATGTCGCAATACGCTTTCAGGCCCGGGCCATTCGTCACTTCGCCGCGCGCCGGCACCACGTGAAACCCGGGATCCGTCCATCCCTCGAGCATTTTCAGCATGCCGTCGAGCGTCCCACCGTGCGCGAAATCAATCTCCGGATAGCCGTCCCCCGGGAACACTTCGCCCCAATACACCAATTTGGCCATGTGAAAATGTACCAGGGCGTCGGCATCGCCGTAACCGGGCTTTTGCTTCACGATGTGGACCGCTTCGCCATTGAGGTCGAAGCTCATCACTTCCGAAAACGAAACTCTCGGTCGGTCGACGCCCAGCTTCAGGAACTCCTCCGACAGCGGCTTGGGCGCCCCCATGATGTGCCCTCCAATTCGTTCGAGGGCCTTTTCTTGCATGGCCACGAACGCACCGCGCCGCCCCCACCCCGCATCGCCCTCCGAGTGGGCCGGGTCCCCCGGAGCAATCAACACGTAGCGGGCCGTAGATTTCGTGCGCTTCGCGAGTTCACGGTCGATGCGCTCGGTGCTGTCTGCCGACGGCGTTCCGATGAGCAGCGCGCCGTCAGGCCCGACCGAAGCCACCACGTTGCCCGTTCTGGTGGCGAACACCACAACGTTTGGCGCGACTTCGGTAAAGCCCACCGCTTCCTGTGCCCTGCCCGACGAAACAAACATATACCCCAGCGCAGACACAACCAGCATCGAAGCGTAGAGTCGGTCTCCTCTTCGAAGACTTTTCATCGCTCTCCCCCGTTGCTTCCTGATCCCTGAGTGCCTAACCCTGGCCCTCCTGCCTCTATTTCAGCAATCCATACACTTCGACTTCCCCTCTCGCTCCGAAATACACGCGCCCATCCACCACGAGGGGGATCACGAACCGTATTGCCAACGCGGCGCGATCGCGCTTGCTGTTTTGCTCCGAAGTGTAAATCGGCTGCTCGATGTTGTTGGCATCGAACGCATAGAGTACCGCGGGCCGCTCCGCGCCGTTCCAGGTCTTTGTCGCGATTGCCCAGACGATCGAGTTCTTGTTCCCGTCGGCTGAAACGGAAGGCGTGGCGCCGGGGTTCTCGAATTTGATGCTCGACCGTGTCTTCAACTTGAGTTGTCCGTTCTCGACGGCGTAATCGCGGAGATAGTCGTCGCTCGACGCGAAGAAAACGTGCCCGTTCCAATACGCCATAGCGCCGTATCCGCCCCCGGTCATGTGCATCTTCCCGACCACCGCGTCTCCTTGTGCCTGAAACTGTCCCATCCGGTCGCGGTCAATCACGTAAATCATCCCGCCTTTGGTCGGCTGTAAAAGCAGGTGACGGTGCGGCCCCGGCTGATCGGGCAATAGCAACGGCCCACTCGAGCCCAAATCGGCGTCCGCCTCACTCAGTTGCGCTTGATTGAAGGGCGTAAAGTAATCCGTCACGACGAGCGAAGAACTTTTCAGCGCCAGCTTCAGCAGCGAGTCGCCGTAGTCCCGCCCTCCCGACGCAGCGTCAAAGGTCCCGTTGCCGATGGCCAGATACACGCTGCCATCCGCGTCCGCGCCCAGTCCCGCGTCACTTGCCCATATGCCACCTTCGCTGCCGTCCGGCGTGACGTTCAGCACCGCCTTCTGCGCCAATGCCTGCGCGTCGAAGGCCATCACCCACCCGTGATACGGATCGACGTCGCATGAAGAGCCCCACGTAAGGTAAAGAGCATTGTGCGCGAGCAGCAGCGCCGCGCGAGGGTTTTCTCGCAACGCGTCGAAGTGCAGCTCCCCGTTTTTGCTTCCATCCCCTCGGCCCTGAACCGACGCCGTGATTTGCTTCGGTCCGCCAAATTTCTCCGCCCCCGTGGTGACTGCCAGCGCATGCAAAAACTGAAAATACTGGTTGCCCTGGGCAAAGTGGCCGATCATCGTGCGTGTCAGCACGTACAAGGTTCCCGATTGCGGATCAATCACCGGCGTTGACGTGATGCCGACTTCAGGTTGGATGAAAGGGCACTGCACGTCTCGCGCAGGGACGGTTTCCTCGTCGCGCTTCTTGTCCAGTAGACTCACACGCCACAGCGGCGGATCGTTCGGGCGATTGGCATCGAAGGCATACACGCTGTCATGCTCCGTCGCTACAAAGAGGACGTCGTGTTTACCCTTGCCAGGGATCTCTACCGCGGGAAGGAACAACGGCTGCGCGTAGACCGCTCCATCGACTCGGAGTGCTCCTAGCTTGCCAAACTGCTTCTCGTTCACGTTTTGCGGAGTCAGCGTCTTCTCGTTTAGCGTTGTGCCCGTCCGCAAATTGTCATACTGCGAAGTCGTAACTTGGGCCGCGGCGCTGCCTGTGCTCAGCGCTAGCGCTGCGAATCCCGACGCAACACTCGTCAGCTTCATTCGCCCCCCCTGATCGTACGTCTGATTGGACGCAAGGCATGAAATTCTGTCGCAGGGGCGACTCCTTAGATGAATGGCTTCGATGGTAAGGGAGCGGCACGGTGCGCCCCAGGCTAGCTCCCCGCTGTAATTTCGCTTGACATAGGAATCCTTTACTAGTAATGTCTTCCTACTTATATGCCCCACGAATTCGCCAAACCCACTAACGCCGAACTCGAAATTCTGACCGTGCTTTGGAGCATCGGGCCAGCCACGGTGCGGGAGGTCTATGAGGCCATCAATCGCCGGCGCCCCGCGCAGTACAGCACGACCCTCAAATTCATGCAAATCATGGCCAACAAAGGCCTGCTGCGGCGCGATGAAAAGCAACGCGCCCATGTTTACGAGGCGGTTAAAAGCCAAGCGTGGACGCAGCGGCAGCTTGCCGGCGATTTGCTCGAGCGCGCCTTCGGCGGATCGCCCAAGGCCCTCTTGGTCGGCGCGCTTTCGGCGCGAAGAGCCACGAAAGAAGAACTGGCGGAGTTGCTTAAGCTCTTGGATGAGTACAAAAGAGGCCAAAAATGAGATTTCTCGAGAACTTCGTCTCGACTCCCATAGCCGGAGCCATCGGTTGGACCTTGCTTCATTCGCTCTGGGAGGGAGCGATCGTCTCGGCGGTGCTGGCAGCCGTCCTCGTTGCCGTCCGCTCTCCCCGCGTACGATATGCCGCCGCTTGTGCCGCCATGCTCGTGATGTTAGCCGGATTCGGTCTTACCTTACTTTGGCTGCTGCCGGAGCAAGCCAGTGGTCGAAGGAACGTCGAAGCGCCCGTGCTTTATCTGGCCGGTCTTCCCCCTGTCTCCGGCGCCCCTGACCGCTGGGCTCCAAGCGTTGCGGCAATCGCGCCTTGGCTCGGGCCTTTCTGGATCGCGGGAGTTTGCCTTTTCTGCCTATGGTATTTGGCTAGCTGGGCATCCGTGCAAAGAATGCGCCGGCGGGGCGTTTGTTGCGCCGCAGACCCTTGGCAAAGAGAGCTTGCTCGTCTCAGCGCCCAATTGCGAGTTTCACGGCCGGTGCTGCTCCTGGAATCCTGCTTCGCCGCAGTGCCAGTGGTTCTCGGCCACTTCCGGCCTGTGATTCTGCTGCCCATCGGACTGCTGGCCGGTCTGCCTCCCGCCCAGATGGAAGCCGTATTGGTGCATGAATTGGCTCATATTCGCCGACACGATTACCTGATGAATTTGCTCCAGCGGTTCGCGGAGGGACTTCTCTTTTACCATCCAGCAGTCTGGTGGTTCTCTGGTGTGATGCGCAACGAGCAGGAAAAATGCTGTGACGACGTCGTCGTTTCGTTCACCGGCCAAGCGCACGAATACGCGCTTGCCCTTGTCGCGCTAGAGCAAAGCAGGTTCCGAGGCCGGCAGACGGCCATTGCGGTTACAGGAGGAAATCTCATGAAGCGCATCCATCGTTTGCTGTATCCCAAACCGTCGGGGGCTGCCTGGTCGACGTTGCTCGCCGTCGCGGTTTTTTTCGCCACTGCATGCGCATCGGTTGCCGCCTGGCAGTCCGAGCCATCGAAGCAAAGCCCCACTGCTTCACAATCACAGACGGGCCTTTCCTCAATATCTTCCGATTCCAAATGGCTGAACGAGGATGTCGTCTATATTATTGACGATGCCGAGCGCGCCGCCTTTCAGAAGCTCGCGACTGATCAAGAGCGAGACCACTTCATTGAGCAGTTCTGGGAGCGTCGCAATCCTACTCCCGGCTCGTCCGAAAACAAGTTTAAGGAGCAGCACTACCACCGGCTTGCTTACGCCAACCAGTATTTCCGGACAGCGTCCGGCACCCCGGGCTGGCAGACCGATCGCGGTCACATGCTTATCCTCTATGGCCCGCCGGACGAGATTGACTCTCACCCCAAAGGCCCCGAGAGGCCCATCGCCGTGGAGATTTGGACCTATCGGCATATCGAGGGTCTCGGCGACAACAAATTCATTACCTTCATCGACCGGACCGGGCGCGGCGACTTTCGACTTGCCCCGGGGAACGCCCACTGAAACCCGTGTTCAATTGCCGCGTTCACGCGAGCGACGTTCACAGTCGGAGCAATGACCAGGCTCGTGAGGTCATGGCAGGCTGGCGATCCCGCAGCAAGCGAGGGATTTGCTGCTGTCGGGCACGCCGGCTGTTGCTCCTTGCTCGTGCACCCGAAACTCGGTTGCGCCAGCGACCTTGGTGACGGACGAGTCCCAAGGCGAGCGTGAATTCGGCCACCAGCTTGTGGGCGATTCTTCGAGCGAGAGAACTGCCCCGCCCAACGTGGATTGCTCAAACTCGAGCGGATCCATACCGTTCTCGCTGGTTTTCCCCCGGCAAATCACTATCATTTGCGCGGGGCAGCACTACATTCGTCAGCTCGGTGTCTGGCGGCAGAACTCTGTTGCGGTCCCCACCGGTTATTGCTTGGTCACCTGGATGCTGTTTGCGCTGATTGTCAGCGTGAAGCCGGCGGTGTGGCTCGTAAACGATCCGCTGAGCGAACCGGCCGTCAAGGCGGTGTAATGCGCGCCTGACGCCGGGGGATGCTTGGGGTTGACCTCGATGTTGAGGGCACCTGACAATGTCGCGTTCTGCTTCACATTGAGCGTACTATAACTGCCAAACTGCTCGGTCAGGGCAGCACCAGCCGCCTGGCTGTAGTTGCCCGTCACCGTCACGATTCCCGGCGACACGGTGCCGTTGTTGGTGATCGAACACTGGACAGTTCCGCTTGGTGAGAGCGTCCCTCCCGATTCGACAAGGACCGACGTGGCGCTTAGCAAGCTGCTTACTGAGGCCCTGGCTCCCGACGGCACTGTGAGCGTACCGTTGACCGTGAGTGATCCCGCGCCCGCCGAGCATCCCGACTCGAGTGTGAGCGTACCGGTGACCGTCAATGATCCCACGCTGAAGGACCCTTGGCAGGTGAGGTCGTTCAACGTGAGCGAAGGAACGCCGAGCGCGGTGAAAGAGCCCAGCGAGGTGAGCGTCGCCAACGGATTCTTACCGGACGTATCCTGTAGGGAGCCCCTGTTGGTAATCGTTAGCACGGTGTAGAAGGCCCCGTTGTCGCCCGGCTGCCCCGTGATTTGTGTGATGTCGCTCGGAATTATCAGCAGGCCGGTGTCGTCAACCTCCCAGTTGCCGCCGCTCAGGGTTCCGTTTTGCAGCTGGACCGGGTTGTCCGTGAGTCGCAAGGTCACCCCGGCGCCCACGTACACCGTGCCGGTGGCGTTCGAGAACGCGGGGCTCGTGATGGAGCTGGTGTTCGCGTTAGAGCTGCTGTACGCGAGGATGTTGCCAAAATTCGACGGGTCGGTCATCTCGATCGACCCCGCAGACAACGCGGCCCCATACAGTTCGATGCCTCCCTGGTTGATCAGTGAGGTCGCAACCGAGAAGCTCCCGCTCCCCGAATCGATGATGAGCAACCCTCCCTCGCTTATCTGAAGCGAGTGGATCGAGATCGGCGGCGTTGCGTTGGCGGTGGTGAGGAGCGGAATGCAGACGTCGCTCGTCGAGCCTGGCACGTGGGACGGGCTCCAGTTTCGCGCCGTGCTCCAGAGGCCGTCCCCTGCATTCCCAGTCCAGGTGACGCTACACGTCTGTGCCTCCGCCAAGTTGCCCCCAGCGACCGCGACTGCCAGCACAGCAACTACACGCAAGAGCATCCTTGCCTTTTGCGTTTTCATGACGTCTCCTTGTATGAATTTTCCTGAATCTGTTAGGCGGGCGCGCCCTATCCCGCCATGGTGCACGATATAACCGTACGGCAGTTGCAAAAATTCCCGGCGCTGGCGTGCGAAAGTCAAGGATCGTGTAAAATCTTTGTAAACGTGCGTGTTCGGTTGGAGCTGTCTGGTCGGCCCGTGCTCTTGAGAATCAGGTCGGCGTTCGAGATGGCATCCGAAATGGCGCATTCCCGCGCGGGGCAAGGCTTGCTTCCGATCTCGTTCAGTTTCCGTGCTGCTAGGATTGTTGCGGCAAAAAGAATTACGTATTTCCGCCGCTCATCCGTTCAGTCCTCGAGCGGAAACGAGAACTTATGGGCGTTTCGGTGTTTGGCAGGGAACACCGGAACGCGGAGCGTTGCTGCTAGGACGAGTCAGACAGGGATCCGAGCGGCTTCGAACCAGCTTGTCCTCGAGGCCGTAGCAGAACTCCGTTGCGGCCCGCAACGCTCATGGAAATTTCACCACGACGCTGTTGTTGGTTTATTTCGCTGTTCCCGGCGAGACGTTCGTAAACTCTCCGCTGAGGGAGCCGAACGTCACGGCGGTGTAGGTCGAGCCCGACTTCGGGGGAACCTTGGTGCTGTAGCGCACGAACAAGTAGCCTGACAGTGTGGCGTTCCCGTTGACGTTTAGAATCCCCCGCTGCCCCAGTACTCGATCACCTCGCCGGTAGACGCCTGGGTGTAGTGGCCCATCACCGTTATTGGCGCCGCCTGAGGCAAAATGACGCCACCCATCGTGAGCGAACCCTCGATGGTTCCGTTTCCGTTCAGCGATCCCCCCGATGGGACATCGACTGAGGTAGCGCTCAGCGTGGTTCCTAACAGACTGAGGCCTCCTGCATGGTGACTGGGGTCGCAATCGACACCGTCCCTGATCCGAAGACGACCCCCGCACCCTGACTTACCTGAATCGAATTGATCGAGATCGACGGAATTGACCTTGCGTCGGCCGAATCGCTCGGGATGCAGACGTCGCTCGTCGGGCCTGGCACCTCGTGCGGGTTCCAGTTGTCGGCCGTGCTCCACATGCCGTCACCCGTTTTGTCAGTCCAGGTGACAGTACACGTCTGTGCCTGCGCCAAACTGGCCCAGGTGACAGCGACTGCCAGCAGCACCGTTGCACGCAAGAATGTCTTTGCGTTGTTGATTTTCATAACCTTGCTCCTTGACTAAATTTCCTTGGGACGGGGTAAGCGCCCACTATAGTTGAAAAATCGCAGGCGCAGGTGCGCGTAAGCTCAAAGAAGCTGTAAAGAGTTTGTAAAGCTGCGTGCTGGACTAGTCCTACGCAAGGCCGGGGTTGGTCGGCCACCCGGACACTGGCCCGAAACGGGCTTCGAGTCCTCGAAGCGGACCTTCGGGGGGGCGTTTGTTGGTGTAAAGGGGATTTATCGCCAGGAATCGATGGCGGATGCCGTCGGTAAACACTGCGGCGTCAGTGAGGACCCATCCAGCGGCAAGCCACGAGTCATTATCGTGCGTTTTTCGTCCAAATAGATTCCGGTGAGCCCCTGCGAAACGTCTGGCGACTTTCTGAGATCGAACGAGCCACTGGAGGGTGAGTCGACGATGCTACTCGGCGCGCAATGCCGTTACGGGATCCACTCGCGTGGCTCGCCTGGCCGGAAAGTAAGCAGCCAGCATCCCCGCCATCACCAGCAAGAGCACGGCACTCGCAATTACGCTTGGGTCCGTGGGCGTGAGGCCGAACAGCATAGCTTGCAGCCATCGCGAAACGACCCAGGCTGCCGGCACGCCGAGAGCTGCGCCGAGGATCAACAGACGAAGCGCCCTGCCGACGATCATCCACTGGACGCCGCTCTGTTGGGCACCTAAGGCCATGCGAATGCCAATTTCCCTGGTCCGCCGAACGACGCTGTACCCCAACAACCCATACAGTCCGACGCACGCCAGAGCAAGCCCGAGCACGCCGAAGCCGCCAGTCAGGCTCCTCATCAGGCGCTCCTGCACCAACGTTCGCTCCACCTGATCAGTAAGCGCGTGGACCTCTAGCACACTGGTGGGAAAACTCGGTTGAAGCTGCTGGCGAATCGCAGCCGCGGTTTGGGAAAGAGATCCCGCAGCGCGGATCGCCAGGGCGTCGTTACCGGACGCACGCTGAAAGTAGGACACGTAAACGGTAGGGTATGGGCGCAGGCGCAAGCTGCTCGTCGCCACGTCTTTCACCACGCCCACGATCTGTAAGTCGCTCGGAGGACTCGTAACCGTCGCCGAGAGATACTGACCCACCGGACTCTGATTGGGAAAGTGGCGGGCCGCGAACGCCTGACTAACGATGGCGACGTTGGGCGCCCCTTGGTCGCGCTCGTCAAAATCGCGTCCCGATAGCAGCGGGGTTTGCAAAGTAGCGAAAAAACGCGGCCCGACCGCGATAAAGATCGCATTGTCCCGCTGAGGAAGGGACTGCCCTTTGGGAATCGCTGCTTCCGACCATGTCGAACCGCTCAAGGGCGTGTGGCTGGAAATACTCGCGGACTCGACTCCCGGCAATTGCCGGACGCGGTTGAGAAGGGTGCTGTAGAATTCGCTCAAACGAGCGCCGCGATAGCCCTCTCGCTGCCCGTCGAGATTCACCACCAGGACGCCGTCGCGCCGGAAGCCCGGATCTACATTCAGAAGGTTCTGGAGCGTCCGGACGAACAAGCCGGCGCCCACGAGGAGGAGAAGCGCAAGAGCCACCTGTGCGGTGACCAGCGACGATAAAAGGCCGGAGCGCGAGCGTGTGACACGCGTGTCATCCTTGATGACCCTCGATCCGCCGAGGGCCGTGGTGTGAAGAGCCGGAGCTAGTCCGAACAGAATGCCGTTGGCCATCGCGAGGGCGCTGGCAAAGCCGAGGATGTGCCAGTTCGGGGTCAGATCGAATACGATCGGCTCGTCGTTGTAGAATCCAGCGCCGGAAAGCGTGTCGACCAGAAAGCGCGAGGTCAGCCAAGCCAGGCAAACGCCGAGCGCCGCGCCCAGAACGGAGAGCAGCATGCTCTCTGTCAGAAGTTGCCGGATAATCCGCCCGCGGCCCGCTCCGATGGCCAGTCGCACGGAAATCTCCCGTTGGCGCGAAGTGGCGCGCGCCAGCAACAGACTGGCGACATTCGCGCATGCGATCAGAAGCACCAGAGCAGTCACGGCCATCAGGATCATGAGCGGCCGCTCGAATTGTTCACGAAGGTAGGTATAACCGGTTCCGCCCGGCGACAATACGAATACCGATTCAGCCATTGCCCTCCGTCGCGCGGCAGGCCAGCCCTTACTGATCACGCGTTCCGTGATTTCGGGCCACACGGTGGAGAGGTGTGCCTGAGCCTGGCCAGCGGAAACGCCTCGCTGTGGCCTTGCGAGAACCCGTAACCAGAAGTTCCCCGGACCTAGCAATCCCGCAAACGCTGGCTCCAGGCTGGGCAGCGCGGCCGTCGCCATCGCGATATCGGCGACGGCTCCTACATTCGCTCCTTGGAAGCCGCGAGGACTCACGCCTACGATGATTACCGGATGATTGTCCACCGTAATGGACAGGCCGATCACGTCCCGATTGCTCGCAAACTGGCGCTCCCAATATCCATAACTGATCACGGCTACCAGCGGCGCGCCGGGCCGGTCGTCGGCGGGTTCGAGCAGGCGTCCCAATGCCGGGCTCAGGCCGAGCGTCTCGTAATAGGCCCCGGTAACCCACGCTCCCGGAACCCGGATGATCGAACCGCTCGGGCCCACGTCAAAGACGGCGCCACTGAAGCCGCATGCGTTCGTGAAGATCTCCTTCTGTTCCGCCAGCGCAGCGACGATAGCGTTCGAGAAACTCTCGCCAGGAATCTCGACGCGGCTCCCGGACCGCAGCTTGACCTGCACCAGCTCCTGGGGGTTACGCACCGGCAGCCATCGCAACATGAGAGCATCCATCAAGCTGAAGATTGCGGTATTGGCTCCGATGCCGAGCGCCAGCGACAGTGCCGCGGTTGCCGTGAATCCAATATTGCGGCGCATGCTCCGGAATGCATACTGCATGTCGCGATACAACTGATCGAGCCACGTCCAGCCCCAGACCGCACGCGCCTCCTCGGCTACTCTGGTCAGGTTTCCCAATTCGCCTGCCTCAGCGATTGCGGCGAGGGATTGCAGTTCCTCGCTCATGTCCCTTTCTTGAGCGCGCCGATAGGAGGGCAGCAGATACTTGAGTCTTTTCCAGAAGGTCATTGCTTACGCTCCTCTGGGACCGGACCCATAATCCGTGCGACCGCGGACACGAAGTCCGCCCATTCCGAGTGTTCTCGTCGAAGTTGTTTGCGTCCTGCCGGCGTCAACCGATAGAGCTTCACGCGTCGGTTGTACTCCGAAATCTCCCACTTAGAGGCAATCCAGCCCTTCAGCTCAAGCCGTTTCAAGGCGGGATAGAGTGAGCCGAATTCAATGTCGAGCGCTTCCCCCGAATTGTTGCGAATCGCCTTGGCAATCCCATAGCCATGTAGCGGCGCCAGGATCAATGTTCGGAGTACCAACATGTCGAGCGTGCCTTGCAGGAGATCCATATGGAGACATGCTATATGAAGACACTCATAATAACAAGCCCAGGGCCCCGCACGAGTTAATCTGCGCAATCGGAGGACCGTCTATCTAAGGCGATCCAGCCGATACAAGGCAAATAGATCTCTGGAATACCGGACTAGTACGGGGATGTTCGAGCCGGCTTTGTTAAAAGAGAGGAAGAACTCCTGGCGGCTGCATCCGTAGAATCCTATCGCTTTTATCCGCTCGCGGCAGAAAAGCGAAAGAAAAATACGCCCTCCGTCTCTAGTATATCGCGCACCGAGGGGCTTGCGGCAAGACCGGAGTCCTGCCGCATAGTTGCCAACCTATGCCAGAACCTGCGGAAATAGGAGGCGCGAAATGCGAATGTTGTCGTCAACGTGTGGGAAGCGCGAGGAGCTGCTGGCCGATGTCGGTGGGCAGCTGGTTCCGATTGGCCAACCGACGCGCCTGCCGGCGGCCGGAGTGAGGCGATGACCGGGCATGAGGTGGTGATCGCCGGAGGAGGCCCGACGGGGCTGATGTTGGCAGGCGAATTGGCGTTGGCGCAAATCGATGTCGCCATCGTCGAGCGGCGCGAAAGCCAAGATCTCGCCGGCATGCGTGCGGGCGGCCTGCACTCACGCACGATCGAGGTGCTCGATCAGCGTGGAATCGCTGATCGGTTCCTGTCGCAGGGGAAGACCGGTCAGGTCGCAGGCTTCTCGTTCATCCCTCTCGACATCAGCGACTTTCCGACGCGCCACAACTACGGGCTCGCACTCACCCAGAACCATATCGAGCGAATTCTCGCCGGCTGGGTCGGCGAGCTGCCGGTAAAGTTCTATCGCGGAAGAGAGGTGACGGGCTTCGGGCAGGACGATACCGGAGTCGACGTCGAGTTGTCCGGCGGCCAGTCGTTGCGCGCGAAATACCTGGTCGGGTGCGATGGAGGTCGCAGCCTAATTCGTAAGAAGGCCGGAATCGACTTCACTGGTTGGGAAGCATCGACCAGCTACTTGATTGCTGAGGTCGAGATGGCCGAGGAGCCCTCGTGGGGCATCCGGCGTGGTGAGAAAGGCGTCAATGCTCTGGGCAAGCTGGAGGATGGCAAGCGCGTGGGGGTCGTATTGGTCGAATCACAGATCGGCAAAGGCGAAGAACCGACTCTACAAGAGCTACGCGGTGCGCTCATCGCCGTTTACGGAACGGACTTCGGTGTTCGTAACCCGACTCGGCTATCCCGATTTACCGACATGGCTCGGCAGGCGGCGTCCTACCGAGACAGACGAGTGTTCTTGGCTGGCGACGCGGCGCACGTGCATTCCCCTACGGGCGGACAGGGACTCAACATCGGTGTACAGGATGCCGTGAACCTGGGATGGAAGCTCGCCCAGGTCGTCAAAGAAGCATCGCCCCAGAGTCTCCTCGATACCTACCATACGGAACGGCACCCCATCGGTGCGCGCGTGCTCCGCCTCACCATGGCGCAAACCGCGCTCGGTCGCGGTGACGATCGCACGGAGGCCTTGCGCGAGAACGTGTCCGACCTCTTGCGGATGGACGAACCTCGCAAGCGATACGCCGCGATAATGTCGGGTCTGGACATTCGCTACGACCTCGGCGAGGGACACCCGCTGCTCGGTCGCCGCATGCCCGATCTCGACCTAGTCACCGCCATCGGCCCGGTACGAGTCTTCACCCTGCTGCACGCTGCCCGGCCGGTGCTGCTTAACTTCGGTGAGCCTGGCGGCTTTCATATCACTCCGTGGGCAGGCCGGATTCAGTTGATCGATGCCAAATACAAAGGCGCGTGGGAACTTCCTGTACTCGGGGTGGTCACTGCTCCCACCGCCGTGTTGATTCGGCCCGACGGATACGTGGCCTGGGTAGGAGACCTGACCCAGCGGGGGCTCGTCGACGCGCTGACCACTTGGTTCGGACCGCCTACCGCGACGTAGCATCTCGCGGTCCAGAAACGGCTTTCTGGCAAATCGGTCCTCGCCCGTTTCCCCAACGTTTCCTAACCGACTACAGCCGATTGGTCAGCACTACGGCGTAATCGAGGCCATTTTTGTTACCGGCCCTTCTCGCTAAGGGCCTCTATCGCGTCTCTCGATTGCCCCCTACGGCCTGGGCCGTCACCCAATCGGTCCACAGAGCCGTACCACCGCTCGAGAGCAGCGGAGCGCCATCGAGTACGGCATTCACAAAATTCTTCACGCAAGGATAATGCACATTCGCGTGGGGCGGGAGACTTTCCTGGCCGCCCGGGTATACGAGTCCGGGGCCATTCAGCGGCGTCAAGGCCATTTCGCCCTCGGTCCCAATAATGCGGAACTCGTCGCGCTCGATCCGCGAATGCCAGCGAACGTCGACGATCGCGCGCAACTTATTCTTGTAGTCAATCATTACCGTCGCCGAATCTTCGACCTCGAGCGCGTGCACAACGTTTGACAGTTGGCCTGTGACCCGCTCGGGCTCGCCGAAGAGGAAATTCAGGATATCAATACGGTGGCAGGCGATGTCGAAGAGCGGTCCCCCGCCCGCCTGGGCGGGGTCCAAGAGCCACGAGCGATGCAACTTTGTGGCGGGTAACTCCGTGTGGCAGCTTGCCCAAGCAAGCACGGGCTGGCCAATCACCCCGCGACGAATCAGTTCCATGGCGCGGTGGATTTTGGGATATGAACGACGATAGTAGGCTACGCCCAAGGTGCGGTGGCTCTCGTACGCCCGCGCGACCATGCCTTCCGCCTCGGCCAGGTTCATGGCCAGAGGCTTTTCGCAGAGGACGTGCCTATGGGCAGCGAGTGCGGCGATGGACTGCGGAGCGTGCAAAAATACCGGTGATGCGACGTAAACCGCAGCGGCTTCCGATTCCCTGAGAGCAGCCTCAAGAGTCGTAAACGCCGGAACGCCGTACGGCGCGGCCTTCGCCGGGTCGCGAGTAACGATGCCCGCGAGCTGGCTCCGCTCCTCGGCGAGAATCGCCGGCAGCACGCGCCTAGTAGTGATGTCTCCGATCCCAATTACGAGCCAAGTCAGCACCTGTGTATTCTAAGCCTGTCGCTTGGCCCAGGACGCTGCCCTATCGGTATCGACGCTACTCGGAATCGGCAAGCCTTGGCAGGACTTCCAGTCTAGCGACGTCCCGGCCATCAATCTGCGGCTCAAATCCGCGGGTCTAGCCGAACTCCATCTCGAGGCCGCGATTCCCGCAAGCTCGCAAGCCAATGGCAACGACGGGTAGGGTCTCTGCTGTTAGCGCCTTAACTGAGGTTGCAGACTGTGTGAGCTTTTAAGACAAGTTCTTCAGTGTTTTCTCGATGAGGCCCGTAGTTCCCGCGTAAGGATCCCCGGGACTGTCCCATTCCATGGAGAAGTATCCTTTGTAGCCGTGCTGCTTGGCGATGCCAAATGTTCTGGGCAGATCGACGTGCGCGATTTTGTCGTTGCCGTCGCCCATTTCGGTCTCTTTCACGTGCGAAATATTGTAGGCCTTGCCGAACATGGCCTCGATTCCTTCGTAAGCGTAGGTCTCTTCGTGGGCCGCCAGGGTATTGGCGAAATCAGGGAGCGCGTGCAGCCAGGGATTGTTCACTTTGTCGATGACCTTCACCAAGAAAAACGGATCTTCGCTTACAGGGTTGTCGTTCTCCAGGTTCACCAGAAGGTTCTTGCTTGCGCCATACTCCGCGACGCGCAGCAAGCTCTCCGCGGTTCGCTTCACTTCCGGCTTCGCGTCTTTCGCTGCGGGGATGTTCGTCCGCACGCTCGGCGAGCCAATCGTCTCGGCGGCGTCAATCCATCGTTTGATGAAGGCGATGGATTTTTCCCGCTCGGTAGCGTCGGCCGCATATGGACTGTGCTCGCCATCGACTGTAATGTTCACGACGGCGCCGCCTGCGTCTGCCACGGCTGCTCGCAGTTCTTCCAGGTAAGGCGTTTCCAGCGAACGAAAATGTGCGCTCCAGGGCTCGATTTTCTTGATGTTGAATTTGGCGCTGACGTGCGCCGCGAACTCTTTCAACTCCATTTTTCCGCTGCCGGGTTTGTCTTCGTGCCCCGCGACAAAATCCCGGAACGGATACGAGGCAATCGCTATCCGCGCCCGCGCTGCCGCCGGGAATTGCATGTGAGGCGCGCTCTGAGCCGCGAGTGCTGACCTCGAGTCCAGAGAGAGAAACACGCCTGCCGCAACGCCTGTCGCTTCAACCAGAAACCGTCTTCGAGTGCTCTGTTGCAAAGCCGCGTCAGTCTAGCAAACTCATAGCATGCCTGCCAGATGGTACTGCCGAGTCAAGGGCGACCTTTCCGGAGTGCGCCCCGCTACAATTGCGCCCGGTTCGCCAGACGAGAAGTTTCGGCTGAGCGGCTGGGGCCGGCGGGAGAAGCTTGCACCACGAAACGCTGCGGGGACCGTGGGCTGTGCCCGAAAGGGTAGCAAGTGATCAGCGTCAATGCGTCGTCGGACCTAGGTGCGAGCGAAGTTACCTCTTCGGGCGAGACGATGCGGATGTCATTCACGGTGTAGGTGCGCTCGCGGAGTTCGTGCCTTCGCGTGTCGAACCACTGAACTTCAATCTGGTCCCCAGCCTCAAGCGCTTCCAACGGCCGAAACCAACTTGTGCGATGGCCGGCGAGTTCCACATTGCCGGGCTCGCCCAAGTTAGCTCCACTGAAAAGCCTTGCGGGGCCAAAGGCCAGCGTGCGAGGAGTAGCACCTTCCAGCACAATTTCGTCGTAACCGATGCGCGGGATGCGCAATCGCGCGACGGGGTGAGTGTCGGCCCAGGGCCACGGCGCATGCGGCGCGCCCGTCTTCGCGGTCTTTGCCCAGGCGCGGTGAATGAGCACGCTCGCAAGGCTCGCTTTCGCGTCCAGGTACATGGCGCGGGCAGTCAAAGATGCTCCAGCGAACAGGATCATCGCAACGAGGATTCTCAGTGGTTTCATGACGCTGCCTCCGCTTTCCGTGCCATCCGTCGCTGCAAAAGGTGCAACAAGATGGCCAACAAAATCCCCATCAGGAGCAAAGTGACGCCCAGCATTTCAAGGAAGGCGTCAGGCGTGCCGGTTGCCGGTGCGCCGAAAACTTTGTCCAGCTGCATGCCTGCGGGAAGTTCGGTCGGCACGGCAACCGTCCTCGATTCGCCGCCAACATTCACAACGACTTCCTCGACCGCAACCAGCGACGTAAAGCGCGTCACCAGCCGGTAGCGCATCGCGTGGGCGATGATTATTGCTTGAACGTTTGCTCGAGCGTCTTCAGCGGAACTACGCCACAGATCCATTAAGTCTTCAACGCGTTGCCTTGCCCAGAGCGTGGTAATGCCGGGATGGAACGAGGCTGTCGAAGCATCGAAAGGGAAACTCGCTTCGTAGGGCTGATCACCCGTCCGGGCGGTTAGATGAATGACGCCTTTTCGTCCCTGCGAGATCCGCCCGAAGATGAGCAAGGGCTGCCGGAGAAAGAGATCTGGCAGGCGTTGCGGATAAACTTCTGCCAGCTCGACTCCTTCAAACGAAAGCTTCACGTCAGTGAGCACAGGACTTTCGATCGTTTCAAGCAGCCGCCCCATCTGCTCGCGAATCTCGCTGATGTCCGCGATATGAATGAAACTGCCGCGGCCGAACTGCGCCATCTTGGAGGCAAGAAAGAAATTCGGAGCGCTGCCGATGGCCACGGTGGAGAGGCGCGCGTTTCCCAAATCCTGGCGCAACGCAGCGAAAATCTGCTCTTCATTGCCCAGGTCGCCGTCCGTCAGCAGGATGATGTGCCGGACATAGCCGGTAGCTCCTGGCTTGCGCATCATGTGGAGCAGCGCAGGCAGCATTTCGGTGCCGCCGCCGGCTTCGAGCCCTCTGACGTAGCGGCGCCCCGCCTCAACGTTTTCCGGGCTTGCAATCGATGGCTGAGACGCAAACTCGTAAAAGCCATTGTTGAACGCGACGATGCCGAAGCGATCCCCCGGAGTGAGCCGGTCCAAGGCTTGCAGGAGTGCTTCCCGGGCCTGCTGGATGGACGTGCCGGCCATGGAGCCGGAAATATCGATCAGGTAAAGCATTTCCACTGGTACACGCTTCGTCGGCTGTGCGGTCGGAGGGAATGCCGTCAGAAGAAAGTGCGTCTCACCGGAATCAGTTGCGGGAGAAAGGAAAAGAGCGGTCTTGGGTTGGCTGGTTTCGGCCTGCTGCACCTCTAGAACGAAGTCCCTGTTGGGAATTGTGGTTGCGGTCGCGAGTTCAATGTGCTGGCGGCCATCGGCCAGGCGCCGCAAGGCGATCTGATGCGACGTGCTTTTGATCGAGCTGAATTCGAAACCGGCGTCGAGATCGACGGCGATAGAAATGTCATGGCCTGAACGGGTTTCCGGATTTCGTACCGGTGGAGTGATGCGCGAAGCGTCCGGCACGGCATCGCTGTCCGCAGCCCAACCGGTGCCATCATGACCCACAGCTTCCGTTCCTGTAATGTAGCGCGGGCCCACGACCATGGGAAAAACCAGCCGCACGCGCGACTCTTCCGAGCGCAATGGCTCGATGTAGCGCAGCCGCACGTCCGCGTGGTCGCCGGGCATCAGATTGGCTACGGATGCGGTGAAGATATTAGGTCGTTCCTCTTCCACCAGGGCTGCGCGCTTGCCTTCGGATTTCGCTGCCTCGTAGGTGCGCTTGGCCTCCTCGCGCTCGCGGATCATGCTGCGAATCACTCGGTTGCCGATGCGGATCTCCATGTCATATACCGCCGCATCGTGTGGCAGCGGAAAAACGTACACAGCCTCAATCGGTTCATTCGTGTTGTTGACATACTGCTGCGTCACGGTTGCGGTAGCGACCACCCCCCGAATGTCCAGCGCCACGTCGGTATGCACCAACGGCACGGTTTCGTAGCGCCCGGAGAGCGGCGAACGGTAGAGTAAACATCCTTCGCCTACGCGGGAGGGTGACAACGCCGCGTTATCGCTCTGAGCGGATACCCATCCCGCAAGAATCGTAGTGAATGCCAGTAGCCCTAGCACCAACCGCACACATACCTTCGTGTTGACCCGCCGTTTCGTGAACCTTTGCATGAACTCCCCCCCCACTCGTGGTCTTGCCGCGGGGAGCCGAAGTGCAAGCTGTGCGCCAAGAGGGGCTGGCTGGATTTGAAGCTCTAAGTCTCAGCCCCTTAATCACTTGGGCCGAATAAGGGGCATAGGTGGCGGGAAGCAGCCGTGGGGACGACCCCACAGTGTGTGCCACTGGCAACGCTCGGGTCGGCGGACGGTCTCAGAAGTGAGTTCGAGCGACGGATGATGGTCCAACGAGACGGCTGCCAGCCTTATCGCCGCACCTCACAAAGCTACGCTCGAGGGATTCATGCGGACGTCCATAGGCGCACTACGTCGCGGTAGCGCCGCTACCTTGCGAGAGCCTACTGCGTTAAACTCCCGCCATGCGTTGGGAATTCGCCCTCGATGATGCCCGAGCTTGGCAGGCAATCGTTCTACTCGTGATCGTCGTGGTATCCGTCGTAGTTCGATATCTGAAGACAAAGAAAAACCAGTTCGTGATCGACAACGGACTAAACAAGACTACTCTGGAACTCGATGCCGGACTCGACTATAAGAGGCTTCCTAATCACTTCCGAACTTTTGACCACTCCGATAGCCATGCAGACAAAAGCCTGTATGAGTATCGAGTGGACGGAACGAACGTGCTCTCCCGTTTAATCACGAAAAAGACCAGCTACATTCATGACCCGGTGTACCGCTACGAAGTTCGCGACGGCGTCGTGCTGGGAACAGGCATGCGCAAACGGGCCGAGAGCCAAGGCGGATACTGGCTAGTACACACGGAGGACCAGATTGCGAGCCTCAAGAAGGAAGTTGAATGGCAGAAAATGACGCCGCTGGCGTGGCGTGGCTTGAAGTACTTCATCATCTCGAAGAAGCTGCCATCGGCAGACGCACGGCGCTACTTGCGGCAGGAACTCGAACGGCTAAAATCCGGCTGCGACGCCGTTTTCAAGGAGGCTGGAAAGCTGGGACTGGAACCTGACGACGATTCGAAATTCGTCGACCGATTGAAAGTCGCCGATGGTAAACCGACGCCTTCCGACGAGGAAATCCAGAAGCTGTTCGAGTCCATCGAAATGTTCGGTATCACCGATCTGGAGTTCTCGTGGGAAAAGAAGCTTTGCGCAGTCTTGGAAAAGCTGCTGCCCTCCTGATATCGCGTGCGCCGTTTTCTTAGCGGTCGACTCCCGCCTTGCGCATCGCGAAGCGCCGCTCGCAAGGTTACCGCACGGCTTCAAGCATCGCTAACTGGAGGCACGATGCCGGGCACCAGTTTTCCTACTCGGATCGTAGCGCATTCCTTATTACGGTCGTGTCCGAAGAGCCGAGGGAGCACTAGGGACGGTCAGCCGGACAACAAGAAGCAGAGCTCGAACCGACGCTCGACCAGGAGGCCGATCGAGAGCGCATGGCACAGAAGGAGGGGCACGGAGAAACCGCGCCCCTCGTGAAGAAGCCTGGTCAGCGAACTTACAGGGTCTTGATGGTGTTCGTGGCAGCGTCCCAAATCACCGCGGCCTTCCGGAAATAGGATTCGTTGGCCATGTGGCAGGCCAATGCCGCATTGTTGCCGAACACCGCGTCTTCCACAACGGGTTGCCGGGACTTCACTGCCTGGAAATATTTCCAGAGGTGAGGCTTTTCTTCGTCCCAGGAAACGCCGCGGTAGCTCTGACCCTCGGAGAGCGGCTCCTTTCCGGGCTTGGGATCGTGCTCGTCGTGCCATTGCTTGAAGCAGGCTTCGCGCATCGCGCGCGGAAAACCATAAGCGTAATAGCTGGGCGCTTCGTCCACACCGGACTGCGGATAATAGGTGATGGTGAATTCTGTCACTTCCAGGATTCCCCGGGAGCCCTGGAAGCGATACGTTTCCGGAGTGTCGCAGCCCAGATTCAGGCGCAGATAAACCGGCGGACGGCCTTCGCCGTAATCGAAAAGCGTGGCGTGAACGTCGGGCATATCCCGGCCATCCTTAAAGCGCAAAATGGCGCCCTGGGCCATGGCTTTGCGTGGAGGGTCGTTCCAGCCAAGCATGAAATTCATGCCGCTAACGAGATGTACGAGCAAATCGCCCGCAAGGCCCGTTCCGTATTCCCGCCAGCAGCGCCAGCGCGCGAAATATTTGGGAGACATGTCGGGGTCCCAGGGTTTTCTCGGCGTGTCGCCTTGCCAAGTGTCCCAATCGAAATTGCTGGGGGAAAGACCCGGCGGCGGCGGATATACCCACGCGCCGGTGGGATCGTTGCGACCGTAGGTTCCTTCGACGAGAGTCGTCGTACCAATGATACCGTTCGCAAGCAGCTCTTTGGCTTTTGCGCAAATCACCGAGCTGACGCGCTGCGATCCGATTTGCACGATACGGCCCGTTTTTTTCGCCGCGGCCACCATGGCTATGCCGTCAGGGACGGAATGGGACATCGGCTTTTCGCAATAGATGTCTTTCCCGGCGTTCACCGCATCGATGACCACCTGTTTGTGCCAGTGGTCGGGAACCGCGGCGACGATGCAATCAATTTCCTTGTTGTCGAGGAGTTCCTTGTAGCGTCGCGTGGTGACGACTTTGTCGCCGGCGATTTCTTTTGAAAGCGTATGACGCCCGTCCCACAAGTCGGCGGCGGCGACGCACTCGACGCCCGGGAGTTGGATGGCATTCGTTAGCAGGGCCGAGCCCTGCATGCCGATGCCGATGATGCCGAAGCGCACGCGGTCGCTCGGCGCGGTGGATTGCAAGGGAAGAGCAATATGCTCCGGCTCGAGGAAAATCCTGCGCGAAGCGGCGAACGCACCGGTTGCGCCGGCGCTGCGCTGGAGGAATTCGCGGCGTGACAGGTCTTTTTTCATGTTGCGCTCCTAGAGGAAGTTAAAAGTCGCCAGTTCACCGTTGACGGTCCAAGCCCAAAACGAGACCAGAGATCAGCCGCTCGGATCAAGTCCGTTCGAAATGGTGCCTAAGAGCCAAAACGGGAACCACAGATCGGACACCAAGCCCCCGGGACCCGACAACCCCTACCGGCTCAAGCCCGGCCACTACAGGTGCACAAATTAACGGGCACACAACCTATCGTGCGCCTAGATCCTATCCGCATACCGGAGCATCCGAGCCAGATAATGGCGCAGAATGCCGCGCCCTACAGACAAATGCCTAGAATCTCAGATCCCGCAGATAGTTATAACTGATCCTGATGTCATCAAAGGCTGATTTCGGGTCATCATTCTCGACGAAATAATGCTTGATGCCGGCGTTGTCAGCGTGGGCGAAAAGATTTTTCCAGTCAATGGAACCTTCGCCGACGTTAGCCATCCGCCCGTTGTACGTGACGCTCTGCCCCATAGCGCCCTTATAGCCGCTGGAGTGCGTCGAGTCCTTGACCCAGTCCTTCACATGAACAAGCGGGAAGCGGCCGGGATATTTGTCGAAATAATCGATAGGATTCTTCCCCGCTACGCTGATCCAGCAGAGGTCCATTTCCATGGCCACAAGTTTGGGATCGGTTTCGGCGAGAAGGAAATCGTAGGGCAGTTTTCCGCCGAGTGTTTCGGCCGGTTGAAACTCGAAGGAATGGTTGTGATACCCGAACTGGATGCCTGCCTTTTGGCTGGCTTCGCCTGCTTTGTTGAAAAGATCGGCGGCCCGTTTCCATCCGCCGGTTTCGGCGCGCTGTTTTTCGTCGATCCAGGGGCAAATGATGTAGCTGTGGCCGACGACTTTCGCGGCCTCGATAGTCTCGGGCCACTTGTTTTCGACGGTGCCGTAGTCGACGTGACAGGAGGGAGCCACGAGGCCATCTTTATCGAGTAGTTCACGAATCTCTTTCGGCGAGTTGTTGTAGTAGCCCGCGAACTCCACTTCGTTGTAGCCGGTGGCGGCAACTCTGGCGATGGTGCCGCCAAAGTCTTTTTTCATGGCAGCGCGAACGGTGTAGAGCTGGAGCCCAATGGCGTCGATTTTGCGCGTTGGGTTATCAGGATTTGCCTGGGCAAAGTTAAGAGGGGCCGCGGCCCAGACGGGTTTGGCAGCGGCGGAAAGAGTTGCAACAAGCGAACTGCCGATAAATGTGCGTCGGTTCATGCGCTGCATTCTACCTCTTTGAGGAGAAAAGGGAACAGCGAGTCTAATAGAGTGTCAAACACCGAGGGCGTTCCCAAGAAACAAAAGGGCGGCGATTCGAATCGCCGCCCTTCGGGGTTAGAGGCGTCAGAAATAGAGACGCAAGCCAAACTGCATGACGCGGCCAAGGTGCGTGGTGGTTGCGTACAGGAAATTGCTCGCCCCAAGGCTGGCGTTCATGCCGTTGAACTCCGTGTGGTTAAATACGTTGAAGTTTTCCCAGCGAAAATCCAGGCCGGTTTTTTCGGTGAACTTAAAGCTCTTGAAGAGGCCGAAATCGAAGTTGGTGTGGCGCGGCAGGTTCACGGTGTTGCGGCCGACGTCTCCGAAAGTGAGGCCGGTGGGAATCGCATACGCCGCCGGATTGTACAAAAGCGGTCCCGGCGCAGCAGGGTTCGGATTTGCGGGGACGTTATTGGGATTGCCGACTTGGTCGGGACGAGAACCCGATCCCAGGTTACTGCTGATCAGGCCGTTGCCTACGCCAGCGTTGTCGCCGAACGTGGTGCCATTGATCACGTTTTGGGGGAGACCCGTCTGCACTATGGTGATGCCCGATACTTGCCATCCGCCAAGGGCGGCACGTGTGAAGCCTGAGGCCCCCTTAAAGAGCGGCAGGCCGTAGACGTAGCTCAACGACAGGGCATGCCGCTGGTCGAAATTGGAGCTGGCGCGATTGGCAGCGATATTGTAGGCGTTGACAAACCCAAAGTCGCTCCGGTCGGAAGAGTCATCAATGGCATGGCTGTAGGTGTACGCAAGGCTCAGGGTCAAATTTCCGACGGTGCGGTTCGCGGAGACTTGCAGAGCATGATAGATGGAATCGGCCGCATCGCGAAGGGACGTGACGTTGCTGTAGCCGGGGAACGCGGTACGGAGGGGATCGGCGCTTGCACCGCAAGCCGCGACGGCCAGATTGTTCGCCGCCGGGCCGGTCACGGGCACGCCATTCACTGTCCCGTTGGCACAGTTTGTGTTTCCGGTTGGGTTATTCACTGCGTCGAAGACCGATATTGCTTCGCCAGGTGTGTAAGGATTGGCAACGGCCGGGCCGCAAATGCCGCCGCCGCTGATGGCACAGAGTTGGTTGCTGTTCGTAACCAGAGTTAGGTGTGTGCCTTTGCTGCCGACGTAAGCTACGGAAAGAACAATGTGAGTGGGCAGCTCATGCTGAACTCCCAAGTTCCACTGCTGAACATAGGGCCATTTAACCTGATTGGGTATGGAAACGAGGGATAGCGGAGGCAGCGGTACCTGTCCTGCGCCTGCACCGATGTTTGTGTATCCAACGATGTTGGATTGGGTTGCTCTAAGAACGAGCGGAGCGGAGCCTTCCAGCGACTCGGTGTTGCCCTCGTTGCCGTTGGTGTGTTCGTAAAAGATGCCATAACCGCCGCGAATCGCGGTTTTGCCATCGCCTTTGGGGTCAAAGGCGAAGCCGATGCGCGGCGCGGGGTTGAAGAGGTGTCCGGAGAGGCAGCCGGCGTTCGAGGAAGAACCGATATTCACCGTGGGGAATAATGACCCCGGGAGGAGTGGCAGATTTCCGCCTGTTCCTCCGCACTGGACGACGCCGTTCAAGGGATTGGCGGTGCCCCCACCGTTTTGTGCCAGATTGCCATTGGCATCGAAAGTAGGCTCGTTGCCGCTGCCGCCGCCTGCGACGTGTCCGCCCACAAACATGGCTGGGTTGAAGTTGAAGGCATTCCGGTAGCGTTCGCGATAGGTCCCGAACAGGCTGACCCGCAACCCCAGATTAAGAGTGAGGCGCTTGGTGATGCGCCAGTCATCGTTGAAGTAGGGCTCGACGATTTTGTAACGGTCATAGTATTTGAGGATGGCGCTCCACTGGGAGTAGCTAGCGATATTGCCGAGGAGCATGTCGGCCAAGGCGTTTCCGGAACTGACGCTCTTGCTGGCGTCAAAGGTCAAGATGCCCTGAACGTTCGGGGAATTCTCCTCGTTCTTCTGAGCAAAGGCCATGTAGGCGCCAATTTGGAAAGTGTGCGTGCCCACAATCTTGGTCAGGTTGTCGCGATACGTGTAAGTGGGGTTGGCGTTGTTCCAGGGGAAGTAGCCGGTATCCTGGCCAAGCCCGCCGTATAGGGCCGTGTTTCCGTTGAGCTGGATGGACGGGAGTTTGCCGCCGAAGCCGTTGTTAAAGATAGAGCCCATGGCCCCGGCAGGAAGCGGCGCAGGATTATTCAGGGCCGTCAGGAAGATATGGTCGGCAGTATAACTGGCCACGAACTCATTCAGGAGCGTTGGCGAGATGTTGGCGTTCAGACGCGCGACAAAGCTTGTGCCGGGGCCGACGAAGTTGGTTTGGATGTTCTCGAAGCTGGAGGTGCCGTTTCCCCAAAGAGGATTGGGAACGATAGTGCTCCACGAATCATGGATATAGCGGAAGGTCAGCCGGTAATTGTCCGTCAAGTTGTGGTCGACGCGCACCAGTTCTTCGCGCCAAGTCGTGGGAGTAGAAACGGTTTGTTCGAAGGCAGGAAGGCCGCCGAGGGTGAAGCCCGACGTTGCTTGAGGGATCAAGCCGAGCAGCGCCTGCCCGACCGCCGTCGGTGTGATGGTGTTGCCGGCGAAAGGGCTTCCGTTGGCTTGATGTGGACAGTTGGTTCCAGGACAGATGTCGCTAAAGTCGCCGCTGCGCTCGGCGGCAGAAGGAACGTTTATCGGTGCGATCGTTTGGGGGTTCTTCTCTCTCCGCCATTCCTGGGACCAGAAAACGAATGTCTTCTTCTTGTCCACATTGTAGTGGTTCGGAATGAACACCGGGCCACCCAAGGTGTAGCCAAAATCATGCTTTTTGTAGGGTGGGCGTGCAATGCCAGCGGCGTTGTTAAAGTACTCGTTGGCATTGAAAAAATCATTGCGGAGGTATTCGAAAGCACTGCCGTGGAACGACGTTGTACCTGATTTGGTCTCGACCTCGATGGTGCCGGAGCCGTTGCGGCCGTACTGCGCGCCGTAGTTGGAGGTGAGAACTTTGAACTCCGCGATGGCTTCGACATTAGGGTAGACGTTCAGCGTGGAGTTCGAGCCATTGTCCATGTTGTCGCCGCCGTCGAGCTCCCAGTTGTTGTACTCATTGCGACCGCCGTTAATGGAGTAGGCGACATTGCCATAGACACCGACCTTGCCCTCGTCCTGTCCCGTCTGGTTGACGACGCCGGGTGTGAGGGTGACAAGCTGTGTGAAGTTGCGCCCGTTCAGTTCCAGTTGCTGGACCTGTTGACCGGAGATCGTGGCGCCGAGTTCGGAGGAGGTGGTTTCGACTTGGGCAACGCTTTCGCCCGTGACCTCGACGATTTCCGTGACGGCTCCGACGGTGAGCTGGACGTCAATGCGAGCCTTTTCGGCAACACTCAGGACGATCCTCTGCACCGAGTACTTTTGAAAGCCTTTGGCGGTGACCACGAGGTTATACGTGTCGCCGGGTAACCCGGGAATCACATACGCGCCATCGGTGTTAGAAGCCGTGGTACGCGTCAGGCTGCCAGCCGCATTGGTGAGCACAACTTCGGCGGCAACGACGGCTGCCCCCGTTTTGTCGCTGATTGTGCCACCGATATAACCGGTATCCTGCGCGCGAGAAGCAGGTGGCAGCATCAGCGCAGTCACAAAGAGGCAGAGCCACATGGGTGCGACCGCCCTGATGATGCTTCGTTGATGCAAGCGATTAAGGTTTTCCGTCACGGTAAGACCCTCCAGAAAATATGGAAATTGGGGTGACGACAAAAATGGCTGGGAACCTACGGACACAGTTCGAGAGGCAACTGCGTATCTGAGCGACCACCGCCGTTCGAAGAAGCCCCTCACTCCAGACAGCCCCCACCACTCGACCACTCTCAAAAAAAAGTGCACCGGAGCTGCTTATTAAAACGAGTTAATACTGCTTTGAAAAGCGTGTGTCAAGTCAAAAGTTCAAGGTCAAACGTGGAAAACCGAAGTGGCTAGTCGCATGACGCGTACATCGTCCCCTTCGTGGGTCAAGGCCGGGTCTCGAATCTGAAGAAGGGCATCTTCGCCAGAGCTACACTTCTTGTAATTTCAACGGTGCTACCGGAAACTAGCTGCTGATGAGAGTATTTCCTTACCTCTGTAGCGCTTGCGCCTTGGTTTCCGCTGTTTTGTGTGGCGCGGTGGCCACCGTTTCTGCGTGGTCGCAACCGGTAAGAAATTTCGCCTTTCAGCAGTCCGCGGTGGGAACGGATGGCCCTCCCCGTGCGAACCCTGAAAAGTGGTTTGCGCAAGGACAGGCGGCGCTCAAGGACGGAAACCTCGACGCCGCGGAGGCGGCGTTTCGGCGTGTTCTTGCGGCGGACCCGCGTTCGGCGGCGGCGTATTCGAATTTGGGCGTGATCGCCATGAGGCGCAAGCAGTGGGAACGGGCGATTCAGCTTTTGCGACAGGCTGAGACACTCGACCCGAAGCTGGCGGGAATCCGGTTGAACATCGGTCTGGTCGAGTACCGGCGCGGAGATTATGCTGCCGCGATTGCGCCGCTCGCTTCGGTTCTTCGCGAAGAGCCGGGCTCCGAGCAGGCCCGTCACCTTTTGGGACTTTGCGAGGTCCTCTCGAAACGCTACGCGGACGCGGTCAAGGTCTTGCAGCCTCTGTGGGCGGAAAAATCGAATGATGTGGCATATCTTTACCTTCTTGATATCGCGGCGGTAGAGTCGGGCCAGAAAGAACTCGATGAAAAAATACTGAAGCAAATGATCGCAGTGGGCGGAAAAACGGCGGAATACCACCTCATTCTTGGGAAGGCATTCCTCAACCGATACGAAGTGCCCGAAGCACAGGAGGAACTGGAACTGGCGGCAGCGATCAATTCCGACCTGCCGTTCCTACATCTGGATCTGGGTATTACGTATATGCGTCTTGGCCAGAATGACCGCGCCGAGGCGGAGTTTCAGAAGGACATCGAACTGGAGCCGGACCTGGCGGACAACTATGAGCAGCTTGGAGTGCTCTACTCGCGGATGCAAAAGGATGAACAGGCCGAGAAGGAATTTCGCGAAGCGCTCGAGAGGAATCCGAAGAGCGATGGAGCGTACCTCGGCTTGGCCAAGCTTTACCAGAAACAAAAGAAATTGCCGGAGGCTTTGAAAATGGCCGATGCGGCGCTGCGGCTGTCGCCGGAAATCCATGGCGGGCACTTTTTGCGCGGGAGAATTCTTGCGCAGTTGGGCCGGGAAAAAGAGGCGCAAGTGGAATTTGCGGCGGCACAGAAATCGATAGATGCCCAGTTGAACAAGGAGCGCAACGCTCTGGAACAGGAGCCGGTCCCGAATCCGGAACTGACGAAACAGCCGCAATAACAAGATTACGGATTATTTTGCTTCTACGGTTGGCGGAGGTTGCCAGGGACCGCGAGATTGTTCGAGCGCTTCGGCGACGGCGAGGAGGAGTTCTTCTTCAAAGGGCCGGCCGATGATTTGCACACCGATAGGAAGACCTTCGTCCGAAAAGCTGATCGGGACCGAGGCCCCCGGGAAGCCGGTTAAGTTGAGCCACTGCGAGAAACGCATGGTGTCAAGGTAACCGGTTCCGGGGTTGTAGTTTCCTTCTCCATGGCGGAACGCGGGCGCGGAGGAGACCGGCGAGAGAAGGACAGGGACGTTGTCCATTTGGCGGAGAATTTTTTCGCGGAGGAGGTCGCGGTCGGCACAAGCCTGAAGAAACTGATCGATCGAGAGGGGATTCGGAGAAGTGGCGTGCGAAAGATATTCCCGCAGCAGGGGGCTGAGCTGCGATTCGTGGCCGGCAAGATTGGCGTTGAGTAAATGGGCGATGACCGCGCCGAAGAAAAACCACCAGAGTTCGAGGGCACGATCGAGGCCAGCCAATTCGAATGGTTCAACGGCCAACCCGTTATCGCTGAGCGTTTTGGCAGCGCGGTCGACGGCGGCGCGCGTTTCGGGAGTGGCCTTGCCAAGTGCGGCACTCTCCAGGATGCCGACGCGCGTGGTCCGCAGGTCTCTTTCGGGGTATGAGCGGACGGGGACGGGCGCGGAGTGCGCGTCTCCGGCATCCGGGCCGGCCAGAACTTCGAAAAGCGGGCGCACATCGGTGATGGTGCGTGCCATGGGGCCGACAACACCGATCCAACCAAACGCCCCGGCGCCTGAGGGGAAATGGCCGGTGGCAGGAATCCGGCCGGGAGTGGGCTTTAGTCCGCAGACGCCGCAGAAATGAGCGGGCACGCGAATGGAGCCGCCGCCGTCACTGCCCACGCCCCCCATCGAGCAGCCCGCAGCGATAGCGGCAGCTTCTCCGCCGCTTGAGCCGCCCGCGGAGTGAGCGAGGTTCCAGGGATTACTGGTTTTTCCGCTGAGGAGATTGTTAGTTTCATATGCCATCAGAAATTCCGGCGTGTTGGTGCTGCCGAGGAGAATCGCGCCCGCCGATTTTAGCCGCCGAACCAGGGGGGCGTCGGCGCGAGGGACGTAGTCTTTGCGAAGCAGGGAGCCAGCGGGGCAAGGCCAGCCAGTGACGTCGATCGAACTTTTGACGGTGAGGGGCACACCGTGAAGAGGACCAAGCCGCTCGCCGCGTGACACCGCGGTTTCTGCGGCGCGGGCTTGCATGCGAGCGCCGTCTGCGTCCAAGTGAACGAAGGCATGGAGCTTCGGTTCGAGAGAGGCGATCGCGCGCAGATGAGATTCGACAAGTTCCACCGGAGAAAGTTTCTTAGCGCGAATGTCTCGGGCGGCTTCCAAGATCGTGGAGAAGCGAAGCGACGTGCTCATAAGGGGAACTGCGAGCGTATGCGTAGGATGGGATGCGGGTCAAGCGTGAAGCGATGCAAAAGGTGAACCGGCGATCAAAAAGATAAAATAAGTTGACCTTGGGGGAGGCAGCCGGGAAAATTTCAAAGGTCTCGGGGCGGGAGGATTTTGCATCGAGTTGTTGGGGTTAGGAAGAGGAAGAAACTTTCATGCACTCGAACGTTCGGCGTGGAATTTCGCTCGGCGCTGGCGCACTGCTGTGTTTTGGCGCAGCGATTGGCATATCGGTGGCTGCACGCACAGGACAGAACAAAGCAGCGGCAGCAAAAAAGCCCGAGCAAAAGCGCAACGCCTCGGAAGCGTACCGATTCAATACCCTGGGGGTCGCGCATATGAACCAGCAGCGACCTGCGGACGCGCAGAAATA
>DATAIH010000109.1:0-2010 GCA_036262755.1 Candidatus Acidiferrum sp.
GGTGCAGATGAAGCTCTTAGCTGTTAGCTCTTGGCTTTTAGCTAGAACCTGAGCAGAAGTTGAAAGTTGGCTTGGAGCTTCCGCGCCGACGAAGGCCCCGTAAAGACGGCTGAAATCGGAAAGTAAACCAAAATGAAAGTAGGCCCGTCCCAATCTATTCAGTTGTGAGAGATCGTTCTCAGGATCTTTGAGAGTTCGTCGCTTCACAGCGACACCGAGATGGCGCTCGCCAGATCCCTCGCACACAACGCGAGGGATTCAGGCAGCAGGCTCGCATTTCGCCGCCTGAGTGCGGCTCATTGACGCCTGCTAAAGCGTCTCCAGTTGTCGGTGATCTTACCGCGGGGGATCCACCCGTTCCCATCCCGAACACGGAAGTTAAGCCCCGCAGGGCCGATGTTACTGCACGCGAAAGTGTGTGGGAGAGTAGGTCGTTGCCGGCATAAATAAGAGCCAGGTTGAGAAATCAATCTGGCTCTTTCCTTTTTGGGCGAGGGCTGGCTTGCCAAACGCGCGGGATTTTGCCAGGAGACTGCACTCCCAAGAGGCGCTCGCAGATGCCTCCTGAGCCGCCTCAAATTGCCGCATCGCCGCACAACTAAGCCGAAGTTCAAGAAGATTTCAGAGAGTATTCTGCTGATTTGCAACGAGATGGCAGGTTTGTTATCCGCGTGCTACTGAGAACGTGCGGATCAAGTCGTAGGCCCGAGCTTGCACGGGGTTCGGCTCCGGCACCTGCTCAAAGGTCAGACTCGATTTCTCCGGCGACGCGCCCGATTTGAGGGCGTAGGTGACTCGCGCCCGACTGGCCAACTCCTGCAGCAAACCATGAAAGCTGTGGAGCGGAAGCCCGTCCGCGGTTTGATGCGTGCGCTTCTTGCGCTGCGCGGATTCCGACGGCTGCGCCGAGAGAACCGGATTCCGCCGCTGGCGCTGCTGCCATCGCTCTTCATCCTCGTACAACAGCGGCGCCCAGGCGCGGCGCAGGTGCCATTCCACGTAGTAGGCCAATAGGCAAAGAAAAATGTGCGCCGGCACCCGCTCCTCGGTGCGATGCCGAATCGGCCGTACCAACAGATCCACTCCCTTCAGACAACGAAAGGCTCGTTCCACCTCCGCCAGACTCTTGTAACTGCGCACCGTGTCCTCCGCCGACAGCCGCTCCGCCGGTTCGCTGGTGCGCAGCACATAAATCCCGTCCAGCTGCGCCTCTTGCTGAATCGACTCCTGGCGACGACTCCAGGTGAACTGGTTCTCCCCAATCTCATAGCGAAAGTGTTTCCCCATCTTGTACCGTCCCAGAACCTTGCCCACCTTCACTCCAATGGCGTCGGCGGTGAGCGGCTTCTTCTTCCGCCGCTCCACCTCGCGGCGAATCTTCTCCAGATTCTTCTCCGTCGCCTCCAACAACTCTTCCCGCTTGCGCTTCCGCTCTTGTTCCAGCAGCGGGTTATGACAAACCATCAGCCGCTCCTCGGGATACTCCGGCGAAGTGATCTCGGCCAAATTCTTCTCGTCCAGCAAAGACAGTTGTAAGGCCCCTTGCTTCACTAGTTCCCGAATCGCCACGCTGGTGAGCGCCGTGATCCATCCCAAGCCGGTATGCTGCTTCAGCTTGTCGATCTGCGGCTGAGTCAGCATCCCGCGATCTCCCACCAGCACCACCCGCACCAGGCCAAACCGCTCGCGCAGCTTCGCGATTTGCTCTGCCACTGTCGTCGGGTCCCCGGTGTTGCCCGCATACACCTCCACCGCCACCGGACACCCTTCGCCATTCGTCATCACCCCGTAGACGATGATCGGCAAACCCTTCTGACCATCGCGGTCATGGCCAAATTGTGCCAACGGACAAGTGCGTCCTTCGTAGTAACTGCTGGACACGTCATAGAGCACCAATCCGCCCTCCTCGAGATGACGGGCGGCGAGCTTTTTCTCGATGCGCTCCTGGCGTTCTCCCAGCCAGTCCATGGCCGCGTACAGATCATCCTCGCTGGCTCCGCCCACGCCCAA
>DATAIH010000110.1:0-33490 GCA_036262755.1 Candidatus Acidiferrum sp.
ACCAAGATGGCCGATACGCTCGCAAGCGTTAGCGGGTCAAACGGAGCGACGTTAAACAAAAGGGGGATACGCGCCTCGCCCGGCAAACTGGCAAGGAGGCGGGACATGCCCAGGGAGCCTTCGCAAGAAGTCGCGCGCCGAAACGCAGGTCGTGCCAGAAGAACTCGAGAAAGGGAATGCCGCGACGATCGCGGTATCGTTCCTTGGTCTGTTCGAGCCCGCCGAGTTCGATCAGGGCTTTGCGGCGGGCCGCTTCGGGCGTCATGCCCGCCCGGAGGTTGTCTTCCACATGGAGTTGTAGATGGCTCTCCAACTCCGCCACAAATTCCGCATCACGCTGCGCCTTGTGGAAGAGACCACGGAGCCGCTCGAAACACGCGCGAGACGTCTTCCAGATCTGGCTCATGTGCACGGCTCCGTCGCCGACAGGAACTTCGCCAGGATAGCTTGAGCTTGCCGCCAATCGCGCGCCTCCCGCTCCAACTGTTTGTGGCCGGAGCGGGTCAGTTTGTAGTATTTCGCTTTGCGATTGTTGTCAGAGACGCCCCATTCGGATTCGATCGAGCCTTCCTGCTCAAGCTTCAGCAAAGCCGGGTACACCGTTCCATAGTTCAACGACAAAAGGTCGCCGCTAATCTGTTCGATGCGCCGGGCAATACCATAACCGTGAAGAGGCCCGAGCGTTTCGAGGGTTTTCAAAATCATGAGCGCGAGAGTGCCCTGCCAGACTTCCGCTTTGTCGCCCATACTCCTCCTATGGGAAAACCATACAAGTATGCGCGACTCCTATGGGATGTCAATAGGAAATCAGCGGCCCCGGTGGAGCTCCACGAACTCCACTTCGAAGGGCGTGCGGCCCAGATTCAAGCGCGCCACGCTCACCGGCAAATGAAATCTCCGCGGCCCGGCACTGCCGGGATTGATGTAGAGGACCCCATTGCGCTCGAACTTCCCTGGCTGATGGGAATGGCCGCTGACAACCACGCGGAAGCCAGCGGCTCGAGGGTCCAAGTCGAGCGCATGCACGTCGTGCAGAACGTAAAGCAGGATCGCCCCGGCCTCCGCCACGGCCGTTTCCGGCAGCACCTTGGCCCAATCTCCTTGATCGACGTTGCCGCGCACAGCAATCACAAGCGCAAGTTCTCGGAGAGCGGTGAGAATTTCGGGCTTTCCCACGTCTCCGGCATGGAGAATCAGCTCGCAGCCGCGAAGGGCCTCTAGGGCTTGCGGTCGCAGCAAGCCGTGAGTGTCCGAGATCAAGCCAATTCGTGTGGGGGCCTCGTGCACGAGGAAATTTTAATGCTTGGCGGTTCCGTGCAGTCGAGGATTTCGGGGGTGGAGGCGTCCTAATCTAATTTGGACTAGCTACGCCGAGGCTTTGTCGGCAAGCACCCGGCGCAGGGGTTTCGCCCCGGGCGTGGGGAACTCCATGTGCCAGAAGTTGGTTTCGGGAGAGAGAAATTCTACGCCGACATATTGCTTGCTGTCGCGGGCGCGATGGATCGACACGACGCGACACTCAATCGACTGGGCGGTATGGTCATTAACCAGAATCATCGTCTGACCCACGACTACGGTTTCTTCGAGGTGAAACAATGCGCCATGGCGATTGACGGATTGCGAGCTGGTGTGTGTCGAAAAGCGTTCGCCGCAGTCTGTTTTTCCGTGGACCGTCAGCGGGACGGTCAAAGCCACCCTTAAAGTGCGGCGGCGTTCTTTGACCCGAAAATGAAGCAGGGACATTTCTGCGCGACCTCAAGTCGAATTCAGAGCTACACCGCGGCTAGTCGGCCCGTTTCTCCGAAGGGATTCGCCTGCAGTGACGTGTCAGCAGCGTGCTAAAGCGCACGAACATCAAAAGCGAGGTAGCTAGCACGAATCTTGCCCACACCGCCCTATCCTGAACCTCGGACCTCTCCGGTAACAATGGCGTAACAGTACCATAAAAAGGCCGATCGAGACCAGTACCCTGGTACCCCGGTTTTCCGAAGGGTAAAACGAGACGACCAGAAAGGAATGCCATTCATCTCGAGGAACAAAATCACCGCTTCGCAACCACTTGATTCTAAAAAGCTTCCTGGGACTATGGTCAAACATGAGGGTCGGGCGACACGCCCCTATTCTCTACAGGTGCTGATGGTTCTCAACAAGGCTCCCGTGTTGGGTCTTTCATTTCCGCTTGTGGGTCACCCGCCGGACGGGGTCCCTCCCGCGCCCTAGAAGCTTGACTAGTTCGAGGGGGTTCACGCGGGCGCGCTCTACCGTAAGGCCCCAATGGAGGTGCGGACCCGTAACGCGGCCGGTCGCGCCCACCTTGCCCAGGACCTGGCCGGACTGCAACGGGTCGCCAACGTTCACGTCGATTTCGGACAGGTGGCCATAGAAGCTATAAATCCCAAGGCCGTGATCGACGACAACGGTGTTGCCGGAAAAGAAGAGTTCCTGGGCTAGCGCCACGCGGCCGCTCTGAGCCGCGTGAATGGGAGTACCGGTGGGGGAGGGGAAATCCACGCCGCTGTGGGGCGAGCCGGGCTGGCCGTTCAAGATGCGGCGCTTGCCGAAGTTGCCGCCGGTGGTCACGCCGTCGAGCGGCACACGGAAATCCCCTTCCCATAATTTTTCCGGCGTCACCTGGTCGAAAATCGCGCGCAGCTTGTCGCGTTCTTCGTTCGCCCGCTTGATTTGGTCGGGACTGGGTTCGACGAATTCTTTGCCGACTTGCAGCCTCTCGATGGCGAACTTTCCCACGCGAACGGGAATCTGAAACGTGCACCTCTCGGGCTGGTCGGAGGCGGTCTGCGCGTGGATGAGCAGGGGATAGCTGCCGGGCGGTTTTTCCAAGTCGACTCCAAGAAGGGCCTGGCGCCGTTCGACCGCCGCAACCTTGCTCGAATCAGAGCGTTCGTTAGCAACCGGCCAGAAGGGAACGTTCTTCGAGTTCCACTCGGCGCTCAGTTCGGTCAACGGCTTACGGCTACGAACTTCCAGAAGGAGCAAGCTGCCCTGGCTTGAAGCCGGGCCGCTTAATTCGACGGTTACGCCTGTGCCGCAGGTCAGCGGGACTCGTGCGCTGGCCAGTGCCGGAAGCAAAAATAGTGCCGGTGCGATACGACGGATGACCTTCGAGAGCAGGAGTGGACCCCTTCCCGGCATCGTCAGGCCCCCCGCTTTGGGCGCAGCATATTCACGCGGGCTTCTACCTTTTCAAACTGCGCGCGGCCCAGCTTGGAACCGTAAATCGCCTTTTCGGACAGCAGAAAGAGATCGCGGTTCTTTGCCTTTTCGCGGATCTCCTCTAAGAACGGGCGGACTTTGGCAAGCATGAAGTACAATTCCCCGCAAAAAGCCGGCTCAAAGAACAGTTTTTCGCTGATGATCCCGTTCAATACGAAAGTTGTAGCAATTCCCCAGTAGCTCCCCACCTGCCGAAGCCAGTTGTTTTCTTGCGAGCCGAAATCCATGGCCACCCTCATGAAATCATCGGCGCAAGTTGGCCAAAACTGAGTGAGCCACCACTGCCGGGCTTTACGCATTTCAGGCTCGCGCCTGAGGTTGTAGAGCTCGAGAATCAGTCGCGCCTCCTCGACCGTCGGCTTCTTCGCCATCTTTTCCTCCACGGGTATTTCTGCGATGTCATTTTACCTTTGCGAGGCGGGTTTCGCCGCGCCCTAAGTTTGCGGCCGTGAATCAGCCGGGCGTGGTGCTGGCGCGCAGCTTAAACCGTTGGATCTTTCCTGTCACGGTCTTGGGGAGCTCGCTACAGAAACGCACTTCGCGGGGAACCTTGTGCGAGACCAGCCGCGCTTTAATGTGACTGCGAATCTCTTCGGCCAGTTGGTCTGATCCTTCGCAGCCCGCGCGCAAGGTAACGTGGGCAACGGCGTAGGTCAGCCCGCGGGCATCGCTCGCTCCGACCACCGCGGCTTCTGCCACCTGCGGATGGCCGAGAAGCACATTCTCCACTTCCACAGGCGAGACCCACATGCCCGCGATTTTCAACATATCGTCGGCGCGGCCACAATAGCGATAATAGCCATCGGCATCGCGCACGAACTTGTCGCCGGTGATCACCCACTCGCCCCGTTTCGTGCGCGCCGTCAGCTCCGGAATCCGCCAATATTCTGCGAGCGCGCTGCCGCCGCGCACCCAGAAGTTTCCAATTTCGCCGGAGGGCACGTCCTCGCCTGCGTCATCGACAATTCTTGCGTCATAACCGGGCACGGTGGTGCCGCAACTCCCCGGTTTGCAGTTGCCCGGTCGACTGGAGATGAAGATATGCAGCATCTCCGTCGAGCCGATGCCGTCGAGAATCTCGAGTCCCGTGGTCCGCCTCCAGCGTTCGAAAATTTCAGCGGGCAGCGTTTCGCCGGCCGAAACGCACAGCCGGACCGAAGAAAAATCAAGGCTCTCGGCGGTCGTTTCTGCCTCGCGGAGAATAGCGGCGTAAAGTGTCGGAACCGAGAAAAAAATCGTCGGCCGGTGTGTGGATACCAATCGAATGACATGCCCGGCGTTGGCGCGCTTGGGATTTAGCATGGTGCTTGCGCCGCACGCGAGTGGGAAATACATGCCATTTCCCAGCCCGTAGGCGAAAAACAGCTTCGATGTGGAAAAAGTCACATCATTTGCGCGCAAGCCGAGAACACCCTGCGCGTAATTGCGCGTGGCCACCAGCATGTCGCCATGGCGGTGCACTGCCGCTTTGGGTGTTCCTCCACTGCCGGAGGTGTAGAGCATAAAAGCTGGGTCGCAAGCGGAAGTATCGACTGGCGCGAGCAGGTCGCTCGACGAGGCAATCCAAACGCGCCAGGTGGCGCAGGACACTCCGTGGGTTTCCAGTGGTCCTTCGTTAACAACAACCATCGGCATTTGCGGTCGCTCGCCGGAGGCCGGCAGGAAGGCTTCGAGCGCGTCGGAGTGGATGATGGCAGCCCGCGGTTCGCTATTTTCAATGTAGTGGATGTAATCCGCGGGCCGCGCAAAAGGATTTACTGGCACAGCGATAGCGCCTATTTTGGCAGCGCCAAAAAACGAGGCGATGAATTCCGCGGAGTCCGGAAGGACGATGAGGACGCGGTCCCCGCGGGATACCCGCAGGTCGAGAAGCGCATTCCCCACGCGATTGGCGAGTGCGTCGAGTTCGGCGTAGGTGAAACGGCACGGCTCGCCGACGATGGCTGCCTTGTGTGGGTACCGGAAGGCAGGGGCATCCAAAAAATACTCGGCAATATTGAACTGCTCCGGAATGTCTTTAGACAGAAAAGGATCCGAGGACGTTGCCGTCATATCTGATTTGCTACCGCGCCGGATTTATTGCGCGGACGCATTTGCTCCGGTAATCCTAATTTTGTACCAGGCGGTGCCGGCGGGGTAGAGTGCGTCGTTGATTTCTGAATTCTGCTGCCCGCCGGGCTCTATGCTTACCGGTATGGTTCCTTTGTTGATAAGGACGGCAACACTGTTTGAGCCGACGTACGTGGTTTCGTACTGGATGTTGCTGTAGGTATAGGACGCCGATCTGTTCTCAATGCTTACGAGCCAGACGGCCGTCGTTCCGGTGCGGTCTTTGCTCATGGTGGCGCGTTGCACTTTTAAATCCCGAAGCGGATCAGCAGGGCCAGTGGGCGTGGCCGCAGCCAAGACAGGCGATGGTTTACTTGCTTTTGCTTTGGAGATGAATAGATAACCGCCAACGGCAATGGCTAGCACAACAACAGCGAAAACGATCCACAGCCCCTTGGATGCGCCGGATGTCTTTGCTTCCTCACTCGCCTCGAACATACGCCCCCTCCTCTCTCTGCCCCGGCAGTCCTTGCAGGACGTACTCGTTCCAGGTCGCAGGAAAACAATAGGAGCCGTTCTGCAAGTGAAAGTGGCGGCCGCGCCAAAGAGCGTCCCCCGCCCTGGGGCGAGAGCCGCCTTAGGAATATCAGAGAAAGATGAGGAAGTCCATCATCAGCAGGGCCGGTGGCGGTCACGGCGGAAGCCTACTCTTGCCCGATATCCTCCTTCCAGACTTCGGGATGAGCTTTCACATACTGCGCCAGCAAGTCCATGCATTCCTCGGAGCCGAGGTCAATCACCTCGACGCCATTCTCGCGCAACCAAGAGATTCCGCCTTCGAAGTTCACGGACTCGCCGACGACGACCGTTCCGATGCCAAATTGACGAATCAATCCGCTGCAATACCAGCAAGGGGCTAACGTCGTTACCATGATCTTGTCGCGGTAGGACCTCTGGCGGCCGGCGCGGCGAAACGCGTCGGTTTCTCCGTGCGCCGAAGGATCCCCTTCCTGAACCCGGCGATTGTGACCCTTGCCTAAAAGTTTTCCTTCGCGAGTAAAAAGAGCGGCGCCAATGGGGATCCCGCCTTCGGCCAGGCCTGCGCGGGCTTCGGCGAGCGCGGTTTGCAGCATTGCCTCGTACTCGAGCTTCTTGGTTGTGTCCATTGTCACTTCTTCCGGCTTTCTCCGCTTTCGGGATTCCTTATTCCGGCATCCGCTCGCCGCGCCGCAGGAAAAGCACGCAGAAACACAAGGTGCGTTGGCCAGAAGAAAATTGCGACGCAACCCGCCAGGATAACCACAAGGTGCGACGGAGCCGGACCCCACGCGCGGTGTAGCAAAGGATCCCGAAACGCATAGTTCATGTTGAGTTCCGGAGACAGAAACCGCGAAAGAATCAGCAAGATTCCGGTAATCAAAGTTTGAAATCCCAGGGCCCGGCGGTCGTAACCGAGAATCTCGAGCGACCACAGCAGAACAACCGGTAAAACGATGTGGAAGCACGAGAGTAACCTGACCAACAGCGAGTAATGGGCATCCCACATGTATTCTGTGCCGCCCACAAGATGATGACCGGTGACGATTCGCCAGCCGACGTCCAGGCTCCACAAAACTCCGACAAGGGGCGCAAGAAGAGCCTGGCTGGAAACCAGCAGAGATTGCCTGAACCACAGCCCGAGACAAGCGAGCACCACGCTCGCGTCACACAAGTGCAGCATGTTTCGCCAGCCCCATGACCAAGTGTAGAGGGGGAACCAGATCGCTACCCAGACAAGCGCCGCCCAGCGGGCTATGGCAAAGGCTTTTGTGTCCGTCGGCATGTGCTCATTCGCACGGCAAATCCGCCAAAGCGTACCACAGGCTCCAATATGGAGCTTGGACAGTCATCGGGAAGGTTCGAGCATGACGGGGATGCGAGCCCTTCAGAACAAGGCGGTCGAGCGCCTGCGGCGTTGGCTCGAGCAACACGTGGACGAAATGGCCGCTCTGTTAGCGGATTTCATTGCTATTCCGACAGAGAATCCGCCGGGCCGGCATTATCGCCAGTTTGTCGAGGTTCTCGAAAAACAAACCGCGAAGCTGGGCTTGGAATTCAGCCGTCTTGAACCTCCCTTGCAGCCGGGCGCCGCGGATGAAGTTCCGGCTTGCAGTTGCGCGAGCTACGGCCATGGAGCGCGCACCCTGTATCTCCATGGACACTATGATGTAGTTCCCGCGCAGTCCCAGGAGCAATTCCAGGCACAGCGCCGAGGGCATTTTGTTTTTGGACGCGGCGCCTGCGATATGAAGGGCGGAATCATATCCATGCTGTACGCGATTCTGGCACTGAAGGAATGCGACGCGGAAATAGACGGCAAGATCGAGCTGCTTCTGGTTCCCGATGAAGAAACAGGAGGCGCTCGCGGTTCGGCAAGGCTGGCGGAGCAGGGCATTCCCGGCGGAAAGGGAATCGGCATGGTACTGGCCGAACCAACCAGCGGCGTGGTTTGGAATGCCAATCGCGGAGCAATCTCCCTCCGCGTCGAGGTCTTCGGCAGGTCCGCTCACGTCGGATTGCAGCATCAGGGCGAGAACGCGTTCGAGCGAATGCACTATGTCGTCACGCGGCTCCAAGAACGCAAGCGCGAAGTGGAGCAGCGAACAACAAGTTGCAACATAGGCGCGGGACAGGCACCGAATTCCATCCTGATGCTTGGCGGGCAGAGCGGCGGCGGAACGAACTTCAACGTCGTGCCGGAAGCCTGCTGGTTCACCATCGACCGGCGCATCAATCCGGAGGAGGACTTGGCAGAAGAAAAGGCCGCGTTGATCGACGTTTTGAAGGAATGCCAGGGTCAGGGCATACCTCTGGCGTGGGAGCTCTTGCAGGAGGGGGACTCGGCATCATGCCGGGAAGGAGAATCCACCGGCGAAGCCCTTGCTCAAGCAATCCACGAAGTAACCGGCGAGCCGGCGCGCTTCGAGTTGTGCCCCGGATTGCTGGAGACCCGTTTCTATGCCGCGCGAGGCGTGCCAGCTTACGCGTACGGCCCAGGACTTCTATCCGTCGCGCACGGTCCGAGGGAGTACGTCGACTTGCGCCGAGTCGTTGCATGCGCGGCGATCTATGCCCTTACCGCCATGCACGTTTTCCCGTGAACGCCGTCGAGGCGAATCTTGGCTTGTCGTTCAAAATGAAATACCTTGGACCGGAGAACAGGTGTCCACAACGAAACCGGTAAGTACTTGATCAAGAAGGAACTTGCCCGGGGGCGCAAACTGCTTTTTTGAGATTTGGCTATTTCCGAAGTTCAGGTGGCCGAAAGTACTATTCACGTTTTACACGGAATTTACCATCATCTCCTCTGCCCATGCCGAACCTCTACTTCTGTCAGCCGCACGCAAGAAATCAGGGGATGTTGCGAGCCGTTCTTTCCGTGCATGAGTGCGAAGCGGTGGTTCGACAGCACCCGGCTATCTTCGTTGGAGAAGATTTTCCGCGCCTTGGGAAAGAGGCACCGGGGGCCAGCGATTTTGCCGTGATTAGCTTTCATCCCGAAGAAAAAACAGCGTCCTGGCGCCCTGGCTACTATCGCGTGGATTCGGACCTCAACACACTCAACGAATCACTGCTTGCCCTTTCTCGCTAGTTGTATCTCTCGGCCTCGAGCGTTGGGCCCATTGATGGCTGGGCCACACGCCAGTACTCCGAGTCCATCGACTCCCTGCACCTTGCCACGAAAAATCACTCGCATCACCGAGTTCATCCACCCTGTGGTTGAATTGCGTGAGCCCGGCAGCCGGTCTCCGGTCGCAGACCCAATGAGGCTTGCTACTTGCGCGTCATTTTTCCAGAAAGTCCGTGACGGAAACAATTTTCCCAAAGTACCATCGCTTAGAGCGTCCTCTTTAGAAAGTGAGTCCAATGGCCCCCGAAGGTGTGCGCCGCAGCAGCCGAATTCCAAAGGAGATCAATATCCTTCTGGTTGGCAGCGACACCGAGGGGAAGGTTTTCTCGGAACAAACGAAAACGGTATTGCTCAGTCGTCACGGCGCAGGCATCGTTTCTCGCTACAAGCTCTCCGCCGAGCAGGAACTGATCCTCCGCCGCCTGGATACGAACAAGGAGGCCGAGGTGCGTTTGGTGGGCCAGATCGGGGTGGAAGGCGAAGTTTACACCTACGGAGTCGCCTTTCTGGACGCGACCAACACGTTCTGGGGCATGAACTTCCCCGCGCCTTCCGAAGCGGAGAAGCGTCTGCGCAGGGTGTCTCTCGAATGCGGCAGTTGCCAAACACAAGAAACGGTTGAACAGAGCGACCTGGAATTCGATGTTTATCGGATTAACGAAGGCATCGTGCGCTACTGCAAGAAGTGCGGTTCGTCCACGTTTTGGAAGAGCGCATCGGAGGAGGCCCGAGAGGCGCCGGTCATGGCCGAGATGGTCCAGGGCCGCTCGATGGGTTGGGTTCCCGAGCAGGAGGAGGCACCCGCTCCGGTTGCTGTCGCCGCCCGGCCAGAACCTGTCCCCGCCGTTCGCCGCGAGAACCGGCGCAAGCACGTTCGAACGAAAGTGAACTTCAAGGCGTGCGTTCGAAGTTTTACCAACGGCGACGACATTGTGACCTGCGAGGATGTCTCCCGGGGCGGGCTGTGCTTCAAGAGCCGCAGAGCATATCCGGAAAACTTCAAAGTGGAGGTAGCCGCCCCGTATACGCCCGGAGTGCCAAACCTGTTTATCCCCGCAGAGATCGTGTATGTGCAGGAACTAAGAGATGAAAAAAAGTTTCGCTGCGGCGTTGCCTACTTGACGGGTTCCAGGAATCGGTGAGCCGCGAAGGAAGGCCATCCAGCTTTGTGCGGGACGGCCCGGGTCAGAGATTCGACGAGTCAAACGGCTTGGGAAACAAGTCCCGCATCGCAATCACTTCGATCCTTCCTTTCAGATTCGCGAGGATCACCGGCACGTCGCCGCAGAATTCCCAAATGAGCTGACGGCAGGCGCCGCACGGCGGCGTTAGCGTGTCTGTATCCGTCACCACGGAAATGGCATCGAAGCCCCGTTCGCCTTCGCTGATGGCTTTGAAAATGGCCACGCGTTCGGCACACACCGTTAGACCATAGGTTGCATTCTCGACGTTGCAACCGCCAAAGATTCTGCCCGAGGTAGCGTGCAGGGCGGCGCCCACGCGAAAATTCGAGTACGGCGCGTGAGCATTCTCCCGCGCCTGTTTGGCTGCGGAAATCAACGTTTCATTTTCTCCCACGTTCTCTCCTTCCCTCGAGCGCGCTCGGTAAAGATTAGGCGATGGCCTTGGCGATGCGCGGGATCACGGCTTTCAGCAAATCGATAAACTGTCCTTTCACGCGTTCAGCGGTTTCGAGGACCTCCAGGTGGTTGAGCGGCTGATCTAGGATTCCCGCCGCAGCATTCGTTACGCAGGAAATCCCCAGCACGCGCATGCCGCTGTGCCGCGCGGCGATGACTTCGGGAACCGTGGACATGCCGACCAGGTCGGCGCCAATCGTTCTTAAGTAGCGAATCTCTGCAGGCGTTTCGTAGCTTGGCCCTCGAAGCGCGGCGTACACACCTTCATACATGTCCATCCCTAGGCGACTTCCTTCGCCCACGGTCGTCTCCCGAAACCAGCGGTCGTACGCGCCGGTCATGTCGTGAAAGCGCAAACCAAACCGTTCGTCGTTCGGTCCGGTCAGCGGATTGACGCCCTGCAAATTGATATGATCGCTGATCACCACGAGTTTTCCCTGGCTGAGCTCGCGTCTGATGCCTCCCGCAGCATTCGTCAAGATGACCGCTTTTACCCCCATGCGGGCGAACGCGCGGACAGGAAAAGCCACCTCCTTGGCCGAGTATCCCTCGTAGAGATGTACACGGCCCTGCATTGCGGCGACCGGCACCGCTCCCACCGTTCCAATCACCAACTGCCCCGCATGCCCGATGGCAGTCGACCGCGGGAAATAAGGAATCTCCGCGTAAGGAATTTTCGTTGCCTCAGCGAATTCCTCGGCGAAAGCGCCTAGCCCCGAGCCGAGAACGAGCGCAATCTGGGGCCGCAGTTTGGTCCGCGAAAAAACGAAATCAGCGGCAAGGCCGGCGCGCTCGAATTCGCCAGGAAGCGCTTTTGGGGAGGCCGCCACGTGTTTTGGGAATGCGATTTCTTTCTTCCGCTGGACTTTCTTCGGACTCATGTAAACATTCCGACGATGGAGGCCGACATCAGATTGGCCATCGTGCCCGCAAGCATCGCGCGAATCCCGAATTTGGCGAGCTGCCCGCGCTGCTCGGGAGCCAGCGCCCCGATCCCGCCGATTTGGATGCCGATGGAGCTGAAATTCGCGAAACCGCACAGCGCAAAAGTCGCGATGGTAAAGGAGCGCGGATCGAGAGTGGCTCTCAAAGTTCCTAATTGCTGGAACGCCACGAGTTCGTTAATGACCATGCGCGTCCCGAGCAAGTTGCCCATGATTTTGCAATCGTGCCACGGAATCCCAATCACCCACGCAATCGGCGAAAGAACCCAACCAAACACACGTTGCAGGCTGTCGGGAAACCAGGCGATATGGTTGTGGCCCCATGCCATAACGGCGTTCACCAAAGCCAGCAGCGCGATGAACGTCACCAGCATGGCCCCGACGTTGAGTGCCAGATACAGGCCGTCAATCGTTCCACGCGAAACTGCGCCTAGAACATTCGGCTCCTTTTCCATTTCCGGCATTTCCACGCGCCTGGCCGTAAGGGATTGCTCCGTTTCCGGCACCAGCATCTTGGCCATCAGCAGCGTGCCCGGCGCGGTCATGATGACCGCCGCGAGGAGGTGCTTGGCTTCGATGCCAAAGGCAATGTATGCCGCCATGATGCCGCCCGAAACGTGGGCCATTCCGCTGGTCATGACGCACATCAATTCGGATTTTGTAAGCTTGTTGAGAAATGGACGAATCGTGAGCGGCGCTTCTGTTTGCCCCATGAAGATGCTCGCGGCGACGTTCAACGATTCTGCGCCGCTCGCGCCCATCACGCGCGTCATGAGCCAGGCGGCTCCGCGAATAATGAGTTGCATCACGCCGATGTGGTACAGCACGGCAAAAAACGCGGCAATGAAAATGATCGTGGGCAACACTTGAAACGCGAAGGAGAAGCCGAACGACGAAACCTTCTTGCCGATTTCTCCGAACACGAATTCCGAACCGGCGTACGAAAAACTCAGCAAGCGGTTCACCGCGTCACCGGCCGCCTGAAAGACTTTGCGGCCCAACTCAAAACGCAAGACAAAAAACGCAAAGGAGATTTGCAAGCCCAGCCCCCAAAGGACCGTGCTCAACCGAATGGCTTTGCGGTCCGTGGAGAACAAGTACGCCAATCCAATCATGCTTCCCAGGCCGAGTAACCCCACGAATCTTCCCATTCGCTCTCCTCTTGTGATTGTCTTGTGGCAACCGCGAAATACCCAGGCGCTACCTTATGCGCCAATGATCCGGCGCACCAATGGCCGGTGGTCCTGCGGTGCGCGCTCGCTTACCACATAGCTAGCACCAATAAGATTGTTTGCTTCGGCAAGTTTGGCGTCGCTATTGTAATGAATTGTGACCATTTTTTCGTTCTTTTCCACGCGGTCGCCGATGCGCTTGTGAAATTCCAGGCCGACGCCGTGATCGATCCGGTCTTCTTTCTTTTCCCGGCCTCCCCCGAGCATGGCCAGCGCTGTGCCGAAGTCTTCACAGTTCGTAGCGGTAATGTATCCCGTCCTCCGAGCAGTGACTTCCGCGTGAAACCGCGCCTGCGGCAGGCGCCCCGGTTCGTCCACGACGCGCGCGTCTCCTCCCTGCAGACGGATTCCTTGGCGCAGTTTTTCCAGCGCCTGCCCGGTTGCGACCATCGTTCCCGCCAGGATCCGGCCTTCTTCGACGCTCTCGACCCTGTCGCCGAGAAAAAACATCCAAGCGGAAAGCTCCCGGCTCAGCTCACACAGATCCGCCGGTCCGCGACCCTTAAGCACTTCCACCGCCTCCCACACTTCATTCGCATGTCCCGCCATCCGCCCCAATGGCTGGTCCATGTCCGTCACGAGCGCTACCACTTTCTTGCCCATGCCCTTCCCGGTCTCGACCATCACTTCTGCCAGCCGGGAAGAATCTTCTTCCTTTTTCATGAACGCCCCGGACCCCGTCTTTACGTCCAGCACCAGCGCATCGATTCCCTCGGCAAGTTTCTTGCTCATGATGGATGCGCAGATGAGTCCGATATTCTCGACCGTCGAGGTGACGTCACGTAGCGCGTAAATTTTCTTGTCCGCCGGGGCAATTTCCGCCGTTTGTCCAATCAACCCCATACCGCATTCGCGAAGAACATGGCGGAATTCTGCGAGCGTAAGGTTTATGTTGAATCCCGGAATGGCCTCGAGCTTGTCGAGCGTTCCGCCGGTATGCCCCAGCCCGCGGCCGCTAATCATGGGGACCGTAAGTCCTCCCGCCGCGACGATCGGCGCGAGAATCAACGACGTCTTATCTCCCACCCCACCGGTCGAGTGCTTGTCCACTTTCTTTCCCGGGATGTCCGAGTGATCGAGCACTTGCCCGGAATGCAGCATCACTTCCGTCAGCGCCGCAATCTCGGCGCGGTTCATCCCGCGAATAAAGGCGGCCATCAGCCACGCCGCTATCTGGTAATCGGGAATCTCCCCGCGCGTATAACCGGACACCAGGAAGTCCACTTCCTCGCGGGAAAGTTCCCCGGAATCACGTTTTTTGCGGATCAGGTCAACGGCGCGCATGCGTGTGGAAAGCGCTGGCGAGAGTAGCATCCGCCCCAGGCAGCGTCAACGTAACGCGGCGTTCCGATTTCAGGGCGGTTACAGCGGCTGCCCCACATCCGGAGGGAGACCGGTGATTTGTCCGGATACCACGTGCCAGCCGCTCGCCCCGTTCAGGTAGACGTGGATCGCGCGCATCTGGTGACTTAGGCGCTGCCCTTTGGCGCTGAATCTCGAGGACCACAAACATGTGGCAACGGCCATCTCCTGATAGATTTGGACTTTGATGTCCGACGCGTTGAAGGATTCATACTTCACGGCATCCGACTGGATCAGCGCGATCCACTGCGCCTTGTCCACCTGCTGGCCACGCGAGAGCGTGCCCGCAAAATCCTCGCTGTACACGCGGCGGAAAAAGCTGCCATTCCTCAACGCGATGGCGTGACCGGCCTCTTTCTCGAGGCTTACAATCTCCTGGCGCCGCAGTTCGGGATCCAGAGGCTGGGTTAGGCAGCGCCGAATGCAATCATTCCGCTCCGCCGCCGCGCGCTCGTCTTGCTGCGGCGGGCCTTCCGCAAGAAGTAGCATCGTGGCCACCGCCGCGATCCCTGCGAACTTAATCATGGCCCACACTCCCTCGTCGTGTCTAAATTATAGGAGAAAAACAAAGCCCCTCAGTCTAATCATCCTTGGAATTGTCGAATCTGCTAGAATCTTGTTCCACCGTCAGGCCACGCCAGAACAAGTTTCCATGCAAGGAGAAGTCGGCATGCACTTCACAAGCGGATTTTCCCGGCGCGAATTTCTGGTGCATACATCCTGCTTCGGAGCGTTCTACGCGCTGGCCATGCGTATTCCGCTGCCGGCCCTCGGCGCAGAATTGGCCGATGATCCCCGCATCTCGCAAACTCCGCTTGTGGACAAGGGCTTTGCCGCGGTGCGCAAAATCGGCAACGGGTTGTACGCCACCGTTTCCGATTTTTCAAAAGGGCCCACGACCATCTGTAACGGCGGGTTCCTCATCGGCAAAGACGCCGCGCTTCTGATCGAGGGCTTTACGACGCCGGCGGGCGCCGCGTTCCAGATGGAGGCCCTGCGCATGGTGAGTCAGGTTCCCGTGAAAGCGGCCTTGGACACGCACTATCACTTCGATCATTCCATGGGGAACTCGTTTTACGGGGTGAATCGCATCCCCCTCTGGGCCCACGCGACTGCCGCGAAACGCATCGTGGACAGCTATTCACCTATGCAAGGAACAGACAAGGAAGCCGTACTTGCGCCTCTTGAAAAGAGCCTCAAGGACGCGAGGTCGGACGGGGAACGCGCCCACGCGCAATCGGACCTCAGCGCGTTCTCGATGGTCTTCCAAGTCGCGAGTTCCAGTGTCCTCAGCCTTCCCAATCATCCGCTCGATCCCGCAAAGCTGCCCCTGTCCGTCGATCTGGGCGGCTTGACAGCCGTCCTTGAATCGCATCCCGGGCACTCCGGCACCGACGTGATCGCCAGGGTTCCCGAGCAGAACGTCGTGTATACCGGCGACCTCCTCTTCCATGGCTGGTATCCGGTTTGCTTCGACGAAAAGGCCACCGTTTCTGGATGGCGCGACACGTTGAAGAAATTTGCCTCCTTCGACAAAGACACTCTGTTTGTTCCCGGCCACGGCCAGCTTTGCGGCCAGGAAGGCATTGCCTCCATCCGCGAAGTGTTCGACGATATTGCCGGCCAAGCCGAAAAAATGTACAAAGCCGGTGTCCCCGCCGAGGAAGCGCAGCATCGTTATGTTGTCCCTGACAAATTTAAGAACTTCCCCATTTTTTCCTGGGGTTTCACCATCGGTCCGGCCATCGCCAAGCTGTATTCCGAATGGCGAGCGGCCAAGTCCTAACACGTCCCCGCGAGGACGAGGCCGCAAAACAGAGGAGGTTAGCTATGGATCTCGTCGTCGGCGCCACAGGTCTTGTCGGTCAGCAGGTTGCAATCGGTCTCCGGCATCAGGGGCGCAGGGTGCGCGCGCTTGTGCGCGGCGGAACGCATCATGAGAAAGCCGCTCCACTCATTCGAGCCGGCGTCGAGATCGTTGACGCCGATCTCACCAAACCGGAGTCTTTGCCTACTGCCTGCGCGGGGGTGGAGACGGTTCTCTCTACGGCTACGTCCATGCCTCACGGCAAGGACGACGGCCTGCGCCGCGTCGACCGCGATGGCACTCTCGCGTTAATTGACAGTGCGGAGCGCGCCGGTGTGCGCCACTTTGTATACACGTCCTATTCGGGAAACATTCGGGTGGACTCTCCGCTGGAAACCGCCAAACGTGACTGCGAGAAGCGACTCCTCTCCTCCAAAATGCGTGTGACTATTCTTCGGCCCTCCTACTTCATGGAAATGTGGCTGAGTCCGGCGCTCGGCTTCGATCCCGCCAGCGGCCGCGCTCGCATTTACGGCTCGGGGGACGCGAAGGTCAGCTACATCTCCCTCCACGATGTTGTCGCTTTTGCCTTGGCGGTGGCCGCCAATCCTACACACCCTTCGGCGATTCTTGAGATGGGCGGGCCCGAGTCATTGTCTCAGTTGGACGCCCTCGGGATTTTCAAGCGAATTCTAGGGAAGAAAGTTGAAGTGGACCGCGTCCCGCTTGCTGCTCTCGAAGAGCAGCACCGCTCCACCGACCCGCTCGAAAAGACCTTTGCCGCCCTCATGATCGGTTACGCGAGGGGAGACAAAATTCCTGGCGCCTTGGAGACTGCGCGCCGCTACGGCGTTACGCTCCACTCGGTCTCCGACTGCGCGGCTACGGAGCGGAGGGCCGCCACGGCTTAAACGAATTTGCCACGTCAAGTTCCTTGGCTAGGAGAGCAGCACTCCAGCACCGTGGCTAGAACCACATTGCGATTTCTTGGTTATTGGTCCCTTGGACGGGCTCTCACGAGCCCCTTCCAGACGGCGCGCTAGTCAGGAAAGATCGCGTTGAAGTCTCGAATTGCGAATTCAGAGCCTCCCGCATCTTGCGAAGTCTCCTCCCGTTGACACAGCAGCGCCTGCATTCCTGCTGACCGCGCCGCAGTAATCTCTTTGCCGGCATCTGATAGAAACAGAAACTCGCTTGGCTGGTACCCTGCCGACGCCGCGATCCTGCCATAACTCTCCGCCTCCGTCTTCGCTCCCAAGCGCGTGTCAGAGAAGGAAGAGATGTACGCCGTCAAATCCCCCGTCGCCACGCTCGCAAAAAGCAACTGCTGCGCCAACACGCTCCCGCTCGAATAAATACAGATTTTCCTTCCTTGGCGTTTCCACCGTTCGAAGGCCACCGGCACGTCCGGATACACTTCTCCTTTCAACTCTCCGCTCGCATACCCTTGCTGCCAGATTCTTCCTTGCAGGGCCTTCAACGGTGTGCACTTGCTGTCTCTGGCGATCAGCCATTGTCCATACGCGGCGGTCGAACGCAGCTGCTCCTCTTCGGAGCCGTCGTGCCATGTCGGTGGCCTCAGTTTGTTCCGCTCATCAACTTGGTGCTCGGCACGCAAGTCGTCCCGAAGCGCGCGGATCTCCGGATTCGCAGAATTCTCGCGCAGAAACGCTTCCAGCTTTCTGCTTGCGTAGGGGAAAAGCGTCTTGGTCACGAAATATACAGGAGTGGTCGTTCCTTCGATGTCGAGAAGAATTCCGCGGACTGGCGTTGCGTCAAAAAGCGGCACGCCGGTTACTTTGCTGAAGTCTGTGGGGGGATGTAACGCGGGCCCCAGCACACCGGCTCGTAGTTTTGGTCCACTCCGCTGCCGGTATAGTGCGGCGTCCAGCCGGACTTGTCTTGAAACAGGCGAATCGCGCGGATCCGGCGGTCGCCACAGAGGTCAAACCAGTGCAGCGTCCCGCGGGGCACGCGCATCAAGTCACCGGCGCCCACTTCAATCGCCACCACCGACCCTTGCGGCGGATGAATGTGGAACAGCCCCCGTCCAGCGATGATATAGCGCACTTCGTCCTCATCATGCGTGTGCTCGATGTTGAACTTTGCCAGCATTGCATCAAGCCCCGGAGTGCTCGCGTTCACGTCAACTACGTCCGCGGTGACATACCCGCCGCGGCGCTTCAATTCTTCAATTTGCGCAGCATAGGCGGCCAGCACCTGCCCTGCCGAGGCGTTCTCCGGCAAATCCGCGGGAGTCTCCCAGTGCTCGTATTCGATGCCGATTCCCTGGAGGTAATCCCGTACCTCATCGTGCTTCGAAAGCGATCGTTGTTCATCAGGAATTCGCAACACCGCCATGACCATCTTCTCCTCGGCTCAGCGACTCGGCGCGGCGCCTGACCGCACCAAAACCTCCATCAGAAACTCCAAAATCTCCACGTGCCGCTTGGCTTCCGCCGCGCTTTCTCCCCAAGTATAAAGCCCATGTTCCTGCAAAAGGAATCCATGTATGCCGGGCGTCTCCTCGAGCGTCCTTTTGACGCGGTCCGCCAGCTCTACCATATCCTGTGAATTCTCCAGGATCGGCAGCCACTCGCGGTGCTTGTGGGTTTCGACCCCCGCCAAGCCTTTCAGCATTTCGTACCCTTCCAGCGCGATGCCCCCGTCCCGCGCATGCGTGCCGGAAAGCACCGTACTCCAAATCGAATGCGTGTGCAGCACCGCGCCGGCCCGCAAGCCGCGCACAATCGCCAGATGTAGCAGTGCCTCCGCCGAGGGCCGTCCCTCGCCACGCACGACCTTCGCCGTTTCATCAATTTCCAGGAATTGCCCCCGCGTCAGAGCGCCTTTGTCCAATCCTGTCGAAGTGATCGCCAGACGCAGCGGCTCCCGCGAAACTACCGAGCTGAAGTTCCCGCTCGTTCCCAGCACCCACCCTCGCGCATAAAACCCTCTTCCAATCTCCGTCAAACCTTCCACCGCCTTCGAGAAATTCCCAGAATCTCCTGTGTCCGGCCGAGCACCGCGGCGAGCCGAGATCACTTTCGAGTGAGCTTTGAGGGTCTTCATTTGTCCACATTATAGACTCGGATGCTCCTTTACATAGACCGCTAGCAGGCCGAGCTCCCGCACATACATGCGCCCCAGGAGCCGCGTAGAAAGAAACCGCTCGATCTTGCCGGCAAGGCCTTTTCGTACCGCAAGCTCTGTGGTAATGGTCACGCGAGAATGGCCGGATGCGGAATCGCGGTCAACCGTAAACGTGGTCACGGCGCCGTTCGCATCCAGATCCGTCTCGACGAGCACGCGCCCCGGTACCGGTTCGCTGATGGCTGCCCGGAAGGTCTGCTTTCTTCCGAAGACGCTCATTTGGAAACGGATAATCGTTCCTCTTCCCACTCCTCCCTTTTCGACCACGAACCCGCTAAACTGCTTCGGCAAGATGTGCGGATGCCTGGTGTGATAGTCCGCGATCACCGCGTACACGCGGCTCGGCTCCGCCGGCACGAGCGCCGTTGCCGTAATCACATGTGTGCGGGTTCGGCCAGTCTCCACTCTCGCCCTGCCTACTTTGTATAATCGTTAAACCGCGCCAGTTCCAGGTCCGGCGAATCAAAAACGTCTCGCTGTAACCAAAACAGATGCCCCGAACCGTAAATAACCAGCACCCGATCGTCCGGGGAATCGATGATGCTGCGAAGGTTGCTGTAAATCCGGATGTTGCGTTGGTACCACGCCGCTAGCAGATCCGGCCCCGGATACTCGCCGTTGCCCGCGAACTGCGCCATGCTCATATAGAACTGGTGATCTCGTCTGACGTGCTCGTCCTGGTTCATATAGCGCAGTAAATCCATGATCGTTCCTTTGCTCAGAACCAGGGACATCGCTTGGATTTCTTTTGGCACTTGCGAGATCAATCCGTTCAACAGCTCCTCTTTCCCGTTCTTCTGTGCGAATTGCGCGATCGGATCGAACGGGAAGTCGCCCTGTATGTCGATGCCATAGACCTGCTTGTGCCCCAGTTCTTTCGCCAGGCGAAAGCCAATCTGCTCGCTCTCATCCCGCGTCAGCGAGTAGTTGCCCGCAACATAGTCCTCATACTGCTTCCGGATCTTCTCGCTTCCTGCGAGCGACTCCAGCGCGATTTTCGTCGGCTGAAACTTCCTCAGCGTTTCCGCCAGCTCGCTTAGCTCCTTTTGCCGCTTCGGCGCCAGCACATCGTCAACCTGTAAGTTAAACATGTCTTTTCCCGGATTGCTCATATGGAAGACGCCAAGTACCAAAACGCGCGCCTTCTTCGCCGAGATCGGTCTCGCCGCATCCTTCGTTTGAGCCGAGGCCGCGGCCACCAACACGAACAACAGATTCACGGTCATAAGACTGACTCGTCCACTCTTCATTTCTTCCTCCTCGCCAACCCTTTCTCGGGCAATCTCACGGAATCCCGCGAGAATGCCCTCCTCTCCAGCTATATATATACGTATCCTGAGCCTGCTTCTTGCGCACCTTTCCCAATTTTCTTGGCGATCCTTACCGTCTCGGATTACCTGGGCAGGAGAAGCTGTCGTGAGCCAGGACCGAATGCGGTTGCCCCGGGGATAGGTCCGCCCTCACGCTGCGCCGCGCCTGCCTCCCGGAAATTACCAGATTTCGGTCGCCAAGCGTGGCTGCAAACGGGGCGCTCGGCGATCCGCCAGCCCTCCGAGCGGACGAACCGCCAGAACTGGATTTCAGACCCCAGCCGGCTTGCTCCATCGTCATAGCTGCTGCATTCTGGTGTGGGATATGGATTTCACCTTGCCCGGCCGATGGATCGACGCGCTGTGGCTTCTCTTTGGCGCGTATTGGTTGGTGTCGGCGCTCAAGAGAAAGAAAACTAAACGGCGCGAGACCATCCTTCAGCGCTTTGGATACACGCTTCCGCTCGGGCTGGCCTTCTACTTCCTCTATCAACCACATCCGCTTTATGGCTGGCTGAGGGTTCGCTTTCTTCCGGCCGGGCCGGCCGGCGAGTGGCTTGGCGTGGTCCTGACAGCCGGCGGGATTGCTGTGGCGTTTTGGGCGCGCTGGCATCTCGGCACGAATTGGAGCGGTGTGGTCACCCTCAAACTGGGCCACGAACTGATTCGCACCGGGCCCTACCGCGCGATTCGCCATCCCATCTACACCGGGATTTTGCTCGCGCTTCTCGGGACCGCCATCTCCTTTGGAGAGATGCGCGCGCTGCTCGCCGTGGCAATCGCGTGGCTCTCCTTCTACATCAAGGCCCGCCGTGAAGAATTGTTTCTCAGTCAGGAGTTCGGCCCCAGTTTCGCCGAACACAAACAGAGCACTGGAATGTTCCTACCAAGGTTTTCCTGAGCGGGCAATCTTCCGCGGGTTTGTTCCGAAGCTCGAGCTATTCCTCCCGACCCCGCTCCGGCAGTCCGAAGAACGCTCCTTCGCAACCGCATTCGCCGGTTCGAAGCTGCAGGCATCTCTTCTCGCTCTTCTTGCGGGCCGCCTCGCATTTCTGAATCAACTTCTGTACAATCCCGTTGCTTTATGGAGCTTTTCCTGGAGCCTAGGGCAGGCGCTATGAAACTAAATTCCACGCTTTTGAAAAGCACGGTCGTTGCGGCACTGGGGGGGCTGCTGTTTGGATTCGACACCGTCGTGATCGCCGGGGCCATCCAGCCGCTAAAAGCGCTCTATCATCTGTCGCCTTTCTTGGAAGGGTTTACCGTCGCCGCCGCTCTCGTGGGAACGGTCATAGGCTCCATGCTCGCCGGTATTCCGGGCGACCGTCTAGGCCGGCGCGGCAGCCTGCGCTGGATGGCGATTCTCTACGTGGTTTCCGCGGCGGGTTGCGCCTTCGCGTGGAACTGGACCGCGCTCGTGCTTTTTCGCTTCGTCGGCGGGTTGGGCATCGGCGGCTCCTCGGTTCTCGGTCCCATGTACATCGCGGAAATTTCCCCGGCCAAATGGCGCGGGCGGCTGGTTGGCTGCTTTCAATTCAATGTCGTGTTTGGGATTCTGCTTGCCTATTTCTCGAACTACTTGATCGGCACCTTGGGCTTTGGGAATGCGGAATGGCGGTGGAAGCTTGGCATTTCCGCCCTGCCCGCGGTGCTTTTCCTTGCCATGCTTTTTGGAATTCCCGAAAGTCCGCGCTGGCTGGTCAAGCAGGGAAGAACGAACGAAGCCGGCGAGGTGCTTCGCCTGACCGGTCAAGAAAATGCGGAGCAAGAGCTGAGAGAAATCGTGGAGTCCATCGGCGCGGAGCACGTCACCAGCGACGCCCTGTTCTCCGCAAGATACCGCGTCCCAATTTTCCTGGCCGTCACCATCGGCATGTTCAATCAGCTCTCCGGGATCAATGCCATCCTGTACTACCTGAACAGCATCTTTGCGTTCGCGGGATTCAGCAAAGTCTCGAGCGATCTGCAATCCGTGGCCGTGGGCGCCACTAATCTCCTATTCACCGTCATTGCCATGTCGGTGATCGACAAGCTCGGGCGCAAGACGTTGCTGCTCGTGGGATCGGTAGGGACGTGTCTTTCTCTCGCAGGTGTCGCCGGCATCTTCCTCACGAACCGCCATGAAGATCTGCTGGTGTGGATGCTGATTGGCTTCATCGCCTTCTTTGCGTTTTCCCAGGGCGCGGTGATCTGGGTCTATCTCAGCGAGGTTTTCCCGAACCGCGTGCGCGCCAAGGGCCAGAGCCTCGGCAGTTTCTCCCACTGGATCATGAACGCGCTGCTTTCCTGGACGTTTCCGCTTATGGCCGCGTCCTCCGGCGGCTACCCCTTCGCGTTTTTCTCGGCGATGATGGTGGTGCAATTCTTCGTCGTGCTTTTCTTCTATCCGGAAACCAAGGGCATTTCGCTCGAAGAGATGCAGAAAAAACTCAAGATCGCGTAACGCCCTTTTTCGGGCTGGTCCATGAGGCCATGAGCTCATCCCACGGATTCCGGCATCGTGCCGCGGTTACAACTGCAGTTCAGCGGCGGCCGGCGGACGTTGCGGTTCTCGCGGCGAGGCGCTGGCGCGCGTAGTCACTCCACGGACTTGACGGGTCGACCTGCAAGTAAGCTTGCCAGTGTTCGCGCGCCTCGTCGAAGGCTCCCAGCTTCTCGCAGACCAACGCGAGGTTGTAGCGCCCGTCCGGATGACTTGGATCGAGGCGCACCGCCAGTCGCAGATGTTGCCGCGCCTCTTCCAGTTGGCCCATTTCTTCCAGGACGCTGCCCAGATTGAAATGCGCCAGCCCGGTCTGCGGGGCGCATTCTATGGCGCGGCGGTAGCATTCCGCAGCCTTTTCGAAATTCCCTTGCTCGTAGTACAGCGTTCCGCAATTGATGAGCGCGTCGGTGCGGTGCGGATCCTGCCGCAGAACATTTTCGTAGGCGTCGATGGCCTGCGCCCAAGTCTTGCGGTTGGCGCGGTCCGCTTCGTAGTCGAGCGCCAACGCGAACCACTCGTCGGCGCCGCGCTCGGAAATCACCTGGACTTGTTCGTCCAAGTGGCGCGTCTCGAAATTCATCACAAACTGGCCGGTCAGCGGTTCCAGGCGCGCGCCTTCGCGCTCCACGATGACGTCCTTGCCATCGGAAAGGACGCGCAACTCGGTCAGCGGTGCCTGCACTTGCGAAAGCTTCTCGCGCAGCGCTGCGAGCGCGCGCCGCAGGCGGCTGGCGGGAACGCCCTTTGCGATCAACTGCTTGACGGTGCGCAGGGCGATGAGGTCGCGAAAGTCGTAGAAGCGGTTGCCCTGGTCTTTCCGCGCGGAGACCAGCTCGAGTCGGTCCCAGTAATCCAGTTGTTTTGGGGACAAACCCAGAATACGCTGGACTTCGTCGCGGCTGAATCTGTCCGTGGTGCCCATGAAAAATTTAATGTACTGCTGTCTCTAACCGACGGCTTTCTTCCCCCTCTTCGGAACGGCCACCGGGCCCGCCACGGCGGCTGGCTCGACCGCGCGCACCGGCGGTTTCTTCGCCGGCGCCTGCCGCTCGGCCAGGCTCTTCTTCAGCGCCTCCATCAAGTCGATTACCGGCGCCATGTGCGGCTGCTGCACCTCGGTCACTTCCTGGCCCTTGAGCTTGGCCGCGATCATCGCGCGCACGTTATCCTGGTATGTGTCGTGATATTTCTGCGGATCGAACGGTACGGCGAGGTTCTCGATCAACTGCTGCGCCAGCTTCTTCTCCTGGTCCTTTAGCTCGACTTTGTCCGTCGAAGAGGATTCTGCCGCGCGAATTTCGTTCGAGTAGAACATGGTATGCAGCATCATGCCCTTCGAGCTGGGCCGAACCACCACGATATGTTCGCGCTGATGCATGGTGAGCTTCGCGATCGCCGCGTATCCCGACTCTTGCATCGCGCTCATCAGCAGTTGGTAGGCCTTCTCGCCTCCTTCATCCGGCGCAAGATAATAGGACGCGTCGAAATACACTGGGTCCACTTCGCCCATCTTCACGAACTCCAGGATTTCCGCGACGCGCGCCGAAGGCGGCTCGATCTTTTCGAGCTCCTTTTCGTCGAAGAGTACGTACTGATCTTTTTCATATTCGAAGCCCTTCACCACTTCCGAGCGCTCGATGATGCGGTTATGCGTCGGGCAAAACAAAGGCTGTTTGACGCGCGTGTGGCATTCCTTGTGGAGCTGGTTAAAGCTGATGCGCTCGCTTCGCGCCGCCGTGGTCAACCGCACCGGAATCGAAATCAAACCGAAGGTGAGATGTCCCTTCCAGACCGTTGAAGCCATGCAGAAACTCCTTTGCCAAAGTTTCCCAGGACTCTTGCCTTTTAAGCCGACTGCCGCCCCTATGAGGTGCCGAGTGGTTAGGTTAGTCGCGGCTTGGGGAGAATGCAAGGCGAATCCATAACGCACATGGCGCGGGATGCCGAAAGCGGCAGAAGGGATGAGGGAACCGGACCCTTCACGCATCCCTGAGGGGGAGCTGGACGCGCAGATTCTGGAACGGTGCGAATGAGCAACCACCATCCCGTCAGGTTCTGTAGGGTTTGCAAACAAAGGACTTACGTCGAGGAAGAATAGCTTTCAATGACCAAAGCTAGGACCAGGGATCACAGGTGAATCGACACTATGGACCGGTGGCGTAGAATCGACGCATGGGGAAGCTAGACGAATACAAGCGGAAGCGCAAGTTTGACCGCACTCCGGAGCCCGCCCCTGAAGCAGAGGAGCAGGGCCTGCCTGCGGCGGCGGCCAAGCGCACGCGCCTGCCGAAGCCGATGCCGAAGCTGCGGCTGGAGGTTCGTCCCGCCGACGAATACGCCAATACGTTCGTGGTGCAAAAGCATTCGGCGACGCGGCTGCACTACGACTTCCGGCTGGCGATCGACGGGACGCTGAAGTCGTGGGCGGTGCCGAAGGGACCGTCCGAGAGCCATGCGGATAAGCGGCTGGCGGTGCAGACCGAGGATCATCCACTCGCGTATGGCGGCTTTGAGGGGAAAATTCCTGAAGGCAATTACGGCGCAGGAAGCGTGATGGTGTGGGACCGCGGAACGTTCGTTGTGGAAGGCGATCCTGGCAAGCCACAAGCAGCGGCACCCGATGCGTTCGAGCAACTACAGCGCGGCGAGATCAAGTTCAGCTTGAATGGAGAGAAGCTGCGCGGCGGCTTCGTGCTGGTGAAGATTAAGCGCAGCGAAAAAGGCAACGAATGGCTGCTTATCAAACATAAGGACGCGTTCGAGGATCCGAAGTGGAACATCGAGGAGCACGATGGTTCAGTTCTGACCGGACGGACGATCAAAGAAATTGCTGAGGAGGCGCCGCCGAAGCGCAGTCCTCGTCCCATCCGCGCCGCTGAGGTGCACGGCGCGCGCAAGGGCGCCATCCCGTCGCGCATCGAGCCGATGCTGGCGACGCTTGCCGAGCATTCGTTCTCCGACCCGGACTGGCTATTTGAGATCAAGTGGGACGGCGTGCGCGCGCTGGCGTGGGTTGAAGACGGCGCAGTGAGACTTCGCTCGCGCAACAACGTGGACATCACGTCGCGCTACGCGGAGTTGGCCGCGCTTCCCAAACTTCTTGCGGCACGACAGGCGATTGTGGATGGCGAAGTCGTAGCGCTCGACGGGCGCGGGCATAGCGATTTTCAGCGATTGCAGGAGCGCATGCACGTGCGTGCGCCTGGCGAAAAGCAGTTGCGCGAGGCGCCCGTCGTTTATCTTGCGTTCGATCTTCTTTATTGCGATGGATACGACCTGCGCGGAGCGCCGTTGCTGGAACGCAAGCAGCTTTTGGAAGGGATGCTGCACGCGAACGAGCGGTTTCGCTATTCGGACCATCAGTTGGAGCATGGGAAAGAGTTGTTTGAGTTGGCGAAAGAAAGCGGCTTGGAAGGAATTGTTGCGAAGCGCGCGGACAGCGTTTACGTGAGTGACCGCAGCGCGAACTGGGCGAAGCTCAAAGTGAGCCAGACGCTGGATGCGGTCATTGGCGGGTGGACCGAGGCGCGCACGGAGGCGATTCCATTTGGGTCGTTGCTCCTGGGATTGTACGAAGGGAAGAAGCTACGGTTCATCGGGCACGTGGGCAGTGGATTTGACGCGAAGAGGCACGCGGAATTGAGCGGCAGGTTCGAAGAGCTGACCGTGTCTACCTGCCCGTTTGAGGGCGTACCCGAAACCAACGAAAAGCCGACGTGGGTCAGGCCGGTGGTGGTGGCGCGCGTGAAGTTTAGCGGATGGACGCAGGAAAAGATCTTGCGGCATCCGGTTTTTCTTGGACTGCGCGAGGACTTGAAGCCTGAAGAATGCAAATGGGAAAGTGAAATTGTTGCCGCAGCGCCGGCGGTAGTCCGGTCGCCCGAAGTAGTCGGGAGCGTAATCAGCAAGAAAGCGGAGATCGAATCGGAATTGTTCAAGGGGCGAGCGGAAACGATCACGATGGAGCTGGACGGGAAGCGGCTGCGGTTCAGCAACCTGAACAAAGTGTATTTTCCGGAGTCTGGCTACACGAAGCGCAACCTGCTCGCTTACTACTACCGTATCGCGGATTACATCCTTCCGTTTCTAAGGGATCGCGCGCTAGTTTTGCGGCGCTATCCCGACGGTATCCAGGGGCAGGCGTTTTTTCAGAAGGATTTGCGCGAAGGCGTACCAGAATGGCTCAAAACTGTGCCGATCGAATCCGAGGACGGCAAGCAAATTCACTACGCGACCGCGGACGACTGCGCATCTCTTTTGTTCTTAACAGGACTCGGATGCATCGACCACAATCCCTGGTCCAGCCGCTTCGAGGACCTAGAGCATCCGGACTATTTTTTCTTCGATTTGGACCCTTCCGATGGAACGGATTTTTCCGTGGTTGTAACGATTGCGCGAGCGCTACAGGAGAAGCTCGAAGAATTGGGGATCGTGAGTTTTCTGAAAACTTCCGGCGCAACGGGATTCCACATCTTCATACCGGTGGAACCGGTTTACACGTATGAGCAGTTGCGGACATTTGGGGAAATTATCGCGCGCACGGTAACGGCAGAGCATCCCAATTTGGTGACCAACGAGCGCTCCGTCGCGAAAAGGCCTGTGGGGCGCGTGCTTATCGACGTGCAGCAAAATGCCATAGGCCGGCCGCTGGCCGCGGCATATTCAGTGCGCGCGTTTCCCAAAGCGTCCGTTTCCGCGCCGGTGTTGCCGCGCGAGCTGAAGCCCAGCCTGCAACCGGAGAGCCTGAACATCAAAACAGTTTTTGCGCGGCTGAAGGAGAAGGGAGACTTGTGGAAGGAGTTTTGGAAGAGTCAACAAAGAATTGAAGGGGCTATCGAGGCGCTGAGCAGCCGCATAAACAGTCCTTAGTCTTACGCTGTAAGTGAAACGAAAAGATTTAGCTTGCTTGGCTTGGGCTTCCAGGGTCGGAAGGAACAGAAACATTACTTTCTTCTCGGACGGAAAGCGGAGAACTGAGAACTTCGAGCGAGCCGGTTGCGGCTTTTCCGAACTTTGCGCTGTGTCTTTGCGCTCAAGCGGCGCTGTGATTAAATGCTTTGCCTTAGAGGTGCTTTATCTCTCCAACGGGCCAGCTTCGCGTAGGGACATCGGGATATTCCTATAAACAGTGGAAAGGGAACTTTTACCCCGAAAAGCTCGCGGACAAGGAAATGCTGAGCTACTACGCCACGCAATTCTCGACGGTGGAGATCAATCATAGCTTCTATCGCATGCCCACGGAGAATCTGTTGCTGAACTGGGCGAAAAGCGTGCCGGAAGGGTTTCGTTTTGCGTTGAAGGCCAATCAGCAGATCACCCACATTCAGCGGCTGCGCGGCAGCGAGAGCACGCTCAAACGCTTCCTGGAAGTCGCCAGCGTGCTCCATGAGGGAGATCATCTCGGCCCGATCCTGGTACAGCTGCCGCCTTCGTTCAAGTTCGACAAGCCGTTGCTCGAAGATTTTCTGGCGCTTCGCCCACCCGCGTTCGCCTTCGCTTTTGAGGTGCGCCACGCCTCGTGGTACACCGACGAAACGTATGCGGTCCTTAGGCAGCACGAGACCGCGTTGTGCATTGCTGAGACCGACAAACAAACGCCGCCCGATGTGCTGACGGCGAATTTTACCTACGTCAGGCTGCGCCTCGAAAACTACACGCCAAACCAATTGGCCGCCTGGAGAAAACGCTTTGACACATGGCTCGGCCAAGGCGTCGACGTCTATGCGTACTGCAAACACGAAGACGAAGGTAAAGCTCCCGCCTACGCCCGCAAGATTCTGGGAAGCGACGTCTTAGCGCCGAGGAAATAGAACCTAACGGGACGCTGAACCCCCGACCCCGCTTCGAAAGTAAGAGGCATCGCGAGAGATGCCGCATGGACCTGGACCGATGTGGTGCCCCGGACTCCTCTTGACAACCAGGATGAGAGGCGTATGCTCCTCTTGGTAGCCAGGGGGTAGGCAGGTTTTATGCCGGACAAGCGGCGTGGCCTCGTCCAGGGCGCTCTAGATATGCCGATCCGCAAAACGCTGCCCCCGGAAGAGAAGCCCCTTCTGCCGATCCCATGACGCTCTGCGCTCGAGCTAGGAAAGGGATGAATAATGTCCTTGCTTCGAAATTTCGCGAGCGGACTGCGATCCCTCTTCCGAAGGCAACGGGCTGGCCGGGAGCTGGATGAAGAGCTGCGCGGTTTCCTAGAGATGGCGGCTGAAGAAAAGATGAAGGATGGGATGTGCCACCAGGAGGCGGTTCGTGCCGTCCGCTTGGAGAGAGGCGGTCTCGAAGCGGCGAAAGAGGTGGTCCGCGCAGCGGGCTGGGAGTCCTTTGTGGAGACCTGCTGGAGCGACCTGCGTTTCGGACTCCGCATGCTGCGCAAGAACGTCGGAGTCACGGCGACAGTCGTCCTGACCCTGGCACTAGGAATTGGTGTGAACGCGGCAATGTTCAGCCTGTTGAACGGGTGGCTGCTTCGCCCGTTGCCGGTGCCCTCGCCACAACAGGTCACGGTTCTGGCGTCTCAGCAGAAGGAAGGTTCCAATGGAAATTTCTCTTACCCAGACTTCCTCGATTTTCAAAGAGAACACGATTCCTTCTCGAGTCTTTTCGGTTACGCGTTCGGTATAGGCGGTCTTAGCGCCGACGGCGACGCGCGGGAGATTGGTTATAGCTCGGTCACTGGCAATTATTTCTCCGCTCTTGGAGTGAAGCCAGCCCTTGGACGGCTGTTTCTCCCTGGCGAGGGCGAAAAACCGGGCGAAGAGCTATTGGTTGTTCTTGGATATTCTTTCTGGCAAAACAAATTCGCCGGCGACCCGCATGTCATAGGCAAGTCTGTTCGCGTGAACGGAAAGCAAGCCACGGTGATAGGTGTCACGCCCAGGGAGTTTCACGGCACGGTGTTCGCTTTGGACATGGATGCTTTCCTACCTTTGAGTGCCTTGTCACTGATCGGTGACTCGGGGAACTTTTGGACGGCACGTGACGACCGTGGATTGACGGTGATGGGAAGGCTCAAGCAGGGCACGACCCTAAAGAAAGCGCAGAGTTCCATTGACGTTATTGCGGGTCGTTTGGCGACGCAATATCCCGAGGCCGACAAGGGGGTCAACGTTCGAGTCGTTCCAGAGAGGTTGGCACGACCGGGTGCGTTCGTCGCCACTTTCGTTCCCGTTATCGCCAGCCTGTTCCTGGCTCTCGCCGGTCTTGTGTTGCTGCTCGCCTGTACAAATGTGGCGAATATCTTGCTTGTTCGGGCGACGGCCCGCAGTCGAGAGATCGCCATCCGCTCGGCTCTCGGTGCTAGCCGCGCACGAATCACACGGCAAGTTGTCACGGAAAGTCTCTTAATGGCTCTGCTCGGCAGCGTTGTGGGCATTTTGCTCGGAGCGGCATCTCTTGCCGCCGGCGGCTCCTTGCTACATTCTACGTTCACAAACAGAAACAACCGCGGCTTCAGCATAGACGTGAGTTTCGACTGGAGTGTGTTTGCTTACGCCACGGGCATGGCGATTCTGGCCGGAATCCTTGTCGGTCTCTGGCCAGCGTTGCGGGCCACACGAGCCAACGTGAATGTGGAGCTCCAGGAAGGCAACCGTGGTGCTTCGCCTTCGCGAGCAAAATCAGCCGTGCGCAGCGCTCTAACTGTGGCACAACTGGCTTGCTCGCTGGTGTTGTTGGTTGCTGCCGGACTTTTTGTTCGGAGTCTCTATTCTGCGGAACACATGTATCTCGGATTCAATCCCGATCAGGTTCTGAATGTCATCATGAATCCCCATGAAATTGGCTACGATCAAGCGCAAACGAAAGCCTTTTACGACGAACTGGTAGACGAAGTTCGCAGAATACCGGGCATGCAATCCACAAGCATGGCGTTCACTGTGCCGATGGGACGCCCGAGTAACACAACCCCCGTTTTTGTCGAGAGCCACCCTGTGTCTCCGCGCGAGCGGCCTCCGGTGATCGCCTATGATGGCATTAGCCCTTCGTACCTCGAAACGATGCAGGTCCCGCTCGTGAAGGGACGACCGTTCACAGATGCCGACAGCGAGGCCGCGCCACCAGTTGCGATCGTCAACCAGGCCATGGCGAAAAGGTTCTGGCCGAACGAAGATCCCCTAAGCAAGCGTTTCAGTTTGAAGAGTAACAGTGGCCCCTTCGTTGAAATCGTCGGTGTCGCGGGAGACGGACAGTACTTCTTCCTATCGACGGCCGCTCAACCGTACTTTTACCTTCCGCTGGCGCAGAACTTTGTGTCTTATCGATTCCTTCAGCTTCGCACTTCCGTTCCTCCACAGTCCATCGTCAGCAGCGTGGAGGAGCAGGTTCATAAATTGGCTCCGGATCTGCCGATCGACGACATCCGCACCATGCAGCAACTGGTCGAGGGTATCGCCGGATTATTTCTCTTTAGACTGGCTGCGACCGTTGCTGCCATTGTGGGCTTCTTGGGCCTGGTGTTGGCGATCGTTGGCGTTTACGGGGTGATCTCCTATTCTGTCGGCCAGCGCACCCATGAGCTCGGAATTCGAATGGCGCTCGGCGCCAGAAGCGGCGACATCTTGAAACTGGTCTCCGCCCAGGGCTTGAGACTGGTGGGATTTGGCGTTGCCGTGGGTTTGCTGGCCGCCTGGGCGCTTTCCCGCGCGATGAAAGGCCTCCTCGTGGGCGTCAACGCTGCCGATCCGGTTACGTTTGTGACCGTCGCCGCGGTGCTAATCCTGATCGCGCTCAGCGCATGCCTTGTCCCCGCCAGCCGTGCCACGCGCGTGGATCCCATGGCTGCCCTGCGTTACGAATAGGAGGCAACGCATGTCCCTACTGCGGAATATCACAAGCGGCCTCCGATCATTGTTCCGAAAAGAACAGGTCGACCGGGAGTTGGACGAGGAGCTTCGTGCCTATCAGGAGATGGCGGCCGAAGAAAAAATGAGGCAGGGGATGAGCCGCTCGGATGCGCTTCGTGCTGTTCGCTTGGAGAAGGGAAGTCTCGAAGCTTCCAAGGAAGTTGTCCGCTCGGCCGGCTGGGAATCCGTCTTAGAGACCTGCTGGCAGGACCTGCGCCATGGGGCGCGCGTGCTCGGTAGGAACCCAGGCTTCACGGCGGTCGTGGTACTTACGCTTGCGCTCGGCATCGGCGCTGACACAGCGATTTTCAGCCTGGTCAACGGGATATTGCTTCAGCCCCTGCCGTTTGCGCAGCCAGAGCAGCTGGTTGCGATCACGGACTGGTATCCGCAAGGCACGCTGGTAGCCATGCGCGCAAATCTGCATTCGATGGAAGTCGCTGGCTACTCGGAAGGTCAAGAGCTGAACCTAACGGGTTTAGGCGAACCAGTTCGACTGTACGGCACGGCGGTCTCCGGGAATCTGTTTCCGCTGCTGGGCGTGAGGCCGGAATTAGGACGAACTTTCTTTGCAGACGAAGACCACCTGGGCAAGGACCGTGTTGTCATTCTGAGCCATGAACTTTGGGTGCAGAAGTTCGCCGGCGACGCGAATGTAATTGGCCGCTGGGTGACACTGGAGGGGCAGGCGCGCCAGATTGTGGGAGTAATGCCTGCGGGTTTTCAGCTCTCGTCGCCGATGCACCCGACTCCCATGCGCCGCTCTGCGTCGGTGCAGTTCTGGATTCCATTGCATCTGGACCCCCGAGCCCTCGGGGTTTACTGGGGAAGCGGCTTCATGCCCGTCATCGGCCGCTTGCACTCGGGTGTCAGGCTAGAACAGGCCCGTTCGGAATTGCGAGCTTATATTCCGCAGCTGCGGGGAATGTTCCCATGGAAAATGCCCGATGCGCTTTGGGCCTCCTCGACCGTCATTCCCCTGCAGGACGGTCTTGTTGCTGGTGTGAGCATGAAGCTGCTGCTCCTGTTTGGAGCGACCGCCTTTGTCTTGGTGATCGCATGCGTGAATGTGGCAAACCTGCTCCTGGCTCGCTCAGCGACACGACAAAAGGAAATGGCCATGCGCGCGGCGCTTGGCGCCGGGCGATGGAGAATCTGCCAGCAACTGCTGACGGAAAGCCTCATTCTGGCGATCGGCGGGGGAATGTTCGGCTTGGTGCTGGCAGTTTGCGGGCTGAGGTGGCTGAAAACGATTCTGCCGGCCGACACTCCGCAGCTCGCCACTGTTGCGATGAACTGGCAGGTCATGGCATTCACGGCGGGGATCGCGGTTCTTACGGGACTGTTTTATGGAACCTTCCCGGCGTTCCATGCATCACGGATAGACTTGAACGAGTTGGTCAAGACCGGATGGCACAGTTCAACGGTAATGACTCACCGCGTTCGCAGCGGGCTGGCAATTGCGGAAGTTGCCCTTGGAATTGTGCTGGTCATTGCCGCCGGGCTACTGGTCAGAAGCTTGTGGCTACTCTCACAAGTAAATCCTGGCTTTCGGTCGGATTTCGTACTGACGGCACGCATCACACCCAATCAAGCGTTTTGCGCCGATTTCACAAGATGCCAGTCCTTCTACGACACCCTGTTGGACAGAACGCGAGCGCTGCCCCGCGTCCAAAACGTTGCCGTTGTCAACGTCCTGCCACTCGGTGGAAGAATTAACGCATTCGCTGGCGACCTGGAAGACCATCCCCGAGATCCAAA
>DATAIH010000111.1:0-25974 GCA_036262755.1 Candidatus Acidiferrum sp.
CCTGAGTTTGGCTTGGAATCCCCGGAGATGGCCGAAAGAGAGCATTAGAGAGTTCGCCGAACTTTGGGCCTCGCGGGAATTTGGGGCGCAATATGCTCCTGAGATTGCGGATATTGTTTCCAAATACGCGAAATACAATGCGAGACGCAAACTCGAGCTCTTGGAGCCGAGCACCTATAGCCAGGTGAACTACCGCGAAGCGGACACCATCATCGCGGACTTCCGGGCCATTACCACAAAAGCCGAAGAGATCTACGAGAAGCTGCCTTGGGAAGCCAAGGACGCTTTTTATGAATTGGTTCTCTACCCGACGAAGGCTTCGGCCGTGGTCAACGAGTTGTATGTCACGGTCGGGAAAAACCGGCTGTACGCGAACCAGGGGCGCGCCATGACGAACCAGCTTGCCGGGGAAGCGCGGGCATTGTTCCAGATGGATGCTGCATTGTCCGCGGATTACAACCACAAGCTCGCAGGCGGCAAATGGAACCACATGATGGATCAGACACACATCGGATATACCTCGTGGAACGAGCCGCCAGTAAACAGCATGCCGAGCGTTACGGAAATCGAGCTTCCACCCGAAGCAAAGATGGGTGTGGCAGTGGAAGGCTCAGAACTTGCGTGGCCGGGCGCTCCCGGTGAGGCGGCTCTTCCGACATTCGATGTCTTCCATCAGCAGAGTTTTTACATCGACATATTTGATCGCGGAAAGGCGTCATTCACTTTTACGGCAAGCGCCTCGCTGCCATGGATCAAAATCAGCGAATCCCGCGGCGAGGTTGAGCAGGAAAAAAGAGTATGGATCAGTGTGGATTGGCGCCGTGCCCCCGGCGGAGAAGGCCGGGGTTCGCTAGCGATATCGAGTAGCAGCGGCGAGAAGGTTGTCGTGAAGGTTGCTGCGTTCGATCCAACCGCTCCCGCGCCGGAGAGACTGGATGGCTTTGTCGAGGCCGACGGGTATGTGTCGCTCGAGGCCGCACACTATACCAAGAAAGTTGATGCAGTCTCGGCGCGCTGGGAGAAGATCGACGATCTGGGCCGAACGCTTTCCGCGATGTCAGTGTTCCCGGTGACGGCCGAGAGTTTGTTGCCGGGTCAGAATGCACCTCGCCTGGAATACAAGATGTATCTTTTTCATGCGGGGCGCATTCGCGTAAAAGCAATTCTCGATCCCACGCTCAATTTTGTACCGGGTCGCGGCCTGCGCTACGGCATTTCCTTCGACGACGAAAAACCCCAGGTTGTGGATGTACTTGAGAAAAACGACAGCCAGGCATGGGCAACGTCGGTGAAAGACAATGTCCGAGAGGCGCGATCCGATCACATGATCTCGACGCCGGGGTATCACACGCTGAAATTCTGGATGGTGGACCCAGGTGTCGTGCTTCAAAAACTGGTAGTCGACCTTGGTGGAGTGAAACCGAGTTATCTGGGGCCGCCAGAAAGTCATCACGTCCTTCCTTGAGAGCACCCGTCGCATCGAGACGGATCGACCAGTGGGCATCCGTGCGGACCGCGGAGTGCTTTGCTTAGTCTTCCAAGCAAGCGCAACGGAGCAAGAAGATTTCTCCGAGGCACGCTGATTCGCTAGGACTCGGCCCAAAAAAGCGCGGTTTTTGAGCTACGGTAACGTTAACGCTGATTCTGTTATACAATCATCGCGGCTCACGGAGAAGGTCCATGTTGCTCTTGCGCCCGACTCGGTGGTTATGCTGCCTGCTCTTGTTGGCCCTGGCCCTAGGTTCCTCGCGCGATGACAACCCTCGACCCGTACATCTGACCGCCGAGCAGGACCACCAGCGATTGTTGCAGTTGCTCGACATCTCTTCGCTGCGTCAGGGCCCCGACGGGAACCCCAAATCTCCGAACGCCGCCAATTTTGATGAATCTAAAGTTTCACCCAATCTGAATCTGCCGGATCCGCTGGTGCTGAAGAGCGGGGAGAAGGTCTCGACCGCGGAGGTCTGGTGGAAGAAAAGACGTCCGGAAATCGTCGAGGATTTTGACCGCGAAATCTACGGCCGAGTGCCGAAAGACACGCCAAAAGTAAAGTGGGAGGCTGTCAGCGTAACAACGGAGAAAAAAGACGGTGTGCCCGTCATCACCAAGAAGTTGGTCGGTCACGTCGACAATTCCTCCTATCCGCTCATTCATGTGGATATCCAATTGACACTGACGACGCCGGCGAAGGCCAGCGGCCCCGTGCCTGTCATGATGGAATTTGGGTTGAGCCCGGAGGTTTGGGAGGCTTTGAAAAACCGCCTGTCCGAGGCGCAGCGCGCCGCGCTCGTGGGTAGCGGACCGAGTTGGCAGCAGCAAGTTCTGGCCATGGGGTGGGGGTACGCGACGCTCCTACCAACTTCGGTCCAGGCCGACAATGGCGCCGGCCTGACCGAGGGCATCATCGGGTTGGTCAACAAGGGCCGGCCGCGCCAGTTGGATGACTGGGGAGCCTTGCGGGCTTGGGCGTGGGGCGCGAGCCGCGCCCTGGACTATTTCGAGACCGACAAAACCGTCGATCCGAGGCAGGTGGGCATTGAAGGACTTTCCCGCTATGGAAAAGCAGCGCTGGTCGCGATGGCTTATGACTGGCGTATCGCCATCGGCTTCATCGGCTCTTCCGGCGCGGGTGGCGCCAAGATTTTGCGCCGGAACTTCGGCGAGCAACTGGAGAATATTGCCTCCTCCGGTGAGTACCACTGGATGGCGGGCAACTTCCTTAAGTACGCGGGCCCCTTAACGGTGAACGACCTGCCTGTGGACGCTCACGAACTCATCGCCTTGTGTGCTCCGCGGCCGGTGTTCATCAGCAGCGGTTCGCAACAGGTCGAAGGCGGTTGGGTCGACGCTAAAGGCATGTTTTTGGGGGCCGTCGGCGCCGGGCCGGTCTACAAGCTTTTGGGCAAGAAGGATTTGGGCGCCACGCAGTTGCCACCGATCGAAACAGCCTTGATCGATGGCGATATCGCGTTTCGCCAGCACAGCGGCGGCCACACCACCGGACCGAATTGGCCGACGTTCCTCACCTTTGCAAGCCGCACCATCAGGGGACCCGGCGTCACACCGATTCCGGACAGCGCCAGAGAAGTGGCCTTGACGTTCGACGATCTGCCGGTCCACGGGCCGCTGCCGGTCGGCATGAGTCGGCTTGACATCGCCGACAGCGTGATTCGCTCTTTGCAAGCCGCGCATGCTCCACCAAGCTACGGCTTCGTCAACGCAAAGGGCCTCCGGCAAGAGCCTTCGAGCGTGGCGGTGCTCGAAGCTTGGCGCGCTGCCCAATTTCCTTTGGGAAATCACACGTTTTCCCATATGGACCTCAGCACCCATTCCGCTGAGGCTTTCGAGCAGGACCTGATTGCCGACGAATCGATTCTGAAAAAATACATGGGCAGCGAAGATTGGCACTGGTTGCGCTTTCCATTCCTGGACGAGGGAGACGACCCGGCAAAGCACCGCGCGCTTCAGGCCTTCCTCGAAGAGCATGGATACCGGGTGGCCGAAGTCACCTTGAGTTTTGGAGATTACGCCTACAGCGTTCCGTATGCACGCTGCCTCGCGAAAAACGACCAACAAGGCCTAGGGCAGCTGAAACAGAGTTATCTGGATGGGGCGGCGAGAACTCTGGAGCAGGGCAGAGCGTTGTCCGTCGAGCTCTTCGGACGCGACATCAAGCATGTCATGCTGCTGCATATCGGCAGCATTGAAGCGGTCATGCTTCCCGAGTTGCTTGATTTGCTCAAGCAGCGCGGGTTTACCCTGGTGACTCTAGCCCAGGCTGAAAGCGATCCTGCCTATTCGATGCATCCAGACTCGCCAGATCATTGGAACGGGACCTTTTTGGAGCAAATGATGCGGGCCAGGCATCTGGCCATGCCGAAGGATTCTACGGATTGGTTGTCCAAGCTGGACGCGGTTTGTCGTTGACGGGTAAGGGCGTTCGTGGTCGAAGGACACCAGGCGAGCTCGAAGCAAGCAAACGAGAGGTGTTTTCTTGAGCAGGACGTCGGCCACGGTGGCATGGTTGCTGCTAGTTGTCCCGGCGTTTATTTCCTCGCGGAATGTGCCGGGCGCCTCGGGCCACGATCCTGAGGCCGAGAACTGGGTGGGCACCTGGGCATGTTCGCCTCAACTCGCAGATCGTAGTTCTGAGCCTCCAGCGCCGGGATTTGCGGATGTCACGCTGCGGCAGATCGTTCACGTTTCCATCGGCGGACGCAAAATTCGCGTGCGGTTTTCAAATACGTTCGGAAAAAGCCCTTTGACCATATCCTCGGCCGAGGTTGCGAAGGCGGCCGGGGGCAGCGCCATCAAGGCAGGAACGGATAAACCGCTGACTTTTAACGAGGAATCGTCGGTCACGATTCCGGCTGGCGCGCTCGTTTACTCTGACCCGCTTGCGTTCGACTTGTCGCCTCTTTCCGATCTAGCCGTAACCATTTACACGAAAGACGCGCCCGACGGCGTCACCACGCACTCCGGCTCGCGGGCCACTTCGTATTTCACTTCAGGCGACGCCGTCTCGGCCATCGAGCTGGCTTCCGCCGAAACCGCCGATCACTGGTATTTCCTGAATGGCATTGATGTCGCCGGTCCGAATTCGTCGGCAGCGGTCGTGATACTGGGGGACTCCATCACCGATGGCAAAAACTCGACGACAAATGGCAATGGCCGCTGGCCCGACCAGCTGGCTCGACGTCTTGGCGCGAATAAGCGCACGACGAACCTTGGCGTCCTCAATGAAGGGATTGGAGGCAACCGACTTCTCCATGACGGCCTCGGGCCAAACGCTTTATCACGGTTGGATCGCGACGTGCTGACGCAAACCAGCGTTCGTTGGCTCGTGGTCTTCGAAGGAGTAAATGACATTGGCACGTGCAAGAGCCCTTGCGACCTTGATTCCGTGGCAAAGGACATTATCAACGCGTACCGGCAGATTGTCGTGCGCGCCCATTCTCACTCCATCCGCGTGTACGGGGCGACCATCACGCCGTTTGGTGGATCCTTCTACGCGACTCCCGACACCGAACGGGCTCGTCAAGCGGTGAACCGTTGGATAAGGACAAGCGGCGGGTTCGACGCGGTGATTGATTTCGACGCCGTGACACGCGATCCGAACCATCCCCCGAACTTGTCTCCCGAAGCGGACAGCGGGGACCATCTTCATCCTGCCGACGCCGGTTACCGAATCATGGGTGATTCCATCGAGCTGAAATTGTTTCGAAGGTAAGCGAAACAGCCGCTTTTCTCGAAGGAAGACTCTTCCAAAAGGGGCCGTCTTTCGATGTACCCCGTATGCCCTGGCGAGTATGTCTCTAGATATCTGACGCCGCATCGTCCCACTTTCTGACAGCACTGGCGAGGATCATTCAACCCGACCGTTTCTCCGGTCCGGGCGATCCTCGCCTCGCGGTTACTCTCTCGACCGCGGCTGCGTAAACACAGGTAGAAGAGAATCGAGCGCTGGAGCGCCGCGTGCGCTGCCTCGGCGAGGAGCAGTTCATGCAAACGGCTGGACCAAAAGGCTACAAGGGCATCGGAATGGAGGGATGGACCGCGCGCTGGTATGCCCGCACGAGGCTCAACGAGATGGACGATTTCCGCCACGAAGCCAAAAAAGTAGCGGAAAAGCTACGACCCGAATGCGATGTGCTGGAAGTCGCCCCAGGCCCCGGGTATTTCTCGATCGAATTGGCAAAGCTCGGAGCCTTCCACATCACGGGTCTCGACATCAGCCGCACTTTCATTGAAATCGCGTCCGAAAACGCCCGAACCGCAGGCGTCAAGATTGCTTTTCGATTGGGAAACGCGTCGGCCATGCCGTTTCCCGACGAGTCCTTTGATTTTGTGTATTGCTCAGCGGCGTTCAAGAATTTCTCGGAGCCGGTCGAGGCCATGAATGAGATGCACCGCGTGCTGCGACCGGGCTGCCGGGCCCTGATTTGCGATCTGCGCAAGGACGTCTCGCTCGACGAGATCCAATCCTACATCCGGCAGAGCGGGCGCAGCTGGTTCGACGCCTGGCTCACGAAAATGGCCTTCCGGCACATGCTCATCAAACGGGCCTATACCAGGGACGACTTCGAACGCATGGCCAGCCAAAGCAAATTCCGAAGCTGTCAAATCCAGACCGCCCCTCTCGGCCTCGAAGTGCACTTCAGCAAACCGCTCGGGTCCTGACGCCGCAGCAAAAAGTGCGGAGCAGCGGGCAGGCTACTTTTGCCTTGCACGCACCTCCGCGATGCGCTTGAGCACTCGTTCGATGTCCGGGTCCGAGGGCTTCAACGTTTGCGCCATGCGAAGTTCTTTTTCGCCCGTGTCGAGGTTCCCCATCTGGCATTCGGTAAGGCCGAGTTTCTTGTGCAAATCCGCTTTGATGGCGCAGTCGCCGCACAACCGAATCGCTTCTTCGAATTGACGAATGGCTTCGGGCCAGTCATGCGCGGCGCCAGCGGCCAGCGCATCATTCGCAAGAACGCCAGCCTGGTCGGCGATCCGGCGGTTGTCTTGTACCTCGCGGTAGCGGGCCAGGAGGCGCGCGGCCTCTTCGGGATCCGTGGGTTTGACGGCTTTGGCGAGGCCCCAAAGCGCTTGCATATTGTCGGGTTCTATTGCGAGTGCCTGTCGCCACGAGGCGATGGCTTCCGCGATCTGCGACTCGCGCTCGAGACACTGTCCGAGCATATTCCACGCCATGGCGTTACGGGGTTGCAGCATGACCACGTTCTTTAGCAGCGCGGCAGCCTGATCGAAATTGCCCGTTTGCTTCTCGATGACGGCCAAGAAGTAGTAAGGCTCCGGCATTTGTGGAGCGAGCTGACGGGCCAGTTCGAAGTCGGGTTTGGCGTCCGCATTCCCGCCGAGATCGAGCAGGACGTTCCCGCGCCTGAGGTGAGCAAAGGCGGATTTTGGAGCGAGCCGAACAGCCTCGTTCATCTCGGGCAAGGCGCGTGCAAAGTCGAAGCTCTCGGCCAGAACGATTCCCAAGTCAAGATGAAGCGTTGCGGACTCCGGCGCGAGGGCGACCGCCTTGCGCACGAGCGCAACGCCTTCCGCGGCATTGCCGATGCGGGCTTTGACCCGTCCGGCGGCCGCGAGAGCGGCGGCATCCTGGGGAGCAAGCCTCACCGCCTGGTCCACCTCCGCTTCGGCTTCGACGAACTTCTGCTGTTTCGCAAGAACCAGCCCAAGATTGAGGTGAGCCTTTTCATCCTTGGGATCACGTTCAATGGCTTGTCGAAGGAGTTCCGCGGCCTGTTGATTGTCGCCCTGATTGGCGTGAAGCATGCCGAGGCCTACGAGCGCAGCCACCAGTTGGGGGTCCAACCGCAAGGCCTCCCGAAATTCGGCTTCCGCTTCCTTGGGCTTCCCCAGATCCATCAACACGGAACCCAGGGAACTGTGGGCGATCGCCATGTCGGGCTTGTACTTCAAGGCGAGCCGGAATTCGCGAGCCGCAGCGGACAGTTGTTGCGCGCGAAAGAGCGCCGCACCCAACGTGTAATGAGCTTGACTAGACTGCGGTTCGAGTTGCGCGGCCTTTTGAAAGGCAGCCAGCGCGCAGCTTTGATTTCTGTTCTGTTCAAACCAAGCGCCGGTCTCGGCAAACACTTGGGCGGGAGGCTTATGGCGGACGGCTTGCTCGAGGCTTGCCGGAGGCGTGCACTCCTCGGGCAGTTGCCTCGAGAACACCGCAGTGACGGGAAAAAGAAGAAAAGAGAGTCTCAACGCAAACTTCATGGCGATCCCGCGAGGAGTATAAGCGACTTGGACTCCGCTATGGCGGCGCAATATTAAGTCGCGAACCAGCGCAAGTCAACGAATCGGACGGCGTCCGGATCCGAGCTAGCCCAAAACACCAATTTACAGTTGATGCGCATTGCGGGGATGATCAGACGCAGCGCATGGACATTCCATACCGCCTCGTACCGCTCTTCTCGATCGCCCGGCATGGCTTACTTGTTCTTTTGCTCCCTGGCACTTTTGCTGCGCCATCTGCCACGCCACAGGGAGAGCATCATCACCATCCCAATCATGGCCACCCCGAGCTTCATGCCAAGCCAAATGGAATCCAATGGGTCCACCGTCCACCTCTCACACAACGGGTTCGACGCCACTTCAGATGCGCAATCTCCCGTTGCCGACTTTCATCATGAGTGTCAGTTTTGGAAAAAGAGATGGTACTTAACCGTATCAGTTAATGGCCGTTTGGCTGCGGTCGAGCGTCTTCGGATACAACGGTATTCCCGGCCGAGATTAGGCGGTCGCACGTCCCCACGACGCGAATCCCTCGAGCGTGCCTTATTCACCGCATCGGCGATTTTTTTAAAATCCGCGGCTAAGAGAAGTTACTATCATGCACATGGTTATCGCATTGTGCATTACACGGTCAGATCCGATGCGGGACGGCGGCGCTTGGCAGTAACCAGGGGCTGCACTAAGATTATCGAGCCTCCCCAAAGCACCAGAAAGGTAGTGAACTCATGCTCTTCAACCGCAAAGGTGTCGCTTCGTTCATCTGCCTGTTTGTGTGCATGCTATCGGCTCCTTCCAAGGTCGGCGCCTCTCGTACGCTCGTGGTGGGCCAGGATCAGACCACGTGTCCCGGTTTCAGCTTCTCGCAAATACAGGCGGCGATTGACCAGGCTGCTCCAGGAGATTCGGTTCATGTTTGCAAGGGTGTGTATTCGGAACCGCAGCTTTTTATAAACAAGCCGCTCAATCTCGACGGAGACCCAGGAGTCTTCCTGGTTCCCCCATCGTTCACGCAAAATGCAAGCGGACTGGCTTCGGGCGCGCCGATCGCCGCAGGCATTCTTGTTACAAAGGTAGATCCCGTTTCAATCACTCGCATAACCATCGACGGAATCAATAATTCGATCAATCAATGCTCTCCCCGGCTGGAGGGAATCTACTATCAGAACGCGTCGGGCAAAATCGACAGCGTCGTGGTTACCAACATGAAGCTGGGACCGGGGTTCAGCGGTTGTCAGAGCGGCACGGGAATCTTGGTTGAGAGCGGAGGCGGCGCCGGCACTTCACGAGTGGAGATCGTAAACTGCAAAATCCACGACTTCCAGAAAAACGGCATCACCGCAAACGAAACCGGAACCCTTGTTTCGGTCCACGAAAACGTCGTCACTGGTCTGGGTCCGACAACCGGAGCCGCGCAAAATGGCATTCAGATCGGCTTTGGTGCCGCGGGAAAGATTGTCGAGAACACGGTGGTGAACATGATATGGTCCCCTTGTGTTGATCCGAACACCTGCCAATTCGTAGCCACCAATATCCTTGTTGCCGAGAGTGACGGGATCGTGGTCAGGGACAATACCGTCTCGATCTCACAGGTGGGAATCTTCGCGGACGGGAACAACGCGACCATCCTAAAGAATCGCGTCTCCAATTCCTCGGTGTTTGACGGGATCAGGATCGAAGGAAACGGAAGCAAAGCACTGAATAACACGGTCGCAACCGCCGGCGAAGCCCTGATCTTCGTCCAGGGCAACGACAACGATGTTGTTAACAACACGCTGTCAGACGCCCCGGTAGGCATCCTGAAAGTATCGGGATCATCTGATGCCAAGTTCCGGGCCAACGATTTCGACAATGTCGTGAGGAAAATCGTTGATCCCATGCCGAGAAGTCTCACCGGTTTACTCGTTCCTGAACGGTAGAGAGGGTTCAACTTCACACCGGATACTTGGTTCCCGCCGACCGTGACTCGCTCTCAATCGCAAAGCACACATCGCGTGCCCGCCGCCCGCTTCGCCTTTCTGGTAGCGGGGGGCATCTTCCTAAGCCGAATCTTCGGACTCGTCCGCGATCGCGTTTTTGCGCACTACTTCGGCAATTCCGCCGCTGCGGACGCGTTCCGCGCGGCTTTCCGCATTCCCAATCTTCTGCAAAATCTCTTTGGCGAAGGGGTTCTCTCCGCTTCTTTCATTCCGGTTTACGCACGCCTGGTTGCCAAGGGAGACGAGCGAGAAGCTCGTCGTACGGCAGGCGCGGTAGCGGCGCTGTTGGGATTGACCACTTCCCTTCTGGTCCTCCTCGGGGTGCTGGCAACTCCTTTCCTCATCGACGTCATCGCACCCGGTTTTTCCGGGGAAAAGCGTGAGTTGACGATTCAGATTGTGCGCATTCTTTTCCCCGGCGCGGGCTTATTGGTGTTCTCCGCCTGGTGCCTCGGCATTCTCAACAGCCATCGTCGCTTTTTCCTTCCCTACGTCGCGCCGGTGATCTGGAACACGGCCATGATCACCACGCTGTGGGGTTTCGGCCGCAACCACTCGCAGAACCAGCTCGCGGTCATCCTGGCCTGGGGATCCGTAGTCGGCAGCGCGTTACAGGTAGGCGTGCAATTGCCGGTCGTCCTGCGTCTCCTTCACGGCCTGAAACTTTCCCTCGCCGATCCCCGGGGAAACGTGGCCATCATCGTGCGAAATTTCCTTCCCGCTTTCGTCGGGCGCGGCGTCCTGCAAATCAGCGCCTACATCGACGCTCTTCTCGCAAGCCTCCTACCCACGGGCGCGGTCGCCGCCCTTTCCTATGCCCAGACGCTGTACACCCTTCCCGTGAGTTTGTTCGGGATGTCCATCTCCGCAGCGGAATTGCCGGTGATGTCAGGCACCGTTGGCGGAGAAAGTGTGGTCGCCGAAACGCTGCGGGCGCGGCTCAATGCCGGTTTGCGGCAGATTGCGTTCTTTGTCGTACCGTCGGTGGCCGCGTTTCTTGTCCTAGGGGACGTGCTCGTGAGCGCCATCTACCAGTCGGGGCGATTCCAGCGCGCCGACACGATCTACGTTTGGGGCATTCTTGCTGGTTCTAGCGTCGGTCTGGTGGCCTCGACGTTTGGCCGGTTGTACGCCTCGACTTACTACGCGCTGCGCGATACCTACACGCCGCTTCGCTATGCCGTAGTGCGCGTCGTGTTGACCACTATTCTCGGCTACCTTTTCGCTGTTCCACTGCCCCCTGCGCTCGGAATCGAAGCCCGCTGGGGAGTCGCCGGATTGACCATCTCCGCGGGGATCGCCTCCTGGCTGGAATTCGTTCTGCTGCGACGCACGCTGAACCGCAGGATCGGACCTTCCGGAGCACCGCGAGCCTACCTTGTCAAACTCTGGGCGGCCGCTCTGCTCGCGGCCGCAGCCGGCGCGGAGATTCACCATTTCTTGCCCGGTCGCTCGCCGATTCTAACCGCGCTCTTAGTGCTCGGACCGTATGGGGCTCTTTATTTCGTGCTTACGACCGCCTTCGGACTCGGCGAAGCCCGCGAAGGTCTAAAACGAGCCTTACGCTTACTTCGCCGCCAACCTTCAGGCACGGCGGTTCGTTAGCGGGCGCCGGCACGCCGGTCGTCCGCACGAAAGCAAACACGAAGTCGGAGGGCCTCGAGGAAGTCCGGATCGTGCAAGTTCTCCTTGCGTAACTCTCACCTCCGACCGGTTGTGGGCCAAGCCCGGGGTTATCGTCAGCGTATCGGAAAAATTACTTCCTCTGTAATCAAGCAGCCGGTTTGTGTATCGTAATATCTTGTGCCCAGCCTGACCGAGGACTGCGCATTGCCTAGATGAACCTGCCCAGCTCGACACCAATCGCGCGGTGACAATTCGAGCTTAACGCTCCGATCGAGCCTAGTTGCTTGGAATCGCTGCACCTTAATATCCATGACCTCATTCGCAGCTTTACAGCGTCTATACGACACAAATCGGTTTCTCGAGGCTTTCCACCAGAGCGCGGATTACTGGAACCCGGCGCGCCGCATCGATGAGCTTTCCTGCGACGAGTTGATTTTAGGCGGCAGGCTTGCCGCACGCCTCGGTGGCCGGCGCCTCTCGCGTTGGCTCCTCGGCGCCGCCCTCAACCGATACCCTCACGAGCCGCGTGCTCTTTATTTCGCGTCACACGTGCGCCTCCGCGGATCGAAGCTCTTCGAGCAGCTGCGAGAATCGGAATCAACTCCGGAGCTGCCCGGCGCCGACAGCCGCACGCAGGCGGACTGGCTGGCCTCGCGCGCGCTAGTTTGGGCTTCGGTCCGAGACTTTACCGCGGCCCACCGCTCGATCGAGCGAGCCTCATTTTACGAGCCGAACGACTGCTGGGTTTTCTCCTGCGAAGCGGACGTGTTGGGTCTCGAAGATCGCTGGGATGACGCTCTCGGCTCCGCCGAACGCGCTTGGGAGATCAACCCGGGAGCGCCATACGCCGCGCATAGCCTCGGACAGAGTCTCTTAAACTTGCGCCGTGTGAGGGAAGCCGCCGATCGATTGTCCGCAGCGGCCGAAAGCTGCCAGTCCTTCGAGGTCGCGTGTGGGGCTTGCTGGCACCTTTGTGCGCTCGCCGAAACGCTCGAGCAGGACGAACGTCGGCAAACCGTGAGTCGCGCGCGCGCATTGGCCGCCAATCTCCCGTCTCTCGCGCCCCTGGCCGACCGCGAAACCCGCGCTCTACTCGCTCGAGTTTGGCTCGACATCGCTCAGCAGGATGACGACCACAGCGAGATGGAGCGCTGGGCAGATGAAGCCCGCTCTCCGTTCCATCGCGCGGTCCTAAAGAATCTTCGCGCGAATCCTGACGGACGCCGCATCCGCCTGCCGTTCCGTTGTGCCATTCAAAAACACGACGCTTGCCTGCCCACGAGCGTTGCTTCCGCACTCGAAGCAATGGGAGCCCACATAGATCCCGACGTAATGGCCTCGGAGATTACCTTCGGAGGAACGCCGGAATGGGCGGCCGCCGAATGGCTTGAGAATCGCGGGTTTTGCGTTCGCTATTTTCCCGCCACCCCGGACACCGCTCGGCAACTCGTTAAGAACGGTATTGCTTTCATCATGACCCTGGAGGGGGACGCGAGCGCACATGCGGTGGCGGTTGTGGGCATTGACGAAGCTGCGGGAACCCTCATCGTTCATGATCCGCAGGCCTTTCGCGCTTCCGAATACCTTTCCGAATACATGGGGCGCGGCGAAGCGCCCCTGGGCCCCAAAGCGATGGCCGTGGTCACGCCCGCACAATTGCCGCTGCTCGAGCGCTTGCTGCCAGAAGCGGATTCGCAAGCCATCGCGGCTACCGAGCGTCACCATCAAATGGTTACCCTGCACGGACCCGCCGCGGCCCGCGAGCTCGTTCAGGATTTTGCCAGGCGCTATCCCTCGCATCCGGTCACGCGGTTGCTGGTCGCCGTGCAAGCGACGCACGACGGGCAATTGGGTGCGGCTGTAGCTGACCTTCAGGACCTGCTGAGGGCATTCCCGAACTCCGCTCCTGTTCGCGGCAGGATTCTTTCCGCCTGCCGGTCGCTCGGCAACACCGCGCTCACGCGCGAGACCCTGGCAACGGTCGTCGACCGAGGTGTAGTCCCTGGAATCCAGTCGCAGCAGAACTGGTTGTACCCGCCAGGCAACTACGTTGCCGAATACGCCGACCTTTTGCGCCTGTCCGCGGAGACACGGGACACCGCGCGCTCTCTACTCGACGGCGTCCTCCTACGTGAACCAACCTGCGCGTTTGCTTGGCACGTGCTTGGCGAACTTCTCTGGAGCGAGACAGACACGAGCGGAGCTCTGCTTGCGTATCGCATCGCGGCTTGTCTTGCCGATAGTTGGGAGCATTATGCTCGCGCCTACTGCGATGCGCTCGGCAATTGCGGCCGCGCACAAGAAGGCCTCGAGTGGCTTGGGGAGCGTGTTCGCCGTTTTGGCTCTTCCGCGCGGGCCGTCTCCCCCTGGACCACGTGGATCGGCGCGCTCGAACAGTGGGGGCATCCTCAAGAAGCGTTGCGGGCGACGGAGCAGTCGCTCGATCGCCATCCGGACTCCGCCGAATTGCTGGCCTTCGTGGTCCCATTTGCTGCGCGCATGGGGCAATGGGAGCGCGCGGAAGCCTTGTTGGGCCGCTTGGCTACCGCGGGAAACTCCGCTTTGTTTCACCAGGCCGCGGTGGCTTTCCATCGCATGCGCGGCGATCTCGAAAAATCCATCGAGTACGCCCATGATTGCGTGCGTGAATCGCCGCTTTCGACCGAAGCTTGCGGAGACCTGCTTCAATTAACTGCCAAACGGGATGGGCCAGTTGCCGCCATGGATTTGGCCTCCCGCTGGCGTGCCGACCATCCCGGTCATGACGGATTCGAGCAACTCTATTCCCAGCAACTCGATCGCGTGGCCCTCTCGCAGTTCAGAAAGTATCTGCTTCTGCGTCGCCGCGCGCGGCGCAATCCCCAAGACGGCTGGACTTGGCGCGAGTTGGTGTTCCTTTGCTGCCCTGAATACCAATCTGCCGATGATCGCCGTCGTGGCAGACTCGGGACTCGCATCAACAACTTCCTCGAACAATGCCAGCGAATCTCGCCGGAAGCGGCAGCCACTCTGCGAGCGCAAACCCTATGGTCGGAAGCTCGCGGTAAATGGTCTGAAGCCCTGGACGGCTGGCTCGAATCCATCCGCCGGGAACCGGAAAGCCTCTATGCCTACGAGCACGCGCTGAATTGTCTAGCGAGGTTTGAGGCGGCGGAGCGCAAGCGTGCCTGGGAGGAGATCTCCGCGCACCTGCCAACGCACTCGGGCCGCTTGTTCACCGCTCGCTACAACGCCATGCGCGCCGCGGAAATGTTTGGCTTGACCCTGGCTGAGCAAAGCGTTTCCCGATGGGCGGCTCTCCGCGCCGATGACCCGGAGGTGCTGGAAGCCCGGGCGGATCTTTTGTTGGAGCACGGTCATGGTCGCACTGACGCCCAGCGCGCACTCGAAATTCTCGCCCCAGCCGTCGAACGCCATCCCTATCACATCGGTCTCCGCTCTTCTTTTGCGAATGCGCTGCACAAGCTGGGCAAGTTCGAGGAAGCCGAGCAGGTCCTGGCGGATCTCGTTCGCCGTCACCCCGACGACTCTTCAGCGCACATCCAGTTGGCCCGTGTCCATGAGCAGGGTGGCCGGCTCGACAAAGCCTTGCAGGTACTCGAATCCGCCAGCCACCGCGACCCCCAAAATGCCGAGCTCTGGGACATGCGCGCGCAGATGCTCATTCGTGCCCGGCGTTTTAAGGAAGCTGATGCTACCGTCCGCGACGGACTGTCGCGATTCCCGAGGCATGTTCACTGGCGGGAGCGAGCCATCGCACTCCTGCTGGATTGCGGGCAACCCGAAGCCGCCATCGAAGCTGCCCGCGAGGGCGTTCGTGTATATCCCCGCGGGGCCTACTTGTGGTTTCTCTTAGGCACAACCCTTGGCGACTTAAGACACTTCGCCACACACGGCGAGATCGAGAAGTGTCTGCGGCATAGCCTCGCGCTGAACCAGGGTTTGTTCGCTGCAGCCGACCGGCTTGCCATTTTTCTCGTCGAGCAGCGCCGTTATGCCGAAGCCGAGCAAGTGATCGTCGGCGTTCGCGAGCGCCTCAGCGATCCCACCCCGGCAAACGGTCGTTTGGCCTGGATTCACTACGAACAGGGCAAAAAGAAGGAAGCGCGCGATGAAATGGCCTCCTTGTTGCGCGCGGTCCCTTGGTATCTCTGGGGCTGGATGGTTTTGCACGACGCGCTCGTCGCAGACGAGGCCTGGGACGATGCTCGCACGATCTTCATGACCACCCCCGTTGAGCTTCAGACGCACACGCGGTTCCGCCGCCAGCGCCTGGTTCTTCTCGAGAAGGCCGGCCTATCCCCCGCGGAACTCGATTCTGAATGGAACGCCTTGCTCGGCGATTTTCCGGAAGACCTGGCGGTCCACCTGCAGCGCTATGACTCGCTGCGGTCCGCGAAACGGATGCCGGAGGCTGCCAAGGTGCTCGAACTCGCCCGCGCTCGCTACCCTGAAAATCTGTTCGTGCTTGCTCGCTTCGTCGAAGTGCTCGGGCAGGATCAACGACGCAAAGAAGAGGCCATCCGCGCCTTACTTACGATTCTCTTTGCCGACGGCGAAGATCCTTCGTGGGCTGTGGATTACGCCTGGGGGGCGGCAAAGGCCGCCAAGTGGGAACACCAGGCTTATGAGCAGGCGCGTGAGCGCCTGCGACATGGTTCGCGTCCCACGCCGCGGGCATTATCCCAGTTGTGCTCATACGCTCTCATGCATTATGGAACCTTCAAACAACGACTCCAGCCGCGCTGGCGCACGTGGTTCCCAGACAAGGGCGCAAGAGAAACCGTCGCGATGCTCAACTTCGTCGATTCCTCGCGGTGGACAAACGGAGCGTATCGCACGATCCTCTTGCGCCATCTCTGCGATTTCGGCTACCACCGTGCCGTTCTCAGGTATTGGAGGAAGCACAAGGTGCTGGTTGAGACCGATGTGCAATCCTGGTCGGAAACCGCACGGGCCCTTGTCGGACTGAAAGAAAGCAAATTAGCCCGCACCCTGCTGGCCGATTGGCGCTCCCGAACCGGAGTTCCCATGTGGGCTGTCGCAAATTATGTCATGTGCTTCTCGCCCCGCCGTTCCTCCCAATTGCGCGAGGTGGTCTCCTCTTGTCGCGACGCCTTGGTCGGGCTCCCGCACGATCACTGCGCCAAATACCTCGTGCACCGGCAGGCGGAAGCTTGTGCCTTGTTAAGGGACCTGGCCGGTTTTCAGCAGGTCTGCCAGAAACACGCCAATTATCTGACCGGCAAACTCGAGCCGGGCGAATGGTTTGACTCGCGCAGCAAGCATTTGCTGACCGATATACCGGTAATGGCCCGCGCTTTGCGGCAACGCGAGCTCGCGTTGTACCGCCGGACCTTGCGAGCCGTGCGGTGGAAACGCATCTCCGGCGGATTTCACCTGGCCGTAGCAGTGCGGTGATGCCTACCGGGTGGTGGAGGTGGCGGCTCCTCTCGGTACCTCTCAACATGCTCGGGATCCACGAGCTCCAGCTAGCCGTCCCTGGCCAGTCAGGGCACTGGCGGTAGCCGGATTCGCTGGAGAAAGTCTAGGCAACCGAGCGCCGCTCAATTCCGAGGATTAATTTACTCTTGGCGCAACGCGGGGGCCGGGTCCGTGCGCGCGGCCCGCCTGGCAGGGATGTAACAGGCCACCATGCCGACAAGCGAGAGCACGACCGCGACGGTAGCGAATGTGACGGGATCAACGACGTCGGGAAAAGTCCGCCGAGGGCAAGAAGCAGTAACTCTTATCCCGCATCCTGCGTTGACCTTGATTCGTTGCCGCCCGATATCTGCTAGTATGGTGGTAATTCCCGATCGGGACTCGGGAACAATCGCAGGGCCCAGCTCCGCCTCTGGTTTTATGGTGAGAAGTTTGTAGCGGGAATTGGTGTCTTTCACCGGAGCAAAACCCATGAGCCTTTCCGCCGAAACGCATTTTCGCGCACGAATTCTTGATCGGCAGGATGTTTCTCCCGATCTCTGCATCCTCCGCATCAATCCCGGCGGTCCCCTGGCGTATCGCGCCGGACAATATGCCACCCTGGGCGTTGATCGCGAGGGTGTGCGAACCGAACGCGCCTACTCCCTTGCTTCCGCTCCCTGGGAAGAGGCACTGGAGATTTTTGTCGAGCTGGTTCCCGACGGCCATCTTACGCCCAATCTCTTCCAGTTGAGGGCGGGCGACACTCTTCTGTGCCGCAAGGCTGCTAAAGGCCGCTTCACGCTTGATCTTCAAAGCGGCCGCTCCAACCACCTGCTCATTTCTACGGTTACAGGCATCGCTCCCTTTGTCAGTTACGCTCGAACGCTTTATCGCGATTGGAAAAACGGTGGGACGGCCATGCCCGGGAACCACCGCCTGTTTTGCCTGCAAGGCGCCAGCCGCCCGTTCGAGTTCGGCTACCGGGAGGAACTCGAGCGCTATTCCGCGGAAGTGCCCTGGTTCAAATACGTCGCTACGGTGAGCCGGCCCTGGGAGGACCCCGGGTGGCCAGGCGAGCGCGGCCGCGTGGATGATCTGCTGAGGAAGTACACGGATTGCTGGCAGCTGCGGGCAGAAACAACCACAGCCTATCTCTGTGGTCATCCGAAAATGATCGAGAACAGTCGCGGGATTCTCGCGCGGGCCGGCTGGAAAAACGATGCGATTCGCGAAGAGGCTTACTTTCCGGCAGCCATCAAGGAGTCTGCAGCCAGAGCTTGAAGAGCTTTTTCCTACTCCGGTAGAAAGTAAACCTCGGGATACTCGGCGGTCGTTCTGAAGACGTTTAGCGGTCGCTTGCGAGTCCGCTTCTCAGTTCGGTCGCCTATCTCGACAAAGCCACGGCTTGCCGGCCTTCCTTTGCTTCCTTCGCTTCCCTGCTGCCCGTCGAGGTGAGGTCCTGCGCGCCGAAGCCGACGCCAATTTTTTTGAGGAAGGCGGTGGGGGGCTCGCCGCCCGCGAAAATCCAAACATAGTCGTTGGGGATTTCCTGGAGCTTGCCGTTCACATCGAGGATCACCGACGCTTGCCTGAATTCGACGGGATTGGAGTTAAAGATGACATTGACTTTGCCTTTGCGGATGGCCTCGCGGATGCGCTGATCATTGCGCTCCTTGAGGCGGCTGAAGGCCTCTTTGCGGTAAGACAAAACGACTTGATTCCCCACCTGGTGGCCGAGACCCATGGCTGCCTCGACGGCGCTGTCTCCGCCGCCTACCACAAGAATCTTCTTATTGACGTAGTGATCCGCCTCAATCAGACGGTACATGACCTTGGGAAGGTCTTCGCCTTTAGCGCCGAGTTTCCGCGGGTTACCGCTCTTGCCGAGCGCAAGCACCACGCCGCGCGCGCGATACCTGCCCTTGGGAGTCGAGACCGTGAAGATGCCGTCCGGCTCCTTCTTGATATCTTCGACTTTCTCTCCTTGGCGGCACTTGAAGTCGGCGCGGCTGAGAACCGTATGCCAGAAGGCGATCAATTCTTCCTTGGAAAGCTGCATCTTCTTGAATTTCCCATACATGGGGAATTCCACGGGACTCGTCATCACCAGTTTCTGCCGCGGGTACTTTGCGACCGTCCCGCCAACTTCGCCGGAATCGAGGGTGATGTAATGGAGTTTCTTTTCGATCGCGCGCAACGAGGCGGCGATGCCCGCCGGGCCCGCGCCGACGATCACGACATCAAAGATATCCGGTGATGGCCGCGCCGCTCCGCGAGAAGCGGCCCTCCTGGCAATCGTGTCGATGCAGTCGCGCCCCTGATTGATAGCATTTTTGATCAGCGCCAGACCACCCAGCTCGCCGACGATGAACATATTCTTGATGCTGGTCTCGAATTCGGGCGTCAGGTAGGGCATATCCGCGCCCATGCTGGGACTGGCCATCACCATGGTGATGGCGCCCACCGGACAAACTTCGGCGCACAGGCTATGGCCGATGCACTTGTATCCGTTGACGATGACAGCCTTGCCGCCGAGCATGGCCAGCACATCACCTTCCGGGCAAACCATGGTGCAGGCCGCGCAGCCGATGCAGTAGTTGGCGTCAATGTGCGGATGTTGCGATTGTGGTCCCTGCGTGAATAGCTTCCCCTTCTCCGCCGCCTCACGGGCTTTCCTCGCGATTTTCTTCTGCTTCCGGAGGTAATTCAGCACGAAGATGAGAATGATGCCTAAGGCAATCAAGAATGCGAAGGTATTGTCCATGGTTTCAACGGAGCTCCGGATTCGTCGAGGAGCTCTTGGAAGTGGGCGGCGGGGAAGCGACCTGGGGATGACCAGCAGGGAGAGCCGCCTGTGGCGGGCTACCCGCGGGATTTAGGATGTCGTTGAACTTCGGCACTGCGCCGGAATGCACGTCCGGATTGGTATGCGGATTCTGATTTGGATCGGGGTGCTGAATGGTGCCCCCCAGCGGCTGCGTTTTCAATACTACCCAGGAGCCTTCCCGTTTTTCAAGGTTGTAAGCCACTTGCATGCCCGCGCCGGCTACCCCGCCCCCCTTGGGGCGAAACTCAACTTCCGCATGAGCTTGGTTCCCGTTGATCGAGACGCTGCGAACATCCATGTCCATGGCGCTCATATTCAAATTGCCGATGGCAGAAAGGTGTTGCATGATGCCGGAACGGATGGCCGCGCTGTCGCTGGCCTGCTTCCGGCACGCGCTCGGGCCGAGAAGCGCGGCGGCTAATCCCAGGGCTAAAACTAGGCGTTTCATGCTAACTGTCCTCTTTCTTTCGACGAGCGGCTTCGGTTTTCCCAGGCCGTCTTCGTGAGCGAGCCGTCGCCTCCCTTTCCTTACAGTCGATAGCCCATGAGCAGCGCCAGGCTGATGTGGATGATGGCCAGAATAGCAAAGGCATAACTGAAGGGCCGGTGGATGACGTGCCAAAGCTGAAAGATGCGTTGCGTGCGGCTGAGGAAGGCAATGCTCTTGGACAGCTTGGCCTCGGTTTTCGCGATCTTAATGGCACGCTCGAGCCCGCGGTCACCGGTGGGAAACAAGCCAAACAGGGAGAACAGCCACGGGAAAAACCCTGCGTTCCTCAGGCGCACCCAGGAGGTTCGAAAAGGGCGTCTGAAATCAATTAAGACCATGGAGATCAAGGAAGCGATCGCTGGGGTTTTCGCAACCTTCGCTGCGGAAGGAAGCTGGTACAGGGCGTCTACGGCAAAGCCAAAGGTCTCGCGCTGTTCGGCAAGCTCTTTCCTCAGGGCCGCTTCCCTCTCCTGCATCTCTCTCATGGAAAGTTCCGCGGCATTCAAGTTGCGCGGAATTTGCGCATAGAGGTAGCGGCCGACAAAACCGCTCAAGGTCACCATCAGCATGCTCCAAAAGGCCATTCCGGCGATGTTGCCGAATTTGAAGGACGAATGAAAGGCAATGATGATGGGAGCGGTGGTGCCGAGCACGATGTGGAAATCCAGCCAGTGGCGGGAATTCCCCTGCCGGCCGAGCCAGCCCCATTTTTTGCGAAGCGGATAAAGGTAAATGAGAAAGAACATCAACACGCCCAGCATGCCGAGCCGGATGCCCATGGTTCCGCTGGGGCGTAAGATGTCATGCTTGGGAGAAAACGGCCGCTGCGCGGCGCCGAGAAGGTAATAGTCATAGCCGTAACCGCCGATGACCAGCACGACCGACAGGGCCAGCATCCATGCGAGGAACAGTCGTATGCGATGGCCCTTCTCAGCGTCGTTTCGTGTTAAAGCAGCAGTGCGAACGCCTGCAGATGCGTTCATGGCTTGGTGGCCTCCAAATCCTCCACACGGATGGTCGCGCGGAACCTCTTGTAAGCGGTAAAGCGGTGAACATTACGCCAGTGCTGGCGGGCCGATTCGACATCGATGACGGCGGAAATCGGCATCCAATAGGACTCATCGGGATCGTGGAAGCGGACCAGGGCATAGTGAATTTCGCTGCGCATTCCCTTCAGTCCGAGATCGCTCAGACTGGAATCGAGCGTGGCCACCAGCCTGGCCACGGCGCCGCTCTGCGGCTCAATCCAAATGCTGCCCGAAAGAGGAAGGGGATAATTGTGGCCCCGCAGCTGCAGCGCCGCCGGAGAAGCGGCACCGGGGACAAACTTGAAATTGATCTTATCGTAGGTAACGCCATCCACGCTTTCCTGGCCCCCGGGATCGAAAGTATAACTCGACTCATAGCTCGGGTGCATAATGAGCAGCATGGCGGTGAAGCCGTTGGTGATCAACAGCGTGCGCGAGGAGTCCCGGAACGCCGCTTTGCGGGTCTCGCGGGATTCCACTAATTTCAAGGCTCCGCTATTGGGGTTCGACTGGAGTTGATAATCAAAGACGGCGTCCTCGCGGTAGTCGACCTTGCCGTTTTTCCCGACAATGCCCTGGGAAACATTTTCCGTGCAAACCACGTTGGTGGCCTGCTCGAAGAATTTGTCTACCGAGCGACGGGCCCGCTCGAAGGCCTCCATGTCCGGCGAAGCGGGCTTCACCGCGGGCGGCGCGGGTTGCTCGGAGGGGGAAGCCTGAGGATAGGCGGCCGGGCACAGCAACAGGATGGCCACGAGCGCAAACGGGGAAAAGGTTCTCTTGTCTGGCCAAAATCCCGAGAGGCGGGTGGGCATTCGGTCCGAGCGGAGGTCAATCATGTTTGCGGAATCCTCCAATGCGGTAGCCAAAAACGGTGGACCACTGCGTGTAGCTCAAGGCCGCGCCGTGGTACCAGCCATAATTGCCTTCCACGAAATAGCGCGGGCCTAGGTTAAAATCGACCACCCCGTTGACGAAATTCGAGTTGGTGTTCTGCGACAGCACGGTATTGAAGATCTGGTGGCCGCCGTAGACTTGCACGCGAAAAGAGTCGCTGAAGTTTTTGGAGAGGGAGACCGATTGATATTTGCCGCTGCCGAACGAACTATCGAACTTCGAATAGTGCAGGTCTAAAAGCAGCCCGGTTTTCCACACCTGGCCGAGGGAGATGCCGTAAGCCTGGTTCCACGAATTCTTCTTGTCCGTGGTGGTCTTGCTTTTCCCCAAGCTCGCGTACAACCCGATGCGTTTGGGCAAAGCGAACCGGACATCGCCGCTGAAACCCTGAAACAGGTACTGATCGAGCAAACCGGTTCCCAGCAAACGCGGATCGAAGGTTGGCAGGGTTTTGAAGTAGTTGTGATTTATGCCAAATCCGAACAATTTTATCGGCTGGAAGTGCAGCGTCGAAAAGCTTTGGGAAACCTCCGTGGGGTTGCTGCCGCCGTTGACCAGCGGAGAGGTGCGGGCGGCATCGGCCTGGAGCGAATTGTAGAAAGAAACGTATTGCTTCCACGACCAGGTGTTTTCGAAGAAGGCGAACTGCCGCGCCACCTTCCATGAGATGCTCGTCAACGCCACGCCCGCGGTGCTGTACAAACGGAAATGATCGAAGCTGCCAAATTCAACGTTGAGCAGAGCTCCGGCAATGTGCTGGTTGGGGTTATAACTCCAGGAAGAGGGGTCGGGTGTGGAGCCGGCAAAGACTCCAGCCGTAAGCTTCTTGGTGATCTTCCTGCCGAAATAGCCGCCATCGATCGTGCTCAGGCTCGGCGCCCAGGGAACAAACAACCGGCCCACGCCCATGGTCACCGGGGAATAGGGGTTCTGGTAATAAAAACCGATGCGATAGGTGCGATTTATTAAATCCGTCAGCGTCTGGGACGCAGCACCCGGAAGGTTCGTGGTGCTCCTCCCAAAGTTGCCGCGCCAGGAACCGATGAAATTCCAATAGGTCGAGCCGATGTTGCGCATGTCGGCGTCAATCACCAGCCCCATCTGGCGCGAAGTGAAGCCGCCCGACTCGCTGGTGCCGCCGTAGTTAAATCCAATCCGCCCACGGAAGCGCTCCATCGGCGTCAGCCGGGTCGCCTGAGCCTCCTTCGTTTCGCGGACTTCTTCGTCCAGGGGATCGCCGTAAGTAAAGGTCATGAGGATCGGATAGCTATTCTGGTCGGCGGCCTGTTCCGACTGCCGGCGAGTCTGGACGCTGTCCGGGGTAAGGAAGGCCGCCTGCCCGACTTTCAATTCACCCTTGGCTTCCACCACATCGCAAACCGCCGAGGAGTCGGAGACGGTCGAAACCACCAGTTCGGCTACGTGCGGGTAACCGCGATATTGAATCCCTTCGGCAATCACTCCGTCCGGCGGAGCTTCCACGACCGAAAGCTTCATGCCCTCTTGTAGATCGGCATTGTGACCCGCATCGATGTACACCGCGCCTTCGTTGACATACTTCACGCGGAAGACTGTAGGCCTATCCGTTTGCTGCGGGGCCTGGGCAGGAGTGGGTATGGCGCCCTCGGGAGCCTGGGCGCGAACCCTGGCCGGCCATCCGGCAGCAAGGCAAAATCCCAGAGCCAGCAGGATGGGACGGGGCAAAAAACCCCTGGCAAACAGCCCAGCTTTCGGCGAACCTGACACGTACGCTCTTTCCCCAGAAAGTATATTTGTTTGCTGCGTTTCTCACGGCATCACCGCCGACTCTGCGGAGCAACGGCCTGCCTACGTCACCCCTTGTGACAATTCACGCAAATCGTGGCGTTATACGTATACCCGCCGATACCCTGGTGACGCGCATCCGTATTCGTTTGGTTCGTGTGCGGCGAATTTCCCGTATGGCAAGCACTGATGCAGGAGAAGATCGCATAGTTTGTTGCGTTGATGTGGCAATCGGCGCACGCCGAACCGTTGTGCGGAATCCGGAACCACGTGTGGTTGAAAACCGCGCCCGTCCAAGCCGTGGTCACATAGGTCGTATGACAGGTAATGCAAGTCGTCGGATAGCTAGCAGCCACGTGGTTGGGTACAGTCGTTCCATACGTTTGTGCATTCGTGTAATAGCTCTGATGGCAGCCGTAGCAGTCCGTAGTCGGATAGCCCGCGGTGTAGTTGCCGCCGATGTGGCAGTCCGTGCAGGCGTTCACCATCGGTCCGATTGCGCCGGTTACCGTTGTGCGCGGCGGCAGCATGTGCGGACCCTGCAGCGGGAACCCCGTCGTCGAGTGGTCAAACTTGCCATCGGTCCAAAGAACCGTGTCGTGGCACGTCGAACACATGGAGGTCGCGAAGCCCGCGGTGACGTGATTCGGCACGCTCCCGCCGATGGTGGTGGTGCTTTGCCAGGCGGTCTGGTGACATCCGTAGCAATCCGTGTTTGCTGCAGTCAGATTGTAGTTGTTCCCCGTATGGCAGTCCGTGCAGGCCACTACTTTGCCGGCAGGCGCCAACTGATGCGAGCCCGTCAGCGCCCAGCCGGTGACCGAGTGATCGAACGTGACGTTGGTCCACAGCGTGTTGTTGTGGCAGGTCGAGCAATTGCCCGCCGCAAAAGGAGCTCCCGCACTTGAATGGGTGGGGTTATTGGTCTGCTGCCAGGTGGTAAGGTGGCACTGCGAGTTCCCGCAATCGGTAGGCTGGATCGCCAGCGAGGAATAGTTCCCCATATGGCACTGGTCGCAGCCCGTCACTTTCCCAGCGGGTGTAATCTGATGCGAGTTCGTCAGCGGGAAGCCGGTCGAGGCGTGGTTGAACGTCGAATCGGTCCACGCAACCGTGTCATGGCACTGCGAGCAAAGCGATGTCGGGAAGCCCGCGGTAATGTGATTCGGCACTGCCCCGCCAAAGGAAGGCGTGCTGTTCCACGCCGCCTGGTGGCAGCCGTAGCAATCCGTGTTCGCCGCGGTGAAGGTGTAGTTGTTGTTGACATGGCAGTCGGTGCAGGCGTTGACTTTGCCCGCCGGCGACATCTGGTGCGAGCCGGTCAGCGGCCAGCCCGTCGTCGAGTGGTCGAAGGTCGCCGTCAAAAACGAGACGGTATTGTGACAAGTCGAGCAGTTCGCCGCCGCGAACGGTGCCCCCGCCGACGAATGCACGGGGTTCGTGGTTCCCATCCAGCCGCCACCATAGTTGCTATTCAAATGACACCCGGCGTTTCCGCAATCGGTCGCCTGAATCGTCAGATTGTAGTTGTTATTAATGTGGCAGTCGGTGCAGGCAGCGACCTTGCCCGCGGGCGCCATCTGGTGGGAATTCGTCAGCGGGAAACCAGTTGTCGCGTGATTAAAAGTCGCGGTTGTCCAGGAAACCGTCGTGTGGCAGTTCGAACAGGTAGCGATCGGAAATACCGTGGGTGCCGAGGCGTGCGCCGGATTGGTAGTCTGCTGCCAGGTCGTGAGGTGGCAAGCTGCATTTCCGCAGTCGGTAGCCGCAATTTGCAGGTTGTAGTTTCCGCCCACGTGGCAGCTCGCGCAGGGAACATTCGCGTGTCCGGCGGTCAGCGGGAAATTGATCGGAGGCGCAGAGTGGTTGACGGTTGCGCCGAGCCAGCTGTCGAAATTGTGACAGGTCTCGCAAGTCTGAGGGAACTGCGCGGCGATGTGGTTTGGCACGCTCCCGCCCAGGGTTTGCGTTTGCTGGAGATCCTTCTGGTGACACGAAATACAAGCGGTCGAAAGCCCCTGAAACTGGCCGACCGCCGCGCTCTTATGGCAGTCATCGCATTGCACCGCCGCGTGCGCTCCGAGCAGCGGGAAACGATTCTGGTGATCCTTCACCTGCTGCACGGCAATCTTCCAGCCTTGTACGGTGTGGCAATCCGCGCAGTTCGTGCCCATTTTATTC
>DATAIH010000112.1:0-27421 GCA_036262755.1 Candidatus Acidiferrum sp.
GAAGAGACTTTGCTTGGATTGCCTTAGGCAGAAAGAAAACGACTGAATGGCCGACGAAGACCCAGAACAGGACGAAACTCCCGAGCCGCCGCACCGCCTGTTTACGCTCACCGAAGCCGAACGTGTGCGCAAAGACCTCGAACCGTTTCTGATCGAAGCCATTGACTGTCGCAAGAAGCTATCCAGCCTGGAAAATGATCTCGCCGCGGTTTCCGCCCGCATCATGATGATGGGCGGCGTGATTGTTCCTTACGAAAAACTGTCCCGGCTGCGCGCCGAGCACACGCATCTCGCCGAAACGCTGAGGTCCACGCTCAGTCGCATCCTCGAAACCGGCTGCATCGTCAAGGATCTCGATGTAGGGCTGCTCGACTTTCCCGCGATCATCGACAATCAGGATGTGTATCTCTGCTGGAAGCTCGGCGAGGACCGCATTCGCTTCTACCATCGCCAGGATGAAGGCTTTGCCGGACGGAAGCCCATCGATCCGCGCGACCTCGGCCCGGGCGACAAAGTCCAGTAGCCGCCAACTGCCCGCAGACGAAAACTGTGAGCCATCTTGACTGACCACTCCACGAACCGCCTGAAAGATTCCGCCAGTCCGTACTTGCGTTCTGCTTCTCACCAGCCCATTGACTGGCATGAGTGGGGCGCCGCGGCGTTCGAGCGGGCCAAGGCCGAAGACAAACCCATCCTTCTCGATATCGGCGCGGTGTGGTGCCACTGGTGTCACGTCATCGACCGCGAGAGCTACGAAAACGTCGAAATCGCGAAAATCATCAACGAGCACTTTGTGCCTGTGAAAGTCGATCGCGACGAGCGTCCCGACGTCGATTCGCGCTATCAGTCCGCCATCAGCGCTATTTCCGGGCAAGGCGGCTGGCCGCTCACCGGCTTTCTGCTTCCCGACGGCAAACCTTTCTTCGGCGGGACCTATTTTCCGCCCGAAGACCAGATGGGCCGCCCCGGGTTTCGCCGCGTGCTCCTCGCTGTCGCGGACTCTTATCGCCAGCGCCGAGCCGAGCTTGAACGCGCCGCGAATTCGCTTTCCGAAGCCGTGGGGCAGGCCGAGGCCTTCACCGGTGCTCGCGCCGAATTCGACGCGCGCGTGGTGGACGCACAAATCGAGTCCATCACACAGCTTTTCGATGGCAAAAATGGGGGCTTTGGCCGCGCCCCCAAGTTTCCCCACGCTTCGGCCATCGATCTCCTCCTCGAACGCTACCAGCAGAGCAAAGACAAGCAGCTCCTCACCATGGTCGAAGCTACCTTGGAGAAAATGGCGCGAGGCGGCGTCTACGACCAACTTGCGGGCGGCTTTCACCGCTATTCGGTCGATGAACGCTGGCTCGTCCCGCATTTCGAGAAAATGTCGTACGACAACTCCGAGCTGCTCCGGAATTACCTTCATGCTTGGCAGGTGACGCAGAATCCATTTCTTCGCGAAACAGCAGAGAGCATTATCCGCTGGGTCAACACTGTTCTTTCGGATCAGGAAAGCGGCGGGTTTTATGCCAGCCAGGATGCTGATTATTCGCTCGACGATGACGGGGACTATTTCACCTGGACTCTGGATGAAGTCCGCGCGGTTCTGACTCCGGAAGAGTCACGCGTCATCGAGCTCTATTACGATGTCGAGCCGCACGGCGAGATGCATCACAATCCTGCCAAGAATGTCCTATGGATCGCGCGCGAGTTTGGCGAAATAGGGCAGATTCTCGAGCGCGCTCCAGACGATATTGTGGCCATCAAGCGGCAGGCGGAAAAAAAGATGATGGAGGCCCGCCTGAAGCGGCTCACGCCGTTCGTCGACGAAACCATGTACTTGGCATGGAATGCGATGTTTGTTTCGTCCTACCTCGAAGCAAACCGGATTCTTCGAGACTCGCCATATCTAGGCTGCAAGCCCTTCGCGCTAAAGACTCTCGACCGCATGTTGAAAGAAGCCTGGAGCGAATCCCGCGGCTTTGCCCACCGCATCGGAGGGCCAGCGCTCGAGGGCTCGCTCGACGATCAGGTTTTCAGTGTTCTAGCGTTGCTCGACGCGTACGAAGCGACGCTCGAACCGCGTTATTTCGCGGTTGCGCAGAAAACCCTGGACCTCGCAATCTCGCGTTACGGCGACGCCCGAAATGGAGGCTTCTTCGATCGCCCATGCGACGCAGCGCCGATGGGCGGGCTCGAAGTGCGCCGCAAGCCCTTTCAAGATTCCCCCACTCCCGGCGCTAATTCCGTCGCCGCCGTCGCGCTCATTCGCATGCACGCTTTCACCGGCGAACAGCGTTACCGCGATTTCGCACAAAAAACGCTCGAAGCTTTTGCCGGCGTCGCTCCGCAATACGGTCTGTTCGCCGCAACATACGGTCTCGCCGCCACGCTCTTCGCGCGTCATCCCATTCAGGTGCTTATCCCTGGCAATTCGGATGACCCTGTCGCTCAAGCCCTCGAAGCCGCGGCTCATCGCGTCTATCGTTTCGGCATATCCGTGCTCCGAGTGACTCCCGGCGCGCCACTCGCTGCTCTCGCCGGCGCCTTAAAGCAGACTCTTCCCCATCTCCCTGCGGACAAACCGATTGCCATAGTTTGCTCCGGCCAAACGTGCCTGCCACCCACGAGCGACCCCGCCCAACTCACGAACTTCCTCGAAACAGGCGCGGCAGGCATAGCCACTTCTTAGTCCCGGCAAAGGAAAACGGGCGCAATGCGAACACTGCGCCCGGGATTGGCTGATTCCCGCGACTAGCCGTCTTCGACCAGCCGCGCGCCGTCCTCTTATTTTTTCGGCTTGGACTCGGGCGGCACCATTCCACTCGCCCGGTAATACACCACGAGTTGACCGTAGTGCTCGCCTGAGTGCTCGATCAGTCCGTACGCCAGGTCATACAGCCGGTCCAGGTGCGGTCCGCCGTCGTTTACCGCCTCATTCAACCCCTTATCGCCTTTCGCCTTGATCGCGTCGGCGCCGTCCTGCACGGATTTTTTCACAAATGCCACAATCTCAGCTTTGGTTTTCAGATTGTCGCGTTTGGGATCGTCGGGATACCGCGGTTTCTGCCCCATCGCGAAATCCGTGAAGTAATACATGGATGCCGAGGCATGCAGCAACTGGCCGACAAACGTCCTCGAGTCCGGATTGGGCTTGTAGTCGTATTTGTCTTCCGGCAGGTCTTCGGCGATGGCCACGAGCTTCCTGCCGATTTCATTCCACTGTTCGAGAACTGCCTGCGCCGGGCCTGGCGCAGGCTTCGGCGGCTCCTTCTTCGCCGCTTCCTGCGCCCCTGCCGGGAGCACCGCCATCCCCAGCGCCAACGCCACTCCGCATAACTTCATCCACTTTGTCATGTCTTGTTCTTCCTCCGTTTCGTCCCCACTCGAGCCGGGCTCTTCCTTTCAGACGCACCACGCGCCCAAGAGTTTCCGGTGCTGATGGGGCATAGTTCGAAACCCTGGCCTAGAGGGGTCATACCGGCGGGCGGGTTGGCCGGCGGCCTAAAGAATCGCCGTCAGAACGGCCGCTCCGCGGGCGGGCAGACGCAGCCTACCGGACGTCCACAGGCGACGAGCGGATTTGCAGGAAAGCCCTTCTGGGTTGAATTTTTGGATTCCCCCATCATGCCCGTATAGGGCGATGCGCGGGGCGAAATGGGCCGCCTGGGCAGCTGGTAGCCCCTTCGACCAGCAGAACACCCTGTCCATTGGCGCGGTTTATCTTACGCGCTAGTCTCCACCAGGTCATTCGAATTCCTGTCAACTCACATGGTAAAATCGTGCTTTGCGGTCTTGGGGGGCATCATCACCGTGGATTGGCACGACTTATTCTTGCGAGCGGGGATCGGCCTCGGCCTATGCGCGCTCCTCTACCTGTCGCAACGTTTCTGGTACCGCTCCCTCTGGCGGGTCACCGAGCACTGGGGCCGTCTGTGGCTGCGTCGCGCGCCGCGGATTGCCTATGTTCCTTTGCTGGTTCTCATGGTTTACACGCTGGTTCGCGTGGTGATCTTGGGTCATGCCAGCCTTACTCACCGGACTTCCTGGCTCGCCATGCTTAGCGGCCTTTGGTTCTTCAGCGCGCTGTTTGCCTATCTGGCGGTTAAGACGGTTCACGGATTGGAGCGCATTTGGCGCTGGTCTCATGCCGCCGCCCTCAACCGCATGCCAACTTCATCGGACGCCGCGCGATCTGGCACCTCTTCGGAATCATCGGAAATGGTTCCCGACCCCGGCCGTCGGTACTTTTTCCGGGCCGCCACGGCCGTCGCGGGAGCCGCTCCTTTCCTCACGGCAATGTACGGTTTTGCGGCCGAACGCCTGAATTATCAGGTGCGCCGTGTCGAGATCCCCATACCCAACCTGCCGCCGGCGCTCGACGGCATGAAGATTGCTCAATTGAGCGACATTCACCTGAGCAGTTATATGTCGCGCACGCAAGTCCGCCGTGCCGTGGACATGGCCAATGATCTCGGTGCAGATCTGGCGGTGGTTACCGGCGACCTGATCACTGGCCTGGGCGATTCGATTGCCGATTGCGTCGATGAAATTCGCCACCTGTACGCGCCGCTGGGCATTTGGGGCTGCAATGGGAATCATGAGATCTACGCGCATGCGGAAGACCAGGCACACTACCTCTACGCCCAGGCGGGGATGCAGCTGCTCCGCCATTCGAACGCGCAAATTGCGTTTAAGGGTGAGCGGCTCAATCTGATTGGTGTGGATTACCAGCGCGAATACAACGGACGCGGGCAGAGGCACCAAATGCTCGATGGTGTCGAGCCGCTGGTGCGGCGCGACATGCCCAATATTCTGCTATCGCACAACCCAAATTCTTTCAATCGCGCCGCAGAACTGGGCATCGAACTTTCTCTTGCCGGCCATACACACGGCGGCCAGATCCAGGTGGAAATCCTGGATCACCGCCTGAGCCCCGCGCGCTTTATCAGCGATTACATTGCCGGCCTCTACCAGCGCCCGATGTTCGCGCCTGCTCCCAATGAGCGCGCTGGCTCGGTTGTCTCCACCGCGCGAAGATTCACCCCGCAATCCTCGCCGATGGCGAGTATCTACGTGAACCGCGGTCTCGGCACCGTTGGCGCTCCCGTACGCCTGGGCGTTCCTCCGGAAATCAGCTTGATCGTCCTCCGCAAGGCTTAAGTCGAAGTCTGGTTGTGAATTTCGCATCCCGGTCTTCCGGATTTCGAATTCTCGCCTCTCCTGCGAATTCCGTTCTCTCCGACAACCGTCGCCGGGGCATTCCGCTTATGACTTTCTAAGTCTTTTGTCCTCATGCGGCCAAAAATTGACTAGAGCTCTGAATCCTCCTTGGTAGGCGAAGTGCATGCAATTGGGAGAGTCCAGCCAGGCGGAGTTTCGCTTGTTAGAATTGTGGGACGCGTTTTCGCTGCGAAGTCTCGCTCTGGAGGGAAGTCCGACATGCGGTTCATCAAGTCTTGGAAGTTACTTTCCGTTTGTGTTTTCTTGCCGCTTTTGTTCCCAGCACCTAGCCTTTCCCAACATTACCAACAGACGAACCTCGTGTCCGACATTATGGGCATGGCTCCGGTTACTGACCCGAACCTGAAGAATCCTTGGGGGCTCACGCGCGCAGCTCCCACACCGACGAATCCGAATGGTAGTCCTTTTTGGGTCGGGAATAATAATTCCGGTACTTCCACGCTCTACGACGGCCAAGGCAACCCGTTCCCGCCGAAGCAAAACGGCGGTCCGCTGGTCGTTATCGTTCCTCCCCCGGGATTTGCTCGCGGAAAGCAATCCGCTCCGACCGGTGCGGTGTTCAACTGAAGTCATGACTTCCAGGTTGCACCGTCCCAGCCGGCGATCTTTCTGTTTGCCACGGAAGACGGAACGATTTCCGGCTGGAACCCGGGAGCGAATCCGCCGACGAGCATCACCAATGCCATCCGGAAGGTCGACAATTCCGATAATGGCAGCGCCAATAGCGCCGTGTACAAAGGCATGACCTCTGCCGAAATCGCTGGGAACCGGTTTCTCTATGTCACGAACTTCCGCTCCGCCAGGGTCGAAGTCTATGACGCGAATTTCCGTCGCGTCCAACTTGGCGAGGACGCTTTTCACCCGACGGCTTTGCCCCTTTTAACGTTCAAAACATAGGCGGAACACTTTTCGTTACCTACGCCAAGCAGGACGCGTTCAAGCACGATCCCGTCGGTGGCGCCGGGCTCGGTTTCGTCGAACTCTTCACTCCATCCGGCAGGCACGTCGGGCATCTCGAGCACGGCGATTGGTTCGACGCTCCCTGGGGTGTGGTCTGGACCACGCGTGATTTCGGAGAGTTCAGCAATGCCATCCTCGTAGGCAACTTCCGCAGCGGCTGGATCGCAGCCTTCAACGGCTTCACGCACAAGTTCATCGGCTTCGTGAAGAATCCGCCGAATCCGCAGAATCCCGATGGTTCGATCATGACCATTGACGGAATTTGGTCTCTGACCTTTGCGAACGACGGTACCGCGGGCTTGGCGAATACGTTGTACTTCACGGCCGGTATCAACAACGAGTCTGACGGTTTGTTCGGCACCATCACTCCCGTCGACGGGTTGGACGGCGACGAAGAGTAATTTTGCATGTTTTCCATAATGACCATTTCAAGCGAATAAGAAACAGCAAACGAACAAGGTGGGGTTGCCCCCGAGACGGCAGACGCGCAACGCGCTATTGCCGTCTCTTTGTTTTGCGCGCGACGCTCATCAACTCGATCTCTTCGGTGGTTTTTGGCTTCACACAACGTGGATGCTAGAATCCCTTCACGCGAACCTCGCCATGCCGATTCAGGAAGAAAACTATTGGCTCGGAACGGTTACCACGCCCGCGGTCGGGTCCGCGCCGCACCTGCCCGAAAGTGTCGACGTCGCCATTGTTGGCGGAGGTTTCTGCGGGCTTTCCGCGGCGCGCGCACTTGCTAGGCGCGGCGTGAAGGTCGCGGCGTTGGAAGCAGAAACCTTCGGCTGGGGCGCAAGTTGCCGCAACGGCGGCATGGTCCTTACCGGAATGAAACTCCCCGTCCCCACGCTGATCAAGCGTTATGGCAAGGAAGTGGTCCGCCAGATGTACGCAGCCTCCCTTGAATCCATTGACTGTGTCGAGCAGATCGTGCGCGAAGAAAAAATCGACTGTAATTTCTCGCGCTCGGGCCACCTCGAAGTAGCCTGCAAGCAAGCGCACTTTGATGGCTACGAGGCATCTGCTGCGCTCATCGAGCGCGAATTCCATCACCGGCTTCGCGTGGTTCCAGGGAGTGAGTTGCCGAGCGAAATTGGCTCGGACATTTATTTTGGCGGCATGGTCGACGAAGCCAGCGCAGGACTGAATCCCGCGCGTTATGTTGCCGGGCTGGCGCACGCGGCGCATCGTGCGGGCGCCTGCCTGCACGATCACACCCGCGTCGAGAAAATCGCCACTTCATCGCATAACGGTACCCGCAAATTCCGCTTACAGACTTCCAAAGGCGCGGTCGTCGCCGGCGAAGTGATTCTTGCCACTGGCGCGTACACCACGGCAGCGTCTCCTGCCCTGCGAAAGAAGATCATTCCCATTGGCTCATACATCATTGCCACGGAAGCGCTGCCCGCCGATTTGGCCCGCGAACTCAGTCCGCGCAACCGCATGATCTACGACTCCAAGCATTTTCTCTATTACTACCGGTTGACGCCCGACAACCGTATGCTCTTCGGCGGGCGCGCCGCCTTCTTCCCTGAGACGGCAAAGACCGTGCGGCAGAGCGCGGAAATTCTTCGTCGCGGCATGATCACGGTATACCCTCAGCTTCGCGACACAAGAATCGAATACGTCTGGGGCGGCACGCTCGACTTCACCCTCGATGTCATGCCCCATGCCGGAAAAATGGAGGAAATGTATTTCGCGGCGGGCTTTGCCGGCCACGGCGTCGCCGCCGCCACTTGGTTCGGCAGCAAGCTCGCCGGAATGATCTCCGGGGAAATCAACAGCACCCCGTTCGCCGAGATCCCGTTCCGCGCCGCACCCATTGGGTTGCGAAGCGGCCATACCTGGGCCCTGCCGCTTGCCGGCCTATGGTACCGGATGCTCGATTTCTTCACGTAGCGCCCGGGCTCACCACATTCTTTGCCGGTTGGAACTTGCGGATCACGAAGTACATCGGAAGGGCGAACAGCACCGGCACCGGCCCCCACTTGCGCGCAAAGGGATCGCTGCCGAGCAAAGCGACGACGCTCATCACCAGCGGAGCACCCACCACGTAGAAAAGTCCGGCGCGCCGCCACGGAATGCGAAAAGGACGCGGCATATCGGGCTTCATCTTGCGCAAGCGCCAGGACGAAAGCACGGTCAGAATTGTGACCCCGATGCGCAGCCAGACGTACACCGTGAGCAGTTGCACCATCGTTTTTTGCGCTAGCAACGCGTAAACAATCGAGGATGCGATAATGGCGATCCACGGCGTGCCGTAACGCGGGTGCCGCGCCGAGAACACCGGGGGAAAGTAGCCATCCTCCGCCATGGTCAAGGGCATCCGCGTGCTCGTCAGCACGGTGGCGTTCAACAAAGAAACGTTGCCGATCATCGCCGCGATGGTGATGGGAATGGCCAGCCAGGCTCCGCCGAGGAGTTCGGCGGCGTTTGAAAAGTACCCGGTGTGCCACTTCTGCCAGTTGCCGAGAGCCGCGAGGGAGAATAGAGTCGGCAGAAAGTAGGTAGCGATGGAAAGCGGCACAACAATGGCCAGGGCGCGCGGATACGTTTGCTGCGGATCTTCCACTTCTTCGGCAACGCTGGAAAGCTGCTCGTACCCCGAGTAAAGCCACAGGCCAAGCGCCAGCCCTACGCCAAAGACTTGAAATTTCGGCGCATGCGGAGGGACCAATGGTGAAAACGGGTTGTGGTGCCACTCGAACGCAGCGACGACGCACAATGCAGCCACGACCAGCAGCACGAAGACTTCCAGTACCGTTGAGACCACTCCCACCATGTGGATGCCACGCACATTCACGTAGCAAATCAGCACGATCAAAGTGAAAGCGATGGCGTAATGGGCCCACGCGCCAACCGGAGTGAAATAAAGCGAGATAAAGTCGGTGAGATAATCTGCAAACAGTACCGCGTACGCGGCGGCCAGCAGGAACGAAGCGCTCCAGTTCCACCAGCCTGCGAGGAATCCCCAAAAGTCCCCGAATCCCGCCCGCACCCAGCGGTAGAAACCGCCCTCTACGGGAATCGCCGTGGTCAACTCAGCCGCCACCAGCGACACGGGGATGCACCAGAACAGCGGAATAAACAGGTGGTACAGCAGCGTCAGTCCCGGGCCGCTGGTGGTAACCATGTCTTCGAGACCGAACGGCCCGCCCGTGGCATAGGCGTACATTACGAAGACAAAAGGCAGCAGGCTGGCTTTGCGCAAAGCTGGCCACCCGCCGCTTTGCGTCCGGGAACTCGCCGCCGGCTCGCGACTTTGGTTCGATGGACCGCGAATGTTGGCTCTCCGCTCTCTCCCAGGAAGTTTACAGGTGCCGGCAAATAGCTCACAGTGCGAAAAGCAGCGAGAACCGATAACCGAGCGAACGCCGTTTATTGTCTTCGGCGTCTCCGGGAGGAAGTGAAACTGCACTCATGGGGGGAATGGTTAACGGAGTTCGCTCCCTTCCATTCGCTTACGTAACCACGACCGGGCGGGAGGAATCGCTACTTGCCCGCTTGCATGAACTGCCAGCCGAAGCGTCCCTTGATGCAGAGATTCCCTTGCGTCACGGAGTGCTCGAGGGGCGAGCTGACTTTCACGATCTCGCTGTCCTGCGCCTGCACCGTCAGTTCGCAGCCCACGCCGCAGTACGGGCAAATCGTCTGGGTGCGCGTCTGGCGCGATTCGTCCCAGGTTCCCGCCGCGCGCATGTCGTATTCGACTTTACCCACGAGCGCACCGGTGGGGCACACGCCGATGCAGTTTCCGCAGTATACGCAGGCCGAATCGGTGAGCGGGATTTCAAATTCAGTGGCAATGTGCGCGTGGAACCCGCGTCCCGCTACGCCAATCGCGAAAGTGTTCTGCGCATCCACGCCGCACGCTTCCACGCATTTGTAGCAGAGGATGCATTTTGCGTAGTCGCGCACGTAAAGCGCGTTGTCGATCTTTGGCGGTTCGGCCACGGTTGCCGCCCGCGGCCCGAATTTTTCAACGCGCGCACCGTACTCTTTCATGTACCTCTGAAGCTGCGGCGCGGTCGATACATCCGCGGACGAGGCGAGAAATTCGAGCACGATGCGCCGGCTCAGCCGGACGCGCTCGGAATCCGTGCGGATCACCATGCCCGCGTCCGCTTTTCTCGAGCAGGCTGGCACGAGCGCGCGCGAGCCTTCGAGTTCCACGACGCACACGCGGCAAACGTTTACGGGAGTCAGCGTTTCGAGGTAGCAAAGCGTCGGCGTCTCGATTCCCAGCTTTTTTGTCGCATCGAGTATCGTCGCGCCCTCGCGAACTTTCACGCGCTTTCCATCGACGGTAATTTCGAGTTCGCCCCGCGCCCCGGCGGCAGGAATCTCCGGCGCGGGCGCCGGTGGTATCGGAATCAAAGACGATGGTGCTTGAAGTTGCTCGCTCATGAGAAGAGACTCCATCGCTCCATCGCCGAAAGGATTGCGCCGGAGGCCGTTTGCCCCAACCCGCAAATCGAAGCATCACGCATCGCCTGCGCCATCTCTTTCAGCAGCGCACTTTCCTGGGCGTGCGAACCGAGCGGCTTGCGCTCGACTAGGCGCTGTAAGGCTTCTTCTTGCCGCATCGTGCCAATGCGGCACGGTACGCACTGCCCGCACGTTTCACTGCGGAAAAACGCCGCGATGCGCAGAAGGATTTGCTTCAAGTCAACGGAATCGTCAAAGAGCATCACGACACCGGAGCCAAGCGTTGCGCCGATCGCTCGCGTGCCTTCGAAGGTAAGCGGGGTATCGAGTTCCTTCGGCGAAACAAAGCTTCCTGCGGCGCCACCGAGCAGCACCCCTTGCAGCCTGCCGGTTCCGCCAACGCCGCCCGCCATTTCAATGATATTTCGTATGGTCGGGCCAAACGGAACTTCATACACGCCCGGCCGGGCGACGTGCCCCGAAACACAGAACAGCCGGTAGCCCGAGGAGTTTGCCGTGCCGATACGCGCGTACGCCGCACCGCCGTTCAAAATGATTTCGGGAACGTTGACGAGCGTCTCGACGTTGTTAACCACCGTCGGCTGGCGGAACAATCCGCTCTCGGTCGGAAACGGCGGCTTGTTGCGCGGCTCCCCGCGATATCCCTCAATCGAATTGAACAGCGCCGTTTCTTCGCCGCAAATGTAGGCCCCCGCGCCGCGGCGAATCTCGACATCAAACGAGAATCCGCGGCCCAAAATATTCCTGCCCAAGAAGTTTTGCGCGTGCGCAGCCTCAATCGCCTTTCGCAGTTGCCTTGCGGCGAGGGGGTATTCACCGCGAATGTAGATGTAGCCTTTGTTCGCGTTTACGGCGAAGGCGGCGATGGTTATTCCTTCCAAAATGGCGAAGGGATCGCCTTCCATCAGGACGCGATCCTTAAAGGTGCCGGGCTCGGACTCGTCCGCGTTGCAGATCACGTAGTGCGGGCGATTCGCGTCGCGCTGGAGATGCACCGCTTCCCATTTTTTGCCGGCGGGAAAGGCCGCCCCGCCGCGGCCCAGCAGTTTCGACTCGATGACTTCGCGAATGACGCGCTCACCGCCCCATTCGAAAGCCTTCTTCAACGCGTCGTAACCGCCCAAGCGGCGGTAACCCTCGAGATGGGTTGCATCCACCTGCCCCACGCGCCGCAAGAGCCGCAGTTGCCTTTGGCCGGCCTGCGGAACGGAGACTTTCAGGTTCACTGTGTCGATTTCATCGGATGACTTCGCGCTCACTGCATCCGCAACTACGGAGGTAATGCTCTCCGCCTTTGCCGGCGCGATCACCCGTTCGCAAGGTTTTTCTCCGGCGACGGTGAGCAACGCCGCAGGCCCTCGCTCGCATAGACCTAAACACGAGCTGCGCTGCCAGATTGCGTTTCCGCCAAGGCAGGGTGAACCCGCAGGTCCCAGAGTGCGCTCGAGTTCCCCGCACAGCGTCCCCGCGCCACGCGTCACGCAGGCAATGTCGTCGCACACGTGCGCAACTCCGGCAGGCTTCCTCGTTAGCGAAAACATTTCATAAAACGACGCGACACCATGTGCTTCGGCCGGGGGCACGCCCAGTTGCAGGGAGGCGTAATTCAGCGCGCCCGGGCTGATCCAACCCAAGCGTTCTTGAATCGCGTGGAGCACGGGAAGAAGAAGACTACGTTTCGAACGCGGCAGAAAACCATTGGAAGTGGCGTGGCCGTCCGTGGCCGCCAGCGGAGTCGCTGTGCCGGGAGAAGATTCCAGCTTTTCGAGCGCTCGATCTACGGCCGCCTGCTCCTCTGTGCTTGCCTTGTCCGCGGTCAGGTGCAGGTCCACTCAGTTCTCCGCGCATTTCTCGATGCGAATTGCCGTCGCCTTGAATTCCGACGTTCCGGATTTCGGATCCACGGCGTCGATGGTGAGATCGTTGGTCGCGATCTGGTCGTGAAAGTGCACCGCAAGGAAAGCGAGACCCGGCCGCAAGCCGGGATCAAAGCGCACCGGCGCGAGCACCGACCCGCGGCGGGAGCTGACGCGCACTTGTTCGCCTTCGCAAACCTTGTAGCGCTTGCCGTCTTCCGGCGAAAGGTCCAGTGTCGCCGCGCGGCGCAGAGGAGAAGGGAAGCGCCGGCTCTGCTCGCCGGTATTGTAAGAATCCAAGTGCCGGCCGGTGGTGAGCCGGATCGGAAATTCCTCGTTCAATTCATCCACCGGCGGCTCGAATTCGACGACGCTGAACGGCGCGCGTGGACCAACAAGCGGTTCGCGCCACAGCCGGCTGTGTAAATACAGTTCGCCCGGATGCGTTTCGTCATAACAAGGCCACTGAATCCCGCCGAGCTCCTCGAGCCGCTTGTAACTCATGCCCGCGTGCATGGGGCTCAACGAGCGCAGTTCGTTCCAAACGGTTTCGGCATCCGGCTCGCCCCAGTCGCGCCCAAACCGCTTCGCGAGTTCGTGGAGAATGGCCATATCGTCGCGCACGCCTTCGGGCAAAGGCACCGCCGCGCGCACGCGCTGGACGCGTCGCTCGCTGCTTGTCACCGTGCCTTCGGTTTCGCACCATCCCGCGGAGCCGGGCAAGATCACGTGGGCGAGTTCCGCGGTCTTGGTATAAAAGAGGTCCTGCACGACAAGAAATTCCAGCCCGCCCATGAGTTTCACGGCGCGGTGACGGTCCGCTTCGGAATCGACGGGGTTTTCTCCCAGCACGTAGAGAGTCGAGAGCTCGCCGCGCTCCATGGCCTCGAACATGCCGCTTAGGTGCAGGCCCCGCTGGGGATCGAGTCGGACGTCATAGGCGCGTTCAAATTTCGCGCGCAACTCCGCATTCTCCACGTTCTGAAAGCCCGGCAAGCGGTCGGGAATCGCGCCCATGTCACCGCCGCCTTGCACGTTATTCTGGCCGCGCAGCGGATTCACGCCGCTCCCGTAGCGCCCAACATGCCCGGTCAGCAGCGCCAGGTTAACCAGCGCCAGGACATTGTCCACGGCGTTGTGATGCTCGGTGATGCCGAGGGTCCAGCAGATCTGCGCGCGCTTGGCGTTGGCATAGGCATGGGCCGTCCGGCGAATCAATTCCGCAGGCACTCCGGTCTCGCGCTCGGCGCGCTCCAGTGTGTATTTCTCGACGCAACCGCAATAAGCGTCGAATCCGCTGGTTGCCTGCTCGATGAATTTGTCGTTGGCCAGGCCCGCATGAAGGATCTCCCGGGCCATGGCATTGGCCAGCGAAATGTCGCTGCCCACGTCGAGCCCCAGCCAGGAGTCGGCCCATTGGGCGGAGCTCGTCCGGCGGGGATCGATCACGTACAGCTTTGCGCCGCTGCGAATCCCCTTCAGCACGTGATGGAAGAAGATCGGATGCGTCTCGCGGGCGTTCGAGCCCCAAAGCACGATGACGTCCGTCTCCTCGGTCTCGCGGTAGGAACTCGTGCCCCCGCCGGCTCCGAAAACCGTCGCCAGACCGGCGACGCTCGGGGCGTGTCAAGTCCGGTTACAGCTGTCGATGTTGTTCGTGCCGATCACCGAGCGCACGAATTTCTGCGCGACGTAATTCAGCTCGTTGGTCGTTTTCGAACAACTGAACATGCCAAACGTGCGCGGCCCGTGCTTTTCCACTTGCGCGCGAAATCCCGCCGCCACGCGGTCGAGCGCCTCGTCCCAACTCGCCGGGCGATGCTTGCCCCGCTCGCGAATCAACGGCGTCTTCAGCCGCCCTTTCATCCCATTGTTCATCTCTGCCTCTTGCGGGCGCAACTTGCGTCTCGGCGATCATTTGCCTGTCAATCCAGTTTCACGACAACCTATTATGCTCTTTTGGGCGAGCAAACTTCTATCTTTGCGAGGGGAAAATGGGGGTTGTTCAGGCCTGACTATTGCGCGTCGAAGCGTAACCATGGATCAATGCGCATGGCGCGTTGCGCAGGAAGACAGGAGTTTTTCAATTTGCACCGGATCCGGACGCCACCGGGGGAAGTGAATGCCAGGAGGCCAATCCAGCGGTATCGGCTGCGGTGAATAGAGGATCGCTCCATGCGTGGTGTTGTTTTGCTTCTTTCTCAAGGCGATAAGACTCAATGACATTGGCCACCACTTCCGGCAAATGCTCATCGCACGGCACGGTTTGCAAAATCTCTTCGCCGGCAACAGCATGAGGACCGGTTTGGCCACCCGCATAGACGGCCACGGCGTCCACAAGCTTTCCCTCGAGGCGGGTCTTGAATCCGCGAAAACCGATGTCTGCGGCTTGATGGTTTCCGCATCCGGCCGGGCATCCGGACCAGTGAATCGTCAGGGGATCCCCGCTGGCGCCAAGCGTTTGGTGAAGCGCCTCGGAAAGCGCGACGGCGCGGTTTTTTGTCTCGATGAGAGCGAGATTGCAGTAGTCCGTCCCTACGCACGCCACCATGTTGCGCAGAAAGGGTGAGGGCCGCGGCGAGAACTGCCGGAGGAATGGTTCTGCAAGGAGGCCGCCGACGGAATCCGCAGGAACGTTGGGAATAATGGCATTTTGCGCGGTCGAGAGGCGAAGCTCGCCGTTGCCGTAAATTTCTGCAAGCCGCGCGAGTTCGTCCAATTGTTGGGGATTGACGCGGCCCGTGGGGATACACAGCCCCACCGCCCGGAAACCCTCCTGGCGTTGCCGCGTAACGCCAAGATGGTCGGCATGCCCGGAACCGCGCATATCTCTTCCTTGAAACGCCAACTCGTGCCCCAGGCGTTCAATGAGTTCCGCCCGCAAACGCGATAAGCCCCACTCCGCAATCAGAAAAGCAAACCGGCACTTCGAGCGCGCCTTGCGGGAACCATGGTCCCGGTAGATCTTGACCAGTTCCACGATCACGGGCGCGGCTTGAAAAGCTTCGACAAAGACATTCAACGGGGAGGCAACGGTAAAGCCGCCCGAGCCCATTTTCCCTCCCACCAGCACGTTGAAACCGACACGCCCCGCCTTTTTCGCAGGAATCAGGGCGATGTCTTGCGATTCCGCGTGCGTGCAATTGTCCAGGCAGCCGGCCACGGTAATGTTGAACTTGCGGGGCAGGTTGGTGAACTCAGAATTGCCCTGCTCGCCGACGATGATGCGATCCAGGTCCTGAACGACGGGAGAAGCATCCAGCAGTTCGTGCGGGTTCAAGCCGGCAAGGGGGCAGCCGTTGATGTTTCGAACGTTGTCTACGCCCGTTTGCAGCGAGCCGAGATCCACGCCGCGTAGCTTCTCCCAGATTTCCGGCACGCTCGCGAGTGTGAATCCGCGCAGCTCGATCTGCTGTCGTGTGGTAATGTCCAGCACTCCGCTGCCCAGCCGGCGCGACAGCTCGGCGATGGCGCGGAGTTGTTCCGCTCGCGTAAAGCCGTTGGGCATTCGAATGCGCATCATGAATTTCCCCGGCGTAGGGCGCCGATAGAAAACTCCCAGCCACTTCAACAGTTCTTTTTCTCGGGGAGTCAGCGATTCCGCCCCACGCTCGATGATTTGCGGTAAATGCTCCAGGATGCGCAGTCCGTCGCCCCCCACGGACGCCTTGTATTGTTCAACGGCGTTTGCGGGTGCAGCGTTTTGGATGACCGTGAATGGTGTGCCCGCCGTAGATGAAATTCGGGAGTCTTCCATGATGACCACCTCGGAGAAGCGTTGATAGCTTTCTCCGGAGCCGCTCGATTCATCCTGGCACTCCCGTTTCGAAAAGCGCAAACGCAAAGTTCCGCTTGCTTCGATTGAAAATTCAGAAAACGGGCGCCAACGGGGGGCAACTCGGGTGGCTACCCTAAAGCCTCGTTAGTGTGCCGGGTCGAAAATTTGTAGCCGCGTTTTTGCCAGATCGGAGCTCGCCGGAAGCGAGTGGCCGGAAGCGAGTGTTGGTGGAAAGAAAGGCTTCCCGAAAGCCGATCGCCGGAACGGTAACAATCGGAAAGGGCGTGCTGCTTGCTAGTGAGATCCGCAGCGCGCTTGCACTTCCGCCGCGAGATCAGGGTCCATGATGGCCGTCCGGCCGTTTTGTCCGGAACAAACCTGCAACGAGGTTATTCCCAACGCGCCGCGCAAGTCCGCGCCGGTCAGGTTCGCTCCAGCCATTTCGGCGCCGCGTAAAACAGCGCCCTTCAAACTGGCGCCTCGCAGATCCGCGTTCTTCAAGTCCGCATCCAAAAAAATAGTTCCCCGGCATTGCGCTCCGGTCAGGCTGGCATCTTCAAGCCGCGCCGAGGACAGATCCGCTTGTTCGAGGCCGGCAAAGGACAGCACCGCGTGTTCGAGCCGGGTGTCACGCATGTCCGTCCGCGAAAGGTCCGTGCGCAGAAGCTGGGCGTTGCGCAAGTCGACCGCATAGAGCGAGGCACCGGAAGCCCGGGCATTCGAAAGCACCACGTTCTCAAAAATACCGTAGGACAAGTCCGCGAAGCGCAGGTCGGAAGCGGCAAAATTTGCGCCGGTGGCGTTGGCGGAGACCAGCACCGCATGCGAAAGCAAGGCGCGATCAAACATTCCCGAGCGCAGCAATGTCTCTCGCAAATTGGCGCCCCTCAAATCTGCTTCGGACAAATAAATCCCTTCGAGATTGGCTCGCCACAATTTGGCGTTGACCAGGAAGGCGCGGTAGGCGCGGGCATAGCGAAGGTTCATTTCGTTCAGGCGGACGCCCGAAATTTTTTCGAGATTTTCTTCGGTCCATGGCGTGCCTTTAGGAAGAGGCGTTGAAAGTGAAGCTTCGGTCAGGTCCGCGTAAGGCCGGTAGCCCACCGATTGGAAAACCGTAGCGGCCCACCGGCGCGGATCGGCGGCAGATCCCGCCGCGCTGCCCGTTTTGTCTGAAGGCAGACCACGATTCACCCCGAGAGAAATCACAAAAAGGATGCATCCGATGGCGAGCGCCGCGCGCGTGGTTCCGAGAATCATGCGCAAAAGGTTCTTGGATTTTGGCAACCGAATGTCGCCCGGCCGAAGCACGCGAGACACTACGAAAGGAACACTGGTAGCGGTTGCTACCGCGGCGGTCACCAAAAAAACGTGGAGCAGCGTTCCGCGAAAGTCCTGGCGCGTCAGGTACCGCAGCCAGAAGAAAAACAGCGTTACCGGAACGATCCAGTATGCCAGGACGGTGGAAAGCGCGGCTTCGAACGCGGTCATGGCAGCACGCGATTCCCCCTGCCACCGGAAATGCCGCCGCACAAGACCCATCAAATACCAGGGGCCATCTTTTTCGAGCGTTTGCCCGTCGGGAAACACCGCGGGCAAGGCGGCCATGCTGCCCCACAACCGCAAAAGCAGAAAATGAAAACGCAGCGAAAGGATCAGAAGAACGATGGGCCCGCCGAGAAAAAGGCCTGTCGTTGGCAGAAGATTGCCGAGTTTGGGGAAAGGAAGGGCCGAGGAGTTCAGCAGCAGACGGACGTCGGTGGTGTAGATCATGAGCAGGCAGCACACCAGGCTCAGTCCAACGGTCAGGAAATAGAACCAGCGCGCAACTTTCGTCGCGTCACCGATGGCTTTCGAACTGTCCACCGCGGAGATCGATTCGGGAAGCACGGCGTCGAAAAGATTTGTCCCGCCCAGCCGGCCGAACCACAGTCCGTCGGCACCGTACACATTGGCGCCCATCAAATTGGCGCCTCGTAATTCCGTTCCTAATAGGTTGGCATTTTGCAGGTTGGAGCGGACCAGACTGGCTCCCCGCAGGTTGGCCATGGAAAGGTCCGCGCCGGCCAAATTGACGCGATGCAAATGAGCTCCCTGCAAATTGACGCCGGTTAGATCGGCTTTCGCAAGGTTCACGCCGGAGAGGTCGGCCATGGCACCGCCTTCTCCTCCCGATTCCACCCACTGCTTGTGCTGATCCAGGATCTCGGCCAGGTCGATGAGAGAAATTCCGATGGTGCCTTCGCCGCTCGATGGTTCCTCAGCGGCCGGTAGTTGTTCTTTGGCCGGTTGAGCGATCGAGATCTCGGTCTTCAATTCTTCAATTTCTTTGATTGTTTGGGTCTCTGGAGCCATTCGAACACTTTCCCCCGACAGATTTCCTTCGCCCATAGATGCGTCTGGCGGCGGATTCCACCCCGGACTCCGCAGAACGCCAGCCCCCACTTTCGAGTTCACAATGAAGTGCCGCTGGGCGCTCCAATCCTCTCGCACCTGCGCTCGGAAAATCGCCTGACCGAAAGTACAGGTTGCCCGAGGGGTAAACGGCTGGCGACCGGGCGGCAAGCGACTCCGGAAGCTCAGCTCGGAGCACCTGGAGAAAGCGGGCCAAGCGAGCGGCGAGAAAACCGAACGCGGAAATCCCGCGAAACGCAAGCAGGGTTGACGTCGCGGGCCGGCGCGGGTGCTTCGGTCACCTGGGCGGGTGTCGCAGGGAGTGAGAAAGAAAAGCAGCGCGGAGCTGCGACAGAAAAGGGCGCAGCACTTGTGGGCGCCTACGAGCCGAAGATACGCCTTGAGGGAGGAAAAAAACTTAGCCGGGGCGCTTCGCTGAGGGGCCAAGGCACCCCGGCTGATCCTGCCCGCCTCCGCAGTGTGCGAGCAAGAAACACGGAGAAAGTCTTAAGCCGCAGCCGGACGCACTGCCAGCAAATGGCTTCTGCCGACTATCGGCTAGCGGATCGTGCGCGGGAGCCGGGAGAGTTGCGCCCCCACACAGCAGTGAAATCTATCTGTCCTCGTCGCCGCGGAGAAATTCATACCGCTCGATCGCGGCAACCACGCCCACGGCGCCTTCGTCACGCGGCTCGGTGCGCTGCACGCGCCCGAGGCAGCGTACACGCACCGGACCGGCCATGGTAATCTCGTTCGGCAACGTCAGAAGAATCTCCACCGGAGAGCCTTCCTTGACGTCCTTGGAAAGATAGAAGTACACCCCGCGAGAGCTCACATCGCGCGATTCCGTGCTGGTTTCGCCGACAGCTGCGCCGGTCGTCCAGCGAACCGTTAGTGGCAGTCGCATGGTAAATCGTTGCGTCGTGCGGCGTTCAGAACCCGTCAAGACCATCCTCCTGCCTGACCGCTGCCAAGTGTATCTGGGTAAGGGCCAGCGAACAATAGGACTGCCGATACAAAATCGATTCAACCGGGAGAAGTACGGAGGTACTAGAACAATTCTCGCGCCGGGGTGAGGAACCCTCACCACGTCCCGCCCCGACAATTGCCGCCGTTGCCCTGGAAGTCAATGAAAAAAAGAGACTTACGACACTGCTTCCGGACTAAGGACAACGCCCGGGTTTGCCGTTCTCAAGTTTCCTGGCCGAAGCGCTTGATGTCTTCCGGGCCTTCCTGAAGCTTCACGGCGGCGCGGCCCTGGACCAGTTCGCGAATCTGCTCGACGATATCGGGATTGGCAAGGGTGGTGATGTCGCCGGTGTCCATGTGATTGGAAATCGCTGCCAGCACGCGGCGCATGATCTTCCCAGAGCGGGTCTTCGGCATGTCCGGTACCATATGGATGTTCTTCGGACGGGCAATTTTGCCGATCATCGTTTCGATGGTGAAAGTTACCTTTTCTTGGATGGCTTTCTTCGGGAGGAACCCGGGCTTCAGTGAAATGTAAACGACCGGGACGCGGCCTTTCACTTCGTCCACCGCGGGAACCACGGCGGCTTCGGCAACCTCGGCTACGGTCAGGCAAGCGGACTCGACTTCCTTGGTGCCAAGGCGGTGGCCGGCCACGTTGATCACGTCATCGACGCGGCCGAGGATGCGATAGTAGCCGTCCGCGGGAAGCACCGCGCCGTCTGCGGCGTAATACGGCCAGTCGCGCCAATCCTTGCTGTGCGGATTCTTGTTGTACTTTTTGTAGTATTGATTCACGAACCGCTGCGGATCGCCCCAAATCGTCTGCATGATTCCCGGCCAGGGATTGCGAATGCAGATATTTCCGGCCGTGTGCGAGCCCGGTTTAATCTCTTTTCCTTCCTCGTCCCAAATCACCGGATAAATTCCCAACACCGCAGGCCCCGCGCTGCCGGGTTTCATGGGGTCGAGGGCAGGTTTGGTGGAGCAAAGGAAGCCGCCGGTTTCCGTTTGCCACCAAGTATCGACGATTACCGCTTCGCTTTTGCCAACGACTTCGTAATACCACTGCCAGACCTCCGGCTCGATGGGTTCGCCAACCGTGGTCATATGTTTGAAGTGGTAGCTGTATTTCTTGGGCTCGTCCGCGCCAGCTTTGCGCAACATGCGGATCGCGGTCGGCGAAGTGTGAAAAATGTTGACATCCAGCCTTTCGGCGATGCGCCACGGGCGGCCGACGTCCGGGCATTGCGGCACGCCCTCATAGAGAACGCTGGTGGCCGCGAGCGCCAGCGGACCATAGACGATATACGAGTGCCCGGTGATCCAACCGATGTCTGCCATGCACCAGTAGACGTCTTCCGGATGAATGTCCTGGTAATACTTTGCCGTTCCCGTTACGTATGCCAGATAACCCCCGGTGCGATGCTGGCACCCCTTGGGTTTTCCGGTTGTGCCGCTGGTGTACATCAAGAACAGCGGCGCCTCGGCATCCTGCGAGACAGGCTCGACCGTATGGCCGCGATAGTCCTTCAAAACATCGTCAACGAAATAATCGCGTTCCATGACCATAGGCGTTTCCGAGCTAGATCTGCCGGCGTAGCGCTTCCAGACCAGAACTTTGTCGATCTCCTGGCCTCCTTTTTTTGCCGTTTGCACGGCGATGTCCGCGGCGGCCTTGTGATCCACCCACTTTCCATTGCGCCAGTAGCCATCGGCATAAATGAGCACGCGACTGCCGGAATCCGCGGCGCGCAACCCGCAAGCCTCGCCGCTAAATCCGCCAAAAACGACCGAATGCACCACGCCGAGCCGCGCGCAAGCCAGCATCGTGATGGGCAGCTCGGGAATCATGGGCATATGAATGGTCACGCGGTCGCCCGTTTTCAGCCCAGCGAACTCACCGAGCAGCGCCGCCGTCTCGTTCACGCGCTTGTACAGCTCCTGGTAGGTGATGACCACGGGGGCCTCGCCCTCGGGTTCCGGAACGAAGATGATGGCAGCCTTGTTTTTGTATTTCGCGAGGTGCCGGTCCACGCAGTTGTAGCAGGCGTTCAGCTTTCCGCCCACGAACCATTTCCAGAAGGGAGGATGATCGCTGTCGAGCGTCGTGTGCCAATACTGGTCCCAGTCGAGCAGTTCGGCGTAGTGCCGGAAGCACTCCGGGAAGTGTTTTTCGTCGAACTTGGCAGCGAAGTCGGGATCGTGCAGGTTGGCCTGGCCAATGAACCTCGCGGGCGGGCGGTAATAGCCTTCTTCCTTCCAGTGCACCGCGATCTGCGCTTCATTGACCTTGTGTTTGCCTTTATGGTCTTTTGCGACTTCTTTTGTGGTTACCTTTTGACGCGGTGTGGCCACGGTGGCGGCTCCCCTTGGGAAATTGATTTGTTTAACCCGAACGACGTGGGACGGCCCGGCGCGGGTGCGCGCCGAGGAGAAGGTTGGCAGAACCTGCTCCCGAGAAATGATGCTACCGCGGGGGCGCGCTCGTCAATCGCGGCCGAGCCCTCGCCGCACGGGAAAAAGCGCAACCCAATAGTTGCTTTTTCCTCGGTGCCCGGATATTATGCAACCAGGAGGTTGCATAAGATGAGCGAGCGCATCGAAAAACGGATCGAACTTAAGGCCCCGCTTTCCCGCGTCTGGCGGGCCCTCACCGATTACCGCGAGTTTGGGGAATGGTTTCGCGTGAAACTAGACGGCCCTTTTGTGCCAGGCAAGGTCTCGCGCGGTCAGATCACTTGTGCCGGCTACGAGCATGTGAAGTGGGAGGCGGTTGTACAGAAGATGGAACCAGAGCGGCTCTTCTCCTTCACTTGGCCGCATCCCAAATCCCTGGAAAAGGCGGATGCCCCGGCGGATTACTCCAACGAGCCGAGCACGCTCGTGGAATTCCGGCTGGAAAAAACCGCCAAGGGCACGCTGCTGACAGTGACGGAATCCGGTTTTGACCAGCTCCCAGCGGATCGCCGTCTTGAGGCCTTTCGCAGAAATGAAGGCGGCTGGGCTGAGCAAATGAAAAACATTGAGGCTTATCTTGCAAAAAACTCTTAGACGGACTTCAACACGGCCTAGCTATGCACAGGTCTTTGCCGCTCTCGGCGATGAGACGCGGTTGACGCTTGTTGCGAGGCTTTCCAGGGGGCAGCCCAATTCGATCTCTCAACTGACCGAGGGGTCGCGGCTGACCCGTCAGGCGATCACCAAACACCTGCGCGTGTTGCAGGGTGCCAGAATCGTGCGCAGCGTTCGAGCCGGCCGCGAGAGCCGATTTGCATTCGACCCGGAAGCGATCTCCGAGGTCAGGAACTACCTCGATTTTGTGTCCGAACAATGGGATCAGGCGCTCGGGCGACTAAAATCCTTGGTCGAACGCTGAATGCCCATCGCCCTTCTGAGGGAAATCGTGATACAACCTCTGCTTGAATCTCGAGAGCGCCATCTTTCTGTGTTTTGCCGGCGCCCTCGGCGGCGGCATGAATGCCGTGGCCGGGGGCGGGAGCTTTATTGCTTTTCCCGCGCTTCTGTTTACCGGCGTTCCCGCGATTCCCGCGAATGCGACCAACACGCTCTCTTTGTGGGTAGGAACCACGGCGAGCGGGGGCGCCTATCCTCAAAAGCTGAATATCCCGAGGCGCATTCTGATTCCTCTCGTGACTACCAGTTTGGCCGGCGGGCTCTCGGGGGCGATTCTCCTCATCCACACGCCCGCCCGGACCTTCTTGCGGGTGATTCCCTGGCTGCTCTTGGGCGCCACCCTGCTCTTCGCCTTCGGCAAGCATCTCACCGGACGCATTTCCGCCGGCATTTCGCACGATGCGGGAGGCGGGGCAGTCATCGGCGCTTCGCTGTTCGAACTCCTGGTTGCCGTGTACGGCGGCTATTTCGGCGGAGGCATCGGCATCATGAACCTAGCCATGCTTTCCGCGCTTGGCATGACCGACATCCACGCCATGAACAAACTGAAAGTCATGCTTGGGGGCGTGATCAACGGCGTGGCTACGGTAACGTTCATTCTGACCAAGGCCATTTTCTGGCCGCAGGCCATGGTAATGATTTTCGGGTCGGTTCTCGGCGGCTATTCCACGGCACATTATGCCCAGAAACTGCCGCAGTCCTGGATCAAGGCCTTCGTCATTGTTGTTGGCACGGCCATGACTGTTTATTTTTTCTGGCGCGGCTATCGCTAGCGGACTTACGGAGCGCGAGTCCGGAGCGACGCATGGTATAGTCCCCGCTGCCATGACTGTTGGAGCGCTCCCCTCCCATCGAGAATCGACGCTCCCTCCGCTTACGCGAAATCAGATTCGCGGATTTTGGGCGTCCTGGGGAGGCTGGGCGCTGGACGGCATGGATTCGTTTATCTACGCGCTTGTCCTGCTCCCGTCGCTGCGGGAACTTCTTCCGCGCTCCGGAATTGCTGCAACAAAAGGAAACCTCGGATTCTACGGCGGATTGCTGTTCGCGCTGTTTTTGTTCGGCTGGGGAATGGCCTTTGTATGGGGCCCGATCGGGGATAGATTCGGGCGGGTTCGCACGCTCATGCTGACGATCGTGTGGTATTCCGTTTTCACGTTTCTCAGTGCGCTCGTCACCGGGGTTTGGCAGCTTGCCGTTCTGCGGCTGCTCGCGGGCATTGGCATCGGCGGCGAGTGGGCCATGGGCGGAACCTTTGTCGCCGAAGAGTGGCCGGAGGCTCGGCGGTCGCGCGGGGCGGGGTACATGCACACGGGATATTACGTCGGGACGTTTTTGGCATCGGCTGCGAATTACGTCATTGGCAGTCACTTCGGGTGGCGCGTGATGTTTGCGGTTGGCGGGTTGCCCGCCCTGCTGCTGGCCTGGGTGCGGCATGGCGTGACTGAGCCGGAGCGCTGGAGACGGAAAGAAAATGTCGTGCGTTCCTGGCAGATTTGGCGGCCTTTCTCCGCGCTGTTTTCGAAAGCGCTGCGCCGCCGAACGATTCTGAATTCGTTGTATATGCTCGCGTCGATTTGCGGTTTGTGGGCCGGAACGGTCTACGTGCCCGCGGCGGTGACGACGCTGGCGGAGGCGGCAGGGAAAATGGGTGCGCCGGCCGCAAGGCTGGCTTCGCACGCCGCGATGCTGGTTTCCCTCGCGACGATTCTGGGTTGCCTGGCGATGCCGTGGCTCGCGGCGAAATCCGGGCGCCGCGGCGCGCTGGGGTTTTATTTCGCGCTGATGCTGGCATTCATCCCGCTGACGTTCGGAAAGGTTTTTTATCTCGGCGCGTCGGCGCTTCCCTGGTTCTTCGTTTGTCTTTTCTTTCTTGGATTTGGCGGCGCCAATTTCGCCGTGTACACGCTCTGGCTGCCGGAGCAATATCCGACAGAGTGCCGCGCCAGCGCGTTTGCCTTTTCTACTTCGTTCGCGCGTTTTGCAGGGGCCGGGATAACATTTCTAGTGGGCGCCGGCGTCGAACGCTACGGCTCGCTCGGAATTCCGGTGGCAATGACCTCGATCGCCTTTGCGATCGGTTTGCTGCTCGTTCCTTTGGGCGCGGAAACTCGCGGAGAATGCCTGCCCGCGTAGCGCCGCATTTCGGAGAAGATATGACCGAAGTCGAATCGATGGTTTTTCCCCTAGAGACATTGCGCGAATTTTGCATGCGCGTGTTCCTCTATTTCGGCGTGCCAAAAGCTGACGCGGCCGAAGCTGCCGACGTGCTTGCCTGCGCGGATCTGCGCGGCGTCGATTCGCACGGCGTGGCGCGGATGTACAGCTATTTCGGGATGCTCAGCGAAGGCCACATTAATCCCAAACCAAAAGTCAAGATGGTGCGTTCGACACCGAGCACCGCGACGGTCGACGGCGACAATGGTCTCGGGCTCGTAGTGGGGCCGCAAGCGAATCGCATGGCCATGGACATGGCGGAAAAATGCGGCTCTGGCTGGGCCGCCGTGTGCAACACCAATCATTTCGGAATCGCCGGATATTATGTGCTCCAAGCGCTCGAGCGCGATCTGATTGGCCTGGCAATGACCAATTCAACCAAGCTCGTCGCCCCGCTATGGGGCGCGGAGCGCATGCTCGGAACCAATCCCATCGCCATCGCCTTTCCCGGCAAAGCCGAGCCGCCGATTGTGATTGACATGGCTACCAGCGCGACGGCTTACGGAAAAATCGAGATTGCGCGTCGCAGAGGCGAGCCCGTTCCCGAAGGCTGGGCCATTGATCGCGAAGGACGCGGCACCACGAATCCCAACGAGATGATCGAGGGCGGGGCGATGCTCCCGCTGGGCTCGGAACGCGAGCGCGGAGGCCACAAAGGGTACGCGCTGGCGATGATGGTGGACATTCTTTGCGGGCCGTTGAGCGGCGCGAATTGGGGCCCGTTTGCTCCCCCGTTTGCGCTGAGACAGGAAATCCCCAAGCGCAGCGTGGGGAAGGGAATCGGTCATTTTTTCGGGGCCATGCGCATTGACGGTTTCATTGACGGGGATGAGTTCAAACGCCAAGTCGACGACTACGTTCGCGTGTTTCGTGCCACCAAGCCCGCACCCGGCACGCATGGCCCATTGCTTCCGGGCGATCCGGAACGGGAAGCGGAGGAGGTGCGGCGAAAAGCAGGTGTGCCGCTGATTCTGCCGGTCGTCGAAGAGTTGCGGGATATCTCGCGGAAGACCGGCATCCGCTTCGAGTGAACGACGATGACCATTCAAGCACGATTCGACAGCTTCCTCCGGAAATGTTGGCGGGCGATTCGTTCTGTCTTGCTGGTCTTTACCCGCGCGCGGGTCTGCTCGCTGATCTTTCCGCCTTCGAGTATCTCTTTCATGGGGGTCCAGTACGCTTCGATCCAGCCTCGATAATGGCCGCTATATCTGTCCGGCGGGACTCCCATTTGCGTAAATTCGAGTTTGGTCCCGTGCCGTACCCTTTTCAGATCGAATATCGCAAGGGAAAAATGGTCTGGCCACCACCCGGTCGCCCGCCACGCTTGAACAATTTTCTCTCCCGGCTTCACCACCAGGTTAAAGCCGGTGATGTGCCCGTTCCACGCCGTGAACCTGCCTCCCGCCGCTCTGCTGATTTTTGCTTTTTCGCCGGAAAGAGAGGTGTGCTTCTTCGAGTCCATCAACATTTCGTAGACCTGACGGGGAGAGGCTTTGAATGTAACGGTTTGCCGAAGTATTCGCGTATTCATAATCGTCTGCTCCAGGAACTAAAAGGGAAAATCGGGCCTTCTCAGGTGCCATAGACTTCGCGAGTCTTCTTTTTATTCCCGTGACATTGACTTTCACCCGCCGACACCCCGTGGCATGCGGCCGCGCCTATCGAAGAGCATCGAACGACTGGCCGCGCAGGGAAGCGTCGAGAAGCTCGATCGTGTGCACCACCGGTGTTTTCTGATGGCCTCGAGCCAAGGCGGCCTGTAATTGGAGGATGCACCCAGGATTACCGGTGACGACAACGTCGGCTTTCAGTTGGGAAATGAGGTTTGCTTTGCGGTCGCCGAGTGATTGGGCGGCGTCGGGCTCGACGAGATTGTAGATTCCCGCGGAACCGCAGCAGATCGCCGATTCGGGAATCTCGGCGAGTTCGAGGCCCGGGATGCTAGAAAGCAAAGCGCGGGGCTGCGAGCGGATCCCTTGCGCGTGCAGCAAATGGCAAGAATCGTGAAACGCGACGCGCAGTTTCAGCGGATGACGCTCGCAGCGCGGCTCGAGCTCCGTCAAGACTTCGCTGATGTCCTTACACTTGGCCGCGAATCTTTGCGCGCGTTCGGCAAACTGCGGATCATCGCGAAGCAGGTGGCCGT
>DATAIH010000113.1:0-60894 GCA_036262755.1 Candidatus Acidiferrum sp.
AAAGAGGCTCATTCCGAAGGATGAGCAACGGACTAGCCCTGAAGCTCGCGTCGGGGACAAAAAACCATTCCCCCTGACGGATAAAGGCTCGGTTCCTTCGCCGGAAACTTTCCTTGCGGGAGAGTCCCAGCGCTTTCTCTCGCGTCCGAACTTGCTCTGGCTTGAGCGCCATTTTGGCGCTTGCGACCGTGCTCACGGGCTCCCTTTCTGGAATTGCCGCTACGAACCAGTGTTTCTCGTCGTGACCGCAGAGAAACTTCTGTTTGCCCAGGAATTGCCCCCGCTCATCAAATTGCCTGCTGAGCAGAACGAGATGCCGTTCCTGCCGCTGGACGTTTAGAACGACGATCTCCTGTGCTCCGCCGGGGGCCGTCCGGATCTCGAAGTATTCACCGAGCTTGTCTCGACGAATGTCGAGAGCAATGCGCGGTGCTTCGTCAGGATTCCGAATCACATTCCATCGGGGAGCGACGGTCGTGCCTTTCAAAAGCTTCACCCGTGCACCCATCCGGGAAAAGTATCGCTGCAAATCGCTGCCCACTGCTTTTTCCTTTCTAAGACCGCCGATGGCCGTCGGCATGTGTTACCGCCGGGCTTTTGCCCAGGGCTATGGAATCCGCAAGCGGTTCCAGCATTGCCTTGCGCTCGGATTTCATTGTTTTCTTTTCTCCTTCCGGCCCCGGCGCGAACCGCCGACTGGTATGCGATTCGCGCCGGCCAAATTCTTGGCCACAGCACAAACCCTTTGCGGCGGGAACCCCTGGCCCGGGCGCTATCCAACGCTCTGTCCATTGAGCTACAACGACTTGCGTCGTCGGCGGGATTCGAACCCGCAACCTTTTGGTTTGGTCGAAGTATCCCGCGCCTGCACCACGCCGCAAACTCTTCCAATTTTTGCTGCTCCTCGCCGGCTGCTTGCCGCTCGCTCTCCTTCCGAGAACGCCGGCAGCGTGTCGCCGCGAACGCCGGTGCGATCGGTCCATGCCCTTCGGATGAAAAATTCCGGGAGGAATCGGCGCTCACGGTTGTTTCGGGAATCGAACCCGAAGCCTTTGCGGCTTTTCAGACGAAGTAACCGTGAACTTCACCATCCCGGGATGCTCATCCCGCGGCGAATGTCCTTGGATCGAAACGACTTAGGCGGTGAACTTACAGTCGCGCGAACAAGCAGACCGCGAGACCACATGGCCTTGGCATCGTTCCATCCTGGCTTTTGTCTTCGCGTCTCATATCTGCTCTCACGCTCAGTGAGGATCCCGGCGAACCGGGACGTACGACTGAGGTATCTGCAAAGTAACGGAAGCCCAGAACTCTGTCAAGACTTTTTTCAAAAAATCGCAATTTTGGCCCATTTTTTGCGTAATCGATTAATTCTAAAGTACCTACCTGAAATTGTGCCTGACGGGAAGCGCACTCGCGCGCCGCCGGTCCGGTGCTCACCGAGGGGTGGCTCGCGCGTCCTTAAGACTGGAGGTGTGGGGGCATGAAACGATTCCAAGCAGCGGGTGTGTTGGCAATCTTCGCAGGGTTGGCGCTGGCGGCAGCGGCGCAAAGTCCTCCTCGATCCACTTCCGACTCTGTGCGCGGCCATTTCGTTTCCGTCAATCGTCGGGTTCTTGAAATGGCGAAGGATTTTCCGGAGGACAAGTACGACTTCCGCCTGAAGCCGGAAATGCGTTCCTTCGCTGCCGTCGTCGTTCATATCGCGTCCGGAAATGTTTACGCCGCCAAAGCGGGGCGCGGCGAGAACGCGAATTGGGACGAGTTGGACGCCAATAACTACAAGACCAAAGCCGAGGTGGTGGCGTTGCTCGAGAAGAGCATCGCCGATGCAAACGCAACACTGAAAGCCTTACCGGATGCATCGTTTGCCAAGAGCGTCGAGCCGTGGCTCAGCGTCACCGAGCATACCGCCGAACACTATGGGCTGCTGGTTGCGTATTATCGCGCCAATGGTTTGGTGCCACCTGCTTCGCGGCCGAGTAAATAGGGATTTGACGAACTGACGCCTGCGCGGTGACTCCGCTCAGCGCGCCGCAGGCTTACTCGCGCCGGCGCCTGCCACTTCGTTCTGTTTTTCGTGCGCGAGCATCACGATGAGGCGCGCAGTTTCCTCGATGCCCATCGCGGTGTTATCGACAAGGACCGCATCGGCGGCGCGCACGAGCGGCGAGACTTTTCTTTCGCGGTCGCGCCGATCGCGCTCATATACTTCGTCGAGAACCTCGGCGAGCGTGAATGCTTCACCCTTTTCCTGGTGTTCCTTCCAGCGGCGCTCGGCGCGCGTTTCCGGCGAAGCGTCCAGGAAAATCTTCAGCTCCGCGTTGGGGAAAACGACGGTGCCGATATCGCGTCCTTCCATGACCACGCCGCCACCCGCGCCGGCGCGCTGCTGCTCGTCGACAAGAACGCGGCGCACCGCAGCAATCGTAGCGAGCTGCGAGGCTGCCTGTGCAACTTCCGCGGTGCGGACCTCGCGGGTCACTTCCCGGCCATCGAGAAAAACGCGGTTCTTTGCGCCCGCTGCTTCCAATTCCGTCCCGGGTGGTCGCAATTCGATGTGCGTGTCTTTCGCCAACGCTTCCAGGCGCGACTGGTCGTCGAGAGCCACTCCTCGGTCTAGGGCTTTCAGCGCCAGAGCGCGGTACATGGCCCCGCTGTCGAGATAGGAGTACCCCAGGAGCGCCGCCACGCGCCGGGCCACGCTGCTTTTGCCGGAGCCCGCCGGGCCGTCAATGGTGATGGTGAGTTGGCTGGGCATTGGGTAGATTGAAAACGTTCATCAGAAGCCCATGATGTTGTAGCCGCAATCGACGTAAATAATCTCCCCGGTGATGCCGGAGCCCGCGTCGGAAAGCAGAAAGGCAGCGGTATTGCCGACTTCCCCTGGATCCACGTTGCGCTTCAGCGGGGCGCGTTCGGTTTGCGTTTTGAGCATTTCACTGAAGTTCGCGATGCCGCGGGCGGCCAGAGTTTTGATCGGGCCTGCAGAGATCGCGTTTACGCGGATGGCTTTCGGCCCCAGATCGTTGGCCAGATAGCGCACGGTGGCCTCGAGTGCAGCTTTGGCGACCCCCATCACGTTGTAGTTGGGCACGACTTTCTCCGACCCGTAATAAGTGAGCGTAACGATCCCGCCTCCCTCGCTCAGTAGCGGCGCCGCGCCCCGCGCGACAGCAATGAGGGAGTACACGCTGATATCATGCGCGATGCGAAAGCCCTCGCGAGTGGTCATCAAAAACGGGTTTTTCAATTCATCCGGCGGAGCGAAACCCACGCTGTGCACTACCGCGCGCAAAACGCCGTATTTGGATTTTAGCTCTTCGAACAATCGCGCGATCTCGTCGTCTTTGGTGAGGTCACACATGAAACCGGAGGCGCCCGGCAATTCGGCGATCAGGTCTTTTGCCTCGAGTCCGAGGCGCTCGTTCATGTACGTTACTCCGAGCCGCCAGCCAGCCGCGTGCAGCTTTTGTGCAATGGCCCAGGCAATGCTGCGCTTGTTGGCCAGCCCAAAGATTACAGCGGTTTTTTGCGTGTCTGTCATTGCTCCCCCGTGTTGGTCATGCGAAGGCGAACCGACGAAGTTCGCCGACCGGTCCACACCATTACGCACTTTTCGAATCGCCGGAGTACATTACCTTGAGATCCGTGGCTCAGGATGACACGAATCCCGGCACAATGCTGCATCAAATGCGATGGAATGCCTTTTCAATTTCCCTTATGGAATAGCGCAGCACCACCGGCCGACCGTGTGGACAGCTCATCGGGCAATCGGTCTTTGCCAGCGCTTCCAGGAGCCACTCCATTTTCGATGGCTCAAGGGGCATGTTGACTTTGATCGCCGCGTGGCAGGCGGTCGACGCGGCGATTTTCGCCTGCAGCGTTTCGATGGAAATCGCCGCGTTCTCGGGTTCGATGCCGTCGAGGATTTCGCGCAGTAGCTTCTCTGCGTCCGGCGCCGCCACACCGGCGGGGACCGCCTGAATCGCCACGCTCTTCGGCCCCATCCGCTCGACCTCGAAGCCGTTTGCGCCGAGCTCTTCGGCGATTCTTTCAAGCGTGACGATTTGCGTCGGCGACAGCTCCATCACCAGCGGCATCAGCATGCGCTGCGCTTCAATTCCGCCGGCGCGGCGCGCCTCCAAATGCCGCTCGAACAGGACACGCTCGTGCGCCACGTGCTGATCCACGATCCACAAGCCTTCGCCGTTCACGGCGACGATGAAGCTGGAATTGACCTGACCGAGGGGTTTTAGATCGGCGATCTGATCGGGGCGAGGGAGCGTTGCCGGAGCATCTGCGCTTGGCGACGCAAGATTCGCGGCCCACTGCGAGGCGCCAGGAACCTGCGCGGGAGCGATCACCGTTCCAAAGGCGTTACCTGAGCTGAAGGGAATCCGCTGCTCCAGCGGCTGCATGGGCGTCCCCGCAAGATCGAATCCGCCATCAGCGCCAACGCCGGAGCCGAGGCCGAAGTCTTCCATCGGCGGAATGGCCGCGCGCGGGACGCTCGATCCCAGGGGGTGACTCCCGCCGGGAAACCCTCCATTGCCGGAACCTGCGGGCTGCGGTGTCGCAATCGTCGTGGCGGCAGAGGCAAAGCTCGCAATCGGCCGCGTGTTCATGAGCGCCTGGCGAATGCTGTCGCGCGTGAAATCGTGTACAAATTGCGAGTGCCGGAAGCGCACTTCGATTTTTGCAGGATGTACATTGACGTCGACTTCTTCGTAAGGCATCTCGAGAAACAGCAGCGTGGCCGGGAAAACCGTGGGTGGCAGAATGTTGCGGTAGGCTTCGTGGATCGCGTGCAGAATCAGCCGGTCGCGCACCAGCCGGCGATTCACAAAGATGTAGATGCCGTTGCGGTTTAGGCGCTGCACCTCGGGGCGCGAAGTGAAGCCCGTCACGGTAAGCGAGGCCTTTTCTTCTTCCGGATCGAGTTGCGGCTCGGTGATGGCCGCTCGGAATGGCGCGGAGACGGGCAGAATTTCCACGAGTTCCTCGAGCGCCTGGCGGCCAAACAATTGGTAGACCCGGTCCGTCAGCTTTTCCGCAGGCGCGCAGTTGATGATTTCCTGTGTTGGCGTCGAGAGCACGAATTGTTTGTTTGTATTGGCCAGCGCGTAGTGCGTGACGAGCGAAGCGATGTGACCTAGCTCAGTCGTATCTGATTTCAGAAATTTTCGGCGCGCCGGGACGCAGTAAAAAATGTCCGCGACGCTGACGGTTGTTCCGATGGGCAATCCCGCGGGTTTCACGCCAACGAGTTTGCCCCCGGCGAATTCGACGCGCGTGCCTTCGTTTTCCGATTCGTCGCGCGTTTCGAGCAACAGCCGCGAAACTGCGGCGATCGACGGCAGAGCTTCGCCGCGAAAGCCCAGGGTTGCGATGGAAAGCAGGTCGTCGGCGGTTCTGAGTTTGCTAGTGGCATGGCGCTCGAACGCCAGCAGCGCATCGTCGTGGGTCATCCCATGACCGTCGTCGGTCACGCGGATCATGCGCTTGCCGCCTTGCTCAACCTCGATGCGCGTGCTTTTCGCACCCGCATCGAGCGCGTTTTCGAGCAGCTCCTTCACTACTGACGCCGGCCGCTCGACCACTTCACCCGCCGCGATCTTGTTCGCGACCGATTCCGGCAGTATGCGTATCCGGCTCATCTGTTCCTTACCGGGCTCCCAAATCGTCCGTCTCGGTTACGTCTCCGGCCGTTAAGGAAACGATGACATCCCGACCCCAAGGGCGCTGTCAAGGATATCATTCGGCGGCTTTCTTGACTTCGGGCTTGACGGCAAGACCGAGCTCGTCGAGCTGCGCGGGGTCGACTTCGCCGGGCGAATCAGCCATGAGGTCCTGTGCCGCGGTGGTTTTGGCGAACGCGATGACTTCGCGGATGGACTTTTCGCCGCTCAGGAGCATGGCGATGCGATCCACACCCAGCGCGATGCCGCCATGCGGCGGCGTGCCGTAGGTCAAGGCATCAAGGAAGAAACCGAAGCGGCGGCGCAGCTGCTCTTCGCTCAAGCCGAGCGCCTTGAAAAGCCGCTCCTGGATGTCCTGGCGGTGAATCCGGATGCTACCGGAGCCGAGTTCGTAGCCGTTCAGAACGAGGTCGTAGCCCTTCGAACGCACTTCCCACGGCGCGGACTCGAGCTTGTCGAGGTCCTCGTCGACAATCCCGGTGAAAGGATGCTGCGCGCTGACCCAGGTGTTTTCCGTCTCGCTCCATTCGAACAACGGGAAGCCTGTGATCCAAAGGAATTTCCATTGCGACTTGTCGATCAGGTTGAGCGCGTCGCCGAGCTGCAAACGCAGCTGCCCCGCGATAAGCGCCGCGGCTTCCGTGCCTTTGATTTGTTCCTTTGCGGAGACGCCGACGACCAGGTCGCCGGGTTTCGCACGACAAGTTTCGGCGAGCTTCTTCACATTTTCCGCGCCGATTATTTTCTCAATCGTCGACGATAAGCCCTCCGGCGCCACCTTCACGAAATACGCGCCGCGCGCTTTCAGCGCTTTGGCCTTGTCGGTCAAGTCGTCAAGCTGCTTGCGGGAATAGCCCGCCGCACCCCGCGCCGCCAGCGCGAAGACACTTCCTTCGATTTGCAGCTTCTGCCTGGCATCTTCCGGGAAGCAGTGCGTTACCTCGTGCAGCTCCGTGCCGAAGCGCAGGTCAGGCTTGTCGCTGCCGTAGGTTCGAATCACGTCTTTGTACAGCATGTGCGGAAACGGCGCGGTCACTTTGACTCCCGCGACGGCGCAGGCGCGCACCATGACGGTTTCAATGACTTGAAAAATATCTTCCTGGCGCGGGAAAGACATTTCCAGGTCAAGCTGCGTGAATTCCGGCTGGCGGTCGGCGCGCAAATCTTCGTCGCGGAAACACTTCACGATCTGGAAGTATTTGTCTAGCCCCGCAATCATCAGGATCTGCTTGAAAATCTGCGGCGATTGCGGCAGCGCGTAAAACTGCCCGTGATGGATGCGGCTCGGCACGAGATAGTCGCGCGCGCCCTCGGGCGTCGAGCGCGTGAGCATGGGCGTCTCCACTTCGATGAAGCCCAGCTCGTCCATGACCTGGCGTATTTCCAGAATGATCTTGTGGCGCAGCGCTAGATTGCGGTGCGGCTTTGGCCGCCGCAGGTCGAGATAGCGGAAGCGCAGGCGGGTCTCTTCCGCGGCGTTGATTTCGTCTTCCATTGCGAACGGCGGCGTTTTTGCGTTGTTCAGGATGTGCAGGTGCGTCGCGACCAGTTCGACTTCGCCGCTGGCCAGCTCGGGGTTGGCTTTCTGGCGTTTGACCACTTGGCCTTCGACGGCGACCACAAATTCGCTGCGTAGCTGCTCGGCCTTGGCGTGGGCCGCAGCCTGCGTCTCTTTGTTGAACACCACCTGCACGAGGCCGGTGCGGTCGCGTACGTCGAGAAAGAGCAAATTGCCTAAGTCGCGCCGGCGATGCACCCAGCCCATGACGGTGGCGCCGCGGCCTTGGTCCTTGGCCCGCAACTCGCCGCAGTAATGGGTGCGTTTCAGATTACCGAGAAAATCGAGCACGTTGCTCTTCCTCTCCATCGAGAGCTACAAATGGAACGGGGAACCGCCCGTCTCAAGACCTGCCACTACGGCTTCTTGAGAAAATCCAGCAATTGCGGCTCGGTCAGTTTTTGCTGTGTGCCATCGGCCAGCGTCTTCAGCGTCCATTCGCCGCTCCCCACCTCATTATCGCCGAGAATCAGCGCATAACGAGCGCCCAATTTGTCTGCTTGACCCAGGGCCTTGCCAAATTTCTGCCCGACGGGCGGCAATTCGACGCTGAAGCCTGCTGTGCGCAGACTTTTCGCCGCGCGAATCGCCGTGGCGTAAACCTTTTCCCCCATCCAGGCGATGTACACGTCATGCCTTGGGGGCGCCGGCGTTTTGCCGGTTTCCTGTAAGGACAGAATGAGGCGGTCTTCGCCGATAGCGAAGCCCGTCGCCCGCGTCGGCGGCCCACCGAGCAGCTCCATTAGTCCGTCATAACGGCCGCCGCCACACAAGGCGTTCTGCGAGCCCAATCCTTTCGCGGTGATCTCGAAGGTTGTCCGCGAGTAGTAGTCGAGCCCACGCACGAGGCGCCAATTTTCACGATACTTTACCCCGCGCAGCTCGAGTTCCTTTTTCACGCCGAGATAATTCTCCCTACATTCTTCACACAGGTGATCGGCGATGTGCGGCAGGCCTTCGATGAGTTTTTGCTCGTTTTCCAGCTTCGAGTCGAGCACGCGCAGCGGATTGGTCTCAATGCGGCGCTGGCTGTCCGGTCCGAGGTTGTCCTTTACTTTCCCTAGCTCCGCGCGAAGCAGCTCTACGTACTTTGGGCGGCACTTCCTATCCCCAATGGAGTTGATTTCCAGTTGTACGCCCTGCAAGCCAAGCCGCTCGAAAAACGTCATGACCATCTCGATCAATTCCCCATCGATTCCCGGGGCGTCGGAACCACCCAAAACTTCCGCGTCGATCTGGTAAAACTGGCGGTGGCGTCCCTTCTGCGGCCTCTCGCGGCGAAACATAGGGCCGATGGTGTACAGCTTCACCGGCTGCGGCAATTGCTGCATGCCATTTTCAATGTATGCGCGACAAACAGAAGCAGTGGCCTCCGGCCGCAGACTCACGGAAGTCTCGTCGCGATCCGCAAACGTGTACATTTCTTTGGAAACGACGTCGGTTTCTAAGCCAATCGAGCGGGCAAACAAGTCCGTTGTTTCAAATATCGGCAGGCGAATCTCACCAAAGCCGTACGAGGCGAAAACCTCCTGGGCGGTTTGCTCGACGCGATTCCACAGTGCGGTTTCCGGCGGCAGCAAATCGCGCGTGCCCTTGATGGCCTGGAATTTGCGCCGTTCCTCTTTAGGCTGAGGCTCCTTGCCGAAGCCTTTGGTTGCGCCTTCGCTCACGCGGTAGGTTCCTCGCGATAGATATTCTTGTAGCCGACGTAGCGCTTGGCATAAGCGTCGATAGTCGCTTTGTCGATCTCGCTCAGCGGACGCTTGACTTTGCCGGGCGAGCCCATCACCAGGCTACCCGGAGGAATCACCGTGCGCTCGGTGATCAGCGTACCCGCCGCGACGATGCTGCCGCTGCCAACGACCACGCCATTCAGAATCACCGCGCCCATGCCGATCAGACAGCGTGCTTCGACGGTGCAACCGTGCAGCGTCACGGAATGGCCGATGGTCACGTCATCGCCTAAAATCAGCGGATACTCATCGCGCATCACGTGGCAAATCGAGCCGTCCTGAATGTTGGTTCTCGCGCCGATGCGGATGTAGTGCACGTCGCCGCGAATCACCGAGCACGGCCACACGCTGGAATCCTCGCCGATCACCACGTCGCCAATAATCACGGCCGCCGGGTCAATGTATGCTGAAGCCGCGATCTGCGGGCGTTTGCCACGGTAGGGCCGGATGTCGGGTTGTCTGCTCAAGACAGGAGGCTCGCTCACAAGTTGTTGGTTCGAGACTCCCCATGCGTCAACGGCACTGGCGCATATTAGGGGCACGGTGTATCGCGCCCCTCGAGGAGAACTCGCGCAGCCGGAATCACGCCAAGATAACATCCGCGCCGAGAACTGACAAGAAAGTGCGCCGCAGGCAGCGGTCACCGGGGACCGGCTCCAGCTCGAAAGGCCTGTCAGTCGATTTGAAATGAGGGGCCGCTGACGGTCGCGGCAACTTCTTCCAGGCGTTTCGCAACGGCGCGCGCGACATGATAGAGACTTTTTGCGCCGGCGCCTTCTTCGCCGAGGGCCGCAACCGGCTTGCCGGTATCGCCGCCAACGCGAATGCGTGGATCGATTTCAATTTCTCCGAGCACCGGCACGCCATAGGCAATCGCCGTTTTCACGCCTTCGCCATGGCCAAAAATGTCCACCGGCTTACCGCAGTGGGGACAGGCGAAGGTACTCATGTTTTCGACGACACCGAGAACTTCCACATTGACCTGGCGAAACATTTCAATGGCTTTGCGCACATCGGCTAGCGCCACGGTGGATGGCGTGGTGACCACCACCGCTCCCGTCACCGCGACCGTTTGAATCAGCGACAACTGAACGTCGCCCGTACCCGGTGGCAGATCGATGATCAAGTAGTCCAACTCGCCCCATTCGACGCTGCGCAAGAACTGTATGATCACGCTGTGCAACATGGGCCCCCGCCAGATCATCGGCTTGTCGCCCGGATTCAGCAGGCCCATCGAGATCATCTTCAAGCCCTGCGATTCTACGGGGATGATGTGCCGGTCGGCAGTGGCCTGCGGCTCCTTTGTCGTACCCAGCATGATCGGCACGTTCGGGCCGTAAACGTCCGCGTCCAGCAAGCCGACCTTATGTCCCAGCTTCGCCAGCGCAAGCGCCAGGTTCACCGCGACGGTAGTCTTGCCGACGCCGCCTTTGCCGCTGGCAATGGCGACGAGGTTTTTCACGCCAGGAATCGGCTGGCGTTCGGGCATCTGCTGCGGTGCGGGTCCTGGCGGCATGGGTTACGCCTTCTCCTAAAAGGAATCGAAACGAGATTCAGGGCTGAGGCCTGGAATAACGAAAACGAAGCTCACCACTCGCATTTCGAACCGATTTTCCGATTTCGATTTTCGGATTTCCGTTCCTTTGTTTCCCCGAAAAATCGTGCGCTCAGGCGCCGTGGCATTTCTTGTACTTTTTGCCCGACCCGCACGGGCAAGGATCGTTGCGCCCCACTTTCGCGCCCGCGCGAACGGGCTTTGGCGCCTCCGCCTGCGCCGGACCCGTCTGGTACTGCAAATCCTGCTGCTGCCGCTGTTGCCTGCGTTCCATTTCGCGCGCGAATCCCGGGAGATTTGCCGGCTCCTCGCTCGCACGTGCGGCCGCGCTGGCAACCGCTGCTGCAGCGGCGTTCGGGGGCTGGCGCGGCGGCTCGCGTCGCGGCTCGCGCGCCTGCGGCGGTTCTCCCTGCTGCAATTGGATGTGGTACAGATAGCGGATCGTCTCGTTGTCGATGCGCGTCATCATTTCTTCGAACAGGGCAAAACCTTCCTTCTTGAACTCGACGAGCGGATCCTTCTGCCCGTAACCGCGCAGGCCGATACCTTCCTTCAAATGGTCGAGCGAGAGCAGGTGGTCCTTCCACTGTGAATCGACTACGTCGAGGATGATGCGGCGCTCAAGCCAGCGCATCAGTTCCGGGCCGAACTGCTTTTCTTTTTCCGCGTAGCGCTTGGTGACGGCCGCGGCCGCTGCGTCCACGAGTTGATCGTGCCCCAACGAGCCGGGATCGGCACCGGCCGCTTTGATGTCGAGGCCGAACTGCGCGTTGGCTTCAGCGAGGAATTGTGCGACGTTCCACTGATCGGGATGCTGCTCGCGCGGGCAGTAGGTTTCCACGAGTTCGCGCACAACGTCTTCCGCGATCTCCTGAACGTAATCACGCTGATCTTTTCCTTCGAGTGCGGAGCGGCGAATCGCATAGATCGTTTCGCGCTGCTTATTCATCACATCGTCGTACTCGAGCAAATGTTTGCGGGCCTCGAAGTTCTGGGCTTCGACGCTTTTCTGCGCTTCCTCAATGCGCTTCGAAACCATTCTGGATTCGATGGGCACGCCTTCGGTCATGCCCAGCCGGTACATCAGTTGCTTGACGCGCTCGCCACCGAAAATGCGGGCCAAATCGTCTTCCAGCGAAATGAAGAAGCGCGACGAGCCCGGGTCGCCCTGGCGGCCGGCGCGCCCGCGCAACTGATTATCAATGCGCCGCGCTTCGTGGCGTTCCGTGCCAAGAATGTGCAGTCCGCCGAGCGCCACCACCTCATCGTGCTCGGCCTTGCACTGTTCGGCGAACTGCTCGTACACCGGTTTCCACTGGTCGGAAGGCACTTGAAAAATCTTGCCTTCGTGCTGGAACAGCACCATTTGGACGCCGGGTTGCGCACCGTTTCCGTCGGTGGGATCCGCCCCAATGACCGCGGGCGCGGCAGCGTAGGGAATCGCCAGCTTGTTTTTCAGGCAATGCTCGCGCGTCAGGAACTCCGGATTACCGCCGAGCAGAATGTCCGTGCCGCGGCCGGCCATGTTCGTCGCCACGGTGACCGCACCTTTGCGCCCGGCCTGTGCCACGACGCGCGACTCGCGCTCGTGCTGCTTGGCGTTCAATACCTGGTGGGGGACTCCCGCTTTCTTCAGCAATTCCGAGACTTTTTCCGATTTCTCGATGGAAATCGTCCCGACTAGCACGGGTTGTCCCCGCTCGTGATAATGACGGATGCCGTTTGCCAGCGAATTGTCTTCTTGCAGGATGCCCTTGACGACCGCCTCGAGCTTTTCTTTCTCCGTGCGGTAAATGACGTCCGGCGCCTCGATGCGAATCAGGTGCCGGTTTGTCGGGACTACCGTCACATCCAGGCTGTAAATCTTGCCGAATTCGGCGGCCTCGGTCTCCGCCGTTCCGGTCATGCCGGAGAGTTTCTTGTACATGCGGAAGTAATTCTGGAAGGTGATGGTTGCGAGGGTCTGGTTCTCGCGCTCAATTTTCACGCTTTCCTTCGCTTCTACGGCCTGGTGCAAGCCGTCGGACCAGCGCCGACCGGGCATCTGTCGCCCGGTGAATTCATCGACGATGATCACCTCACCGTCCTTCACCACGTAATCGACATCTTTCTTGTACAGCGTGTGTGCACGTAGCGCCTGGTAGACGTGGTGGATCGTCTCCATGTGCTGCGGGTCGTACAAATTGCCAAGCCCCAGCACGCGTTCGCACTTGCTCACACCTTCTTCGGTCAGCGTCGCGGTACGATGTTTTTCATCGATGGTGTAGTCAATTTCCTGAATCAGCTTGGGAATGATCTTGTCGATTTTGACGTACTTGTCGGTGGACTCTTCCGATGGACCGGAAATAATCAGCGGCGTGCGCGCCTCGTCGATCAAGATGGAGTCCACTTCGTCAACGATAGCGAAGTGGTGCCCGCGCTGCACGCAGTGGGCGAGGTCGTACTTCATGTTGTCGCGCAGGTAGTCGAACCCGAACTCGTTGTTGGTGCCGTAGGTGATGTCGGCGCCGTAGGCGGCGCGGCGCTCGTCGTCGTCCAAATCGTGCACGATCACCCCGACCGTCAGTCCCAGGGCCTTGTACAGCGGGCTCATCCATTCCGCGTCGCGCCGCGCCAGATAGTCGTTCACCGTGACGATATGCACGCCGCGACCAGCGAGCGCATTCAACACCGCGGGCAGCGTGGCGACCAGCGTCTTGCCCTCGCCCGTCTTCATTTCCGCAATCTTGCCTTGGTGCAGCACCATGCCACCGATGAGCTGCACGTCAAAGTGCCGCATGCTCAGGAAGCGGCGGCCGGCTTCGCGCGCCAGAGCAAACGTCGGCTCGATGGCCGGTTCGATCGCAGCCTGCAAGGTTTCCTTGTAGGACTTCTCCTCGGGATCGGCGTCTTTCAGTCGCTCCTGAACCTGCTTGCGCAACGCCGCATAACGCGTTTTCAGGTCTTCGTTCCCGAGCGACTGTATTTCCGACTCGTGCGAGTTGATGGCCGCGATGACCGGTTGTAGCTTCTTGATGTCGCGCTCGTGCTTGGTCCCGATGAACCATGCAATGACCTCATCGAGATACTTGGTTACGTCCATGAATGGTTTCGCAATTCTCCGACGGTCTTGGCGCCCGAGATCCGACGGGCCGCAACACCGCAAGCGTAACAACTTATTCTAACTGGTTGAACGCGCCAGCGCCAAGAAACACCGCCAGAGCAAAGCTTGGTTAACCCAGACCAGGCTATCTGTCCTTGGGCCTATCTCGCGGCAGCGACATCGGCCCGATCTCGAGGGGGTTCAGCCTCGAAGGCGTTATGGGGGAGCTGCGCGGCGAGAAGGCGCCGGTATTTGCTGCGCTCTTCGAGGTCCATATCCACGATTTCAAAGGCCATGTCCTGGGCTCGATAATCCCGCATCACCGCGGTGGCTTGCACATGACGCATGCCGATTTGCAGCCGGAGCTGGACCGGGGTTCCCGGTGCGAGGCGGCGGCTAATGGCTGCGAGGCCGCCGCTGAGGCTGGCCGTCTTGATCTCGAGCCAGCAGTTTTCTTTAAGATTTATGCAGATGGCCCGCACCGGCTTTTGCAGCCGGACGCGCTGATGGCGCCGTTGCCGCACAAATCGCGACTCGGCGGGAACCTCTAGCGGCGCGAGCACCAGGTCTTCAACGTGGATGCCGCTTTTGGGCCAGAACCCGCGCGCCCATACCGGGTCCAGCTTTTCAAGCGCCTGCATTGCCGCGATGCGCACTTCCTGTGCGTGGGCCCAAGTGAACATTTTCTTGGTTTCGACAATGCGCTTCAGCGTCGTCAACGTCTCCCGCGCGTGGATCCGCCCCAAAGCCTCGATCGCCCGTATGCGCAATAATTCCGCCGCCCCATTCGGCAAATCGCCGTCTGCGATGGTCAGCAGTCTACCAAGCGGCTCGCGATCGCCGGTCAGGCCGACTTCGTCGATAACCAGGGGCATAACCAGCGGATCCACGTGATCTAGCAATTCCATCAGGATCTGGCATCTTCTCGCCGCGCCGCTTGCGGAAACTTGACGCACGACGCGGTCCTGCGCTGCGCCGGGAAAATCCTTCATGCGCCCAGGCAGAAAGACCATCAGGGACTGCGGATCCAGCCGACTCAGGAGTCCGACCATCTCGGCGGCTTCCTTCACCGGTCCGCCGCGCACGGTGCTGCGCAATGATTGTACGGCTTCCTCGCCGAGGTCAGAGGCAAGATTCGCCACGTGCTCCGATTCATCGCGCAAGGTGCAGCGGTTGAAGCGACTTGCGAGTTGCTCCATGGTGCTCTGCGGCAGCATTTTCAGCACTTTGGTCAGCTCCGGCGCCACCTGCCGCGCGCGTAACGCCTCATCCACGAACTCCGGTATGCGCTCTTCGATACCCATTTTCACGCGCAAGCTGTTGGCGATGCCGGGCCTTTGCGCCTCGATGCTGGTGAGCACGTCAAGCGCTTGCTCCATTGCCGGGAAATGCCGGCTGGTTGCTGCTTGCTGGCTAAACCGGACGAAGGCGGCGCTCACCAGTCCCTGAATTTCTCCGTCTTGTTCCACGCCGAGCCGCAGCCCTGTGTGCCGCAGCCCCACCTTTAGCAGCAGGGGATCGACACTGGCGTAAAGCTCCGATAGCTCGGCGAGCCCCGCCGCAGTTTTCTTGCGCGCCTCCGGATTTTCGCTCTCGATACAGGCGGCATAATTCCTCAGGATGGCGATACCCTCCGTAATATGCCCTTTTGTAATCCGTTCCCTGACATACGACTGCAAGTTGTGCGGTGGAATGCACCAGGCTTCGTGAGAGAGTAGGATCTGATGCTTTCCGCGATCGGGAACCGCCGACCAAAATTGGCGGTCGAGGATCTCGCGGTGCGATTCAAAAAGTATCCCGGCTTCGCTCATTCTGTCTTCATGCTCACCAAGGATCTTGCGAAGATTTTCAATTTCCTGGTGCATGCGGTCCAACATCTGGCGAACCGCGTTGACTTTCACTTCTCCGCGCTCGAACCGTTCCAGCGCAAAGCGAATCGCCAGGTGCTCGGCAAGTTGCACGAGCACAAATTCATCCGGCTTAGCATTGGGCGCCCGCGCGGCAAGCGCGGTGAGTGCTTGCCGGAGCACGTCTTGCACCCTGCCAGGCATTTGTCCGAGCTGGTCTTGAAAATCCCTGGAGCACGCGCCCGTTCCTCTCGGGCTCGCGGCAGTGCGGCCTAAATCGGTCAAAGCCCTGAGCGCATTTAAGATTTCATCTTCCGGCGACCTTGCGGCGCTCGACGGGCTTGTGCCACGCGCCGCGGCTCCATCCTTGTCCGAACTCTTCGAGCCTTGCGCCGCAGCGATCAGTTCCAGCAGTTTTTTCGGATCATTGAGCCATTCCTTCACGTGCTGTTGATCGCTTCCTAAAGAAGTGGTGGCCAATTGCGCTGCGATAGTGGATTCCTTCAAGCGAGAATCCGTAGCCACGAAAAAAATCTCATTGACGCGGATTCCCTGGGCTCCGGCCAGAGCCGCTTTCCATTCCCGGGCAAGTTCAGACGGTTTGGCTTTGCCCGCGGCGAACGCCCGCGCGAAGCGGGCTAGTTCCTCCTCGGTGATATTGGGAAAAAACTGGATGCTCGCCAGGCCGGCGCCGGAGAGCACGCGGGCAAATTGCCTTTCCGCCGCGCCCTCTAGTGGCACGCCATCGAGCACCAGCCGGGAACCTGCTGCTCCTAACAAGAGTCCGGCCGAAGAAGGCATTGCGGCCGCCAGCTCCTCGAAAGCAAGCAAAAACCGTTCTGCCGTTCGGGCATGCTCGAAACCGTAAAGGCGCGCGTACCTCAGCAGGATGTCTAGGCTCTTTACGAAGGCGCGTCCGGCCGCCGTTTTGCGATCCGATAGCATCGGCTGTGCGGTTTCCTCGATAGCACTCGCTCAGGAGTACCGTAGTTTCAGCCTTTGTTGGTCGCAATGGTACCGCGGTGCGGGTTGTCTCGCCGTTCGGGAAGCCATTCCGACGGGCAGTTCGACTGTCCGAACGAACGGGCATTTTTTGCAGGGGAACAGGTAAGAGGGGAACCGTCGGAAGCCCTTGAGCGTTCAGCGGTTAGGTCTTGGCGACCGCCACGCGCCCGCGCCGCCGGCTGCGATTGGTGACCTGCGCGATCATCGGCAAGCCGCCAAGTTCCAGCAGCAGTTTACGGAGGCGGTAGCGTTCTTCCAAGTCCATGTCCACGAATTCAAAGGCCATCGTCTGCGGCCGCGCTCCGCGCACCATCGCTTGCGCTTTTATGTGGCGTACGCCGTGCGAGAATCGCAAGCTCAACAGCGAGCCGGGCGCCAGATGGCGTTCTCCGGATCCGATTCCGCCGCCCAGATTCAATTCCGGGACACTCAATCGGAAGTTTTCCCGCAAATTGGTGGTCACGGCTATGAGGTTGCGCGAAAGCTTTAGTCGAGCATAGCGCCTCTGCCGGATCACCGAGGCGTTCGGCTCCGGGTCGGTCGGCTCAAGCGTCATCTCCTTGCGTTCGATGGCGCAGGCGGCCACCGCGTGCATCCCAACCAATTTGTCCACGTGAAGCAGCGCTTGCGCAGCGACAATTCTCATTTCGCTCGGATATACCCAGCGCCAGACCTGTTTGGTTTCCAGAATGTGCTGCAGCAACGGGCTGGCCGCCGTGGCTCGCAGCCGTCCGAGAGCCTCAATGGCCTTTACGCGAGCGAAGCCGGTGGTGTTGTCGTCCTGCAGCATGCCAATTAACTTCGGAATGCACTGGGCTTGCCCGCTCATCCCCATCTCATCGATAGCCAGCGGGCGGATCAAAGTGTCCAGCGAATCGTAGATGGCAACGAGCAGTTGCGCCCGCTGTTCCGCGGGCGCCGCCGAAAGCTGCCGGATAACACGATCGTGGGAAGAGCGCGGCCACTGCGACAGCCGCACGGGCAGTATTTTCTCCACGGATTCCGGGGAGAGTTGGCTAAGCAGACCAATCGTTTCTGCCGCTTCGCCTGCCGGAGCTGTTTGCAGCGTCTCGAGCAGCCGCTGCGTGGCATCCTCACCCAGGTTGCGAAGAATGCTACAAAGCAGTTCGCAATCTTCCCGGAATCCGCAATGCGCGAAACGGTTCGTGACGTAGTGAATCGTGGCCTTGGGCATGAGTCCGAGAATGTCCATCATGCCGTCCGCGATTTGCCCGCTGCGCATGGCCTCTTCGACAAATTCCGGCAGCCGCTCTTCGGCCCCAATGCGAGGGCGCAAGCTCTGCGTCGACCCCGGCCGGTGTGACTCAACGCTTTCCAGCGAAGCCAGCGCCTGTTGCATCGCTGGGTAGCAGCGCTTCGAGGCGGCTTCCTGGCTCAAGCGCACAAACGCCGCACCGACCAGCGTTTGCAATTCCGGTTCGCGCTCGACGGCCAGTTGGTTGCCCGCGCGTTTGATGGCCTCCATCAACGCGCTACCGTCTCCGCTGCCATACAGCTCGCCCAAATCGGAAAGACCGATGGCCGTGGTGCGCCGCGCCTCCGGCGCTTCCAGCCCAATGCACGACGCGTATTTCATCAAGATCTCATTTGCCGTTTTCAATTCGCCGCGTCGCAGCATCTCTTCCAAGAACGCGCGGACGTTCCGCGGCGGCACGCACCAGGCCTCGTCCGAGGTCAGCACTTCCTTCTTGTTTTCTTCCGGCACCTGCTCCCAGAATTCCTGGTCCAGAAGCTCCGTGTACGACTGAACGGAAAGCCCTGCCTGAGCCATCATCTGCTCTTGCGTGGAAAGAATCTTGCGCAGCGCCTCGATTTCCGTGTTCATGCGGTCCAGCAGTTGCTTTACGGCATTCACGCGCAACTCGCCCCGCTCGTAGCTGTCCAGGGCAAAGCGAATGGCCACGTGCTCTGCCAGCTTCAGCAGCATGGGCTTGTCGGGCTTGGCGTCGGGAGCCTGGGCCGCCAGGCCTGCCAGCGCCTGCTGCAGCGTGTATTGCGCGCGCACCGGCATCGCGCTCAATCGCGATTGGAAGGTCGGCACATCCATCCGCGAGTCCGTATCCCTCCGCGCCTTTCCTAGTTGCGCAAACAACCCGAGCATCGCGCGCACTTCTTCCTCTTCGACTCGGAAGCCACCTTCGCCGGCTCCGGGCAAGCCATGCCCGCCGCCAGGCCTTTCGCCGCGCAGCAAGGCGGAGGCGGTTAGCCATTTTCCTGCAGCAGCCGTTCCTGTCCCCCCACCCCCTCCAGCTCCTCCTTGGCCCGTGCCGGCTCCACCTCCTCCACCACCGGGACCGTCGCTCGCACCGGCCCCGGTGCCACTGCCACCTCCACTTCCTGGGCCGCCCCCTGGCCCGGTTCCTCCACCCGGACCCTTCGCGCCCGGGCCCCAACCCCCGGGTCCCGTGCCAGCTGCACCGCCGGACTCCCACAAACCCCCACCCGCACCTGTTCCACCGCCGCCGGTGCCACTCCCCGTGCCGCCGCCGGTCCCAGGTCCACCGGCGCCACCGCCGCTCCCGCCTGTGCCACCGCCTCCGAGACCAAACCCGGGTCCTGCTCCTCCAGGCCCGTGTCCAGGCCCACCCATTCCACCACCTCCGCCGCCTCCCCGGAAGCTTTCCGCGGCGAGAATCATCTGCAGCATCTTGTTGGGATCCTCGAACAATTCCCGGAACTTATCGCCCTGCGCGCCCAGCGCCTTTGCGGTCAATTGCGCCGCCACCTTGATTCCGGCGACTGAGGAATCTTCCGCCACGTAGCGGATTTCATTCACTTTGATCGTGGTGTCCCCGCCGAGCGCGGTCTTTAACTGTTCAGCCAGGGCTGACGCCTTCGTATTTCCGCTTGGAAACGCGCGAACGAAGCGCGCAAATTGCGGTTGCGACACAGCTGTTGAAAAGTGAATGCTGGCGATACCGGAAGAGGTCAGAAGTTGCGCGAAGCTTTTCTCCCCGGCAGACGATCCCATGGGCACGCCGTCGAGCAAGATCTGGTGCCCGGACGCACCCAGCAGCACGCCGCTCCCGCCGCTGTCCTCCAGCGCCTGCCGCAGTTCCTTCCAAGTCGTGTCAAACTGCGCCGTGGTCTTGGCGTGGCCAAACTCATACAGCCGGGCGAACTTCAGAAGAATGTTCAGACTGCGGACAAACGCGCGCGCTCCGGCTTGTGATTCACGGCTCATTCCGATGTTTCTTCCCGTTCAAACGGCCCCGTTCTCGATCTCTCGACTCTTTCAGAGGAGCACAATCTACATTAGTTTCCCCCTGTCCCCGACACAAGCCTCACCGCACCCCCTGTACTCATCTCAATAACAGATTTTGTTGTCCCTTTGGAAACATTTCTCTCACTCGAGGCCCCTCTCGGTCGGCCGGGCTTCTTCTCGGCAGACCAGCGACCCACAGCTCACACGTTTCCGTGAGCGAGTACAAACAAAAAGCGAAGCCCTAATTGGCGTTTCCCTTTTAGCAACCGAGCCCGGTAGGCCTCGCGAAAGAAGTTAGAGGTAAAGCGGAGCCCGACCTCCATTTGGCGGACCCTAAGAAGAGGCAGTCTCGTGATCACTCCAAAAGCAGTTGGGCTTGCAAAGGCCAAGGTCGGGCCGGAACGCGAAGCGATAATTTGGAGTGGCGCCGGCCGGGCTGGGCGACCAGGGAACGTCTGAGGGGAGGTCTCCCTCTCCGTCTCGTATGAGTTAGGCGAGAAATCCAGTCGGTTCAAGGCTCGCGGACGTTTAGGATCCGGTCAGCTCTTACATTCCGCAGTTGCTGTGCTTGGCCGCTGGGCCAGCGAATTTCGATGAATTTCGCAACGGCTTCCTTGCCAAGTCCAAATCGCACCAGCGGTTCGCTGGACGAAGCGTAGCCCACACTAGTCACGCAGTGGTTGTAAAGCCTGCGCCCACTGGCCAGCTCGACTTGGACCCTGGCGCCAATTCCGTCGCGATTGCTTCGCGTGCCGGTTAGTCTTAAGGCTAACCAGTGCCCGGTGCCTTCGCTCACATTACGAAAAAGCCTCGCGGGCCCATTTACATTGGAGACGACCGCGTCGAGGCGCCCATCGCTATCGAAATCCGCGAATGCTACGCCTCGGTATTGTCCCGCGACCTGAAAATCCGCGCCAGCGCCATTAGAGATATCCGCGAAGCGCGCGCCTCCTTGGTTTCGAAACACAGAATTTGGCAGCTCCGACGCTCGGCCGAGGGATTCCTCGGTAGCTGGGAAATGGCCGTTGGCCGTAAACAGATCCTTGAAGCCGTCGTTGTCAAAATCGTATAAGCCAATTCCCCAGCCTGTTAGGGCCCGGGTCGCGATTGCTAGGCCCGAGCGCGCGGTGTAGTCCTCGAACGCTGGAGACTTACCGGTATTCCGGAATAACGGATAAGTGTCGTTGATCATTGCCGTGAAGATCAAATCGGGCCGACCGTCATCGTCGAAATCGCGAAAGTCCGCTCCCATGCTGGCGACCGGTCGCCCACTGTCGTTCAGCGCCGCGCCAGCGAGCATTCCGACCTCTTGGAACTTTCCATGGCCCAGGTTGTGGAATAGAAAATTCGGCACGCTATCGTTGGCCACAAAAATGTCCATTAGCCCGTCACCGTCGTAGTCCGCGATTGCTACGCCCATGCCCTTTCCGAATTGCGCGCCTAGACCCGAAGATACCGAGATGTCCGTAAACGTGCCGTCGTGGTTGTTGCGGAAGAGTTGGTTTGGTGTATCGCGGTACGCGCCAGGATAACAATAGAGCGGCTTTGTCGGTGTCCCGCACTTCGGCTCGACCTTTGCGTCCCATTGCACATAATTGCTCACCACCAGGTCAAGCCAGCCGTCATTATCCACGTCGACCCAGGCCGCGGAAATCGACCAGAGCTTGCCGTATCGCGGATCGATCCCCCCGAGGTGGGCCTTCTCGGTAACATCCTCAAATGTGCCATCGCCACGATTGTGGTACAGGATATTTCGATTAACACCGGTAACAAAAATGTCCTCGTACCCGTCGTTATCAAAATCCGCCACCGCGACGCCCATGGAATAGCCGTCGCCTGCCACTCCGGCTTTCTCCGTTACATCGGTGAAGGTGCCATCGCAGTTGTTGCGAAACAACCGGTTGAAATATTGCCAACCCGTTTTCTTCAGCGATGGCATCGCGGCGCCGTTGGTAAAGAAAACGTCCATGCAGCCGTCATTGTTGTAATCGAGGACGGCCACCCCTCCGAGCATCAGCTCGGGCTGGTGAAACTCGCCAGCCGCTCCATTGTGCAGCTCGAATTTCAGCCCCGATTTCGCAGCCACATCTTCAAAGCGGATTTGCCCTCGCACGCCCGTGGCAGTCGCGAGCAGTGCAATCAGTGCGATTCCATGCGCCGTTGGTAGTCCCGTAGCCATTCCGCTTGCCGCGCAGCCTCCTTGGTCCGGCCTTGCGTCTGGTAGATCTTTAGCAGCACACCGTGCGCCTCGGGAAACTCAGGAAGCAGGCGTATGGCTTCCTCGGCGGCCCTAGCGGCGTCGTCCGGCCGTTGCAGCTCGAGCAGCAGCTTGGCGCGCCAGAAGTGAGCCATGGGGGCCTTCGGCACCGATGTGATCAAGGCGTCGACTCGCCTAACCGCTTCCTCCGTACGGCCCGTTTCGTTGAGCAACTCTGCGAAGGCGAGCTGCAACTCAACGTTCTGGCGCCCGTCCGGCTGCCCTGAAAGCGCCTCCATGGATGTCTCGGCTTCGCCCCCGCGGCCCAGCTTCTCGAGGCAAATAGCGCGGTAAATCTGTGCTTTTGTCGCCCACTCTGCATGCGGTAACTCTTGCAAGGCCTGCTCTAGATCCCTCAGAGCTGCACCGTACTGCCCGTTCCGATACGACAGTTGGCCCGCGAGAAACCGGGCGTCGGTCCCGGAATTGCTCTCGTTCGAACTGCTCTTGTTTTCTTCACTCTGACCAGCATCTCTGGCTTCGATTTCGGCAAGGAGCTGCTGTGCAGCCGGGTATTGTTGGTCATCGCGAGGAATAGCAACCAGGACTTGGCGCGCCGAGGCGTAGTCGCCTTTTGCGGCCATCGACCTGGCCAAATAATACTGCGCAGGGATTTTGGGATCGAGTTTTAGAGCCGCTCGAAAGGCATCCACGGCGCGTGCCATGTCGCCCGACAACGAGAAAAACCTTCCCGCCGCAAGGTCCTGTTGCGCATCGTCGGAGTTGAGTTCAGCGCGCGCGCGATAAAGCTCCTTGGCACGCTCGTATCGTTCTCCGTCTTCGCCAGCGAAAGGCCGAACGCCCATCGCCACCATCGCAATGGCTGTGCTCATGCGAACCGTGCGTAGCGGGTCCCTCAGAAGGCCTACCAAATCCGTGGCCACGCTCTCCCGCTGTGCCGCGCTGGGCTTTATTGTGGCCGCCGCCGTGGCGCGCACCAACGGGTCAGCGTCGGTGAAAGAATGCAGCACCGCGTCATAGGCCGAAGGATCGTCCGGAAAGTTGCCGAGGTATCCGACTGCATTGGCCCGAATCAAAGGGCCGCCTGATGGATCAGAGAGGATCTGCAACAATTGCGGTACCGCCGTCGGATCTCCTTGTCGCGCCTGCGTGAAGGCGTCCGCACGGCGTATCAGTTTTTGTCGCGATGTATCGCCATACCACGCGTTCATCTGCCGTGCTGCCCAGGCCGCATCCTTGTCATGGTGGCAGACGTTGCATGCGTTCGGAATCTTGTGCCGAATCGTGTTTTCCGGCACCGGTATGCTGATCGAGTGATCGCGCATCCTAGTCTTGAGGCTCACGACTGCGGCGGGCATGTGGCATGCGATGCAGGAGCTGCCGGGGGTGTTCGCGCGATGGTGAGTATGCTCGGAGACGCTGGCCGCAATCTTCGCATGGCAGCCGGTGCAGAGAGCGTCGCTCGTGGGCTGAGGCCGGCCACCCTGTCTCACATCCACGGTGTGCGGATGGGCGTGGCAACTTGTGCAGGTTGCACCTCCGTCCAAGAAGCATCGGCTTTGCCACAACCCAAACGCTTCATTCGCTGATTGTCGTGGGCGGCCATCCGGCCAATAGGTGGAGTCTTCGGACGGCAAGCGATACTCCATCACCGGCGTGAAAAAATCGTAGTAGTCGGCGCCCGCTTTGAAATTATCCGCATAAATGTCGCGGAGCGAGTGACACTGCGCGCAGATCGCGGTGCTCCGCAACGCATCCAGACGCGCCGGATTGACGATCGCTTGTCTTGTGCGGGTGCGCGCTTCGGCGTCCGACACCCTAAGGCCCGTCGCGGCGGCGATGTGCTCAGCTCCCGGGCCGTGGCAGGCCTCACAGTTGGCGCCGAAATCCTGCCAGGTCGTGCGATAGCGTAGATTTTCCAGGTCAAAATTCTTCTTCCCTTGGCTCACGTGGCAGGAATAGCAGTCCTTGTTCCAGAGCAGGGTCGCATCGCCTGTCCCTTCCTGCGGATTGTCGATGTCAAGACTTAAGTCCCACTTCTTGCGCAAGATATCCCAGGTCGGAGGAACAACAAGTATGCGCCCATCCAGCAGCGTGATTAGATAGTGCTGAAATCGCCGGTCGCCCAACGTATAGTCGACGCGATGCTCCCAGGGTTTGCCCGTGAGATCAGACTCGGCGATGTAGTAGCTATTGTCGCGGCGCAGCAGCAAATACGTGGACCCTCGTAACACCACCTTGCCCACCGCAAAATCCCCTTTGACACTATGAATCGTCGCGGGCTGCATGGTCTTGCTATGAAGGGTTTCCGTCCACTCGCGCTGGATCCCGTCATGGCACCTCCCGCATGCTTTGGCGCCGACATAGCCCTCGTCGGGCTGTGCACCCAGCAGAGGCGCGCCCGCAATGGACAGCGGAAGTAAAAGCAGGGCCAGGTTCCGCACGAATATAACTCGGCTCAGGGCAGTCACTGCTGCTGAATCTATCACAACGGTCCGCGCTTTGATTTCTCCGACCACCCGCACGTAGTACTACAACTGACATAACCGAGGCCTCGCGAAACGGTGAGATTGCCGTTCGATCAGAGGGCTTATCCTGAGTCCAGATTTTCGTTGACAAGCCTCCCGAGCGAAGACTATATGACCCCCGCGCAGATGAGCGCCGGTCGGGAGGTTACCCGGAATTTATCTAATCTGCCTGGCAGATGCTTCGGCGGCGGGCGATGGCTATGAAATTTTGTAAATCGATATGGGCGGACATACAAACTATTTATCTGTTTGACATTTGGCATAGACAGTCTTTAGATTTAGCGCGACTTATTTCTTCCTAAGGATGTGGCGCGCGACTTGCGGGGATCTTTGCAGTTTGGTTTCCCTGTGGTCCGTCCTATTTCCGCGTTTTGCTTGACGGGTGTACGTCCGATCTCGTTTGCGATATGTGAAGGGGGGCGGTAGCGCCCTCGAGGAGGTAGTTACATGTCAGGTAAGCGAGTGGCTCTTTCCCTAGTTGCGTTGTTCTGCTTCGTTGCTCTGACTCCCGCTGCTTTACTCCCGCAGGCCACGAACACTGGTTCCATCGCCGGCATCGTTACGGATCCTCAGGGAGCCGCAGTTGTCGGAGCGACGGTTACCATCACGGATCCAGCCACCAATGTTTCTCGTACAGCCGTCGCGAATGACGCCGGGCGATACGTCTTTGTCGACGTTCCACCGGCGGCTTACAACGTCTCAATCAGCAAGACCGGATTTCGGGTTTCCAAGGCGCTCAATCAAAAGGTAAACGTCGGCCTGACGCTTACCCTGAACGTTACGCTGGAGCTAGGTGCTGTGACGGAGACGGTCGAAGTGAGCGCCGCAGCTGGCGCTGAACTGCAGACTCTGAACGCCACCGTGGGCAACACCGTTACAGGCGTGGCTCTACATTCGCTGCCCGCCCTTGGCCTTGACGCCAGTACCTTCGTTACTCTTCAACCTGGTGTGGCTCCCGACGGCAGCGTGGCTGGCGCAGTCGTGGACCAAAGTTCCTTCCTGCTCGACGGCGGTCAGAATACCAACGACATGGACGGCAGCATGAACGTCTACACGCCCAGCTTTGCCAGCGATCCCACGGGCGTACAAGCCGGCGGCGGGCCCACTGGGGTCATGCCCACGCCCATCGACAGCGTCGAGGAATTTAAGGTTAACACCGCCAACCAGACCGCCGACTTCAACAGTTCGGCGGGCGCGGAAGTGCAGGTGGTTACCAAGCGCGGCACGAATGCCTGGCATGGCGCCGTTTACGAGTATTATCTGGACAACAATTTTAACGCGAACACCTGGGACAACAATCTGACCGGCACGAAGCTCCCTAGCTTCCACTACAATCGCTTCGGCGGCGCGGTCGGCGGACCCATCATCTCCAAGACCCTCCTCGGAGGAAAGACCTATTTCTTCGCGAACTACCAAGGCTTTCGCTGGAACAATACGGTAACAATTGAGAGGGCCGTTCCCAGCGCTAACATGAGAAATGGAATCCTGACGTTCAATGGCATCCAGTACAACCTGCAGACGGGAATGAATTGCGGAGCGGCTGGAAACTCGCCCTGCGATCCCCGCGGCCTCGGCATTGATCCTCTCGTTCAGCAACTGTGGAACAAGTACATGCCAACCGGGAACGACCCGAGTTGCACAGGATCCCCCGTTAGCGGCAGCCTGGTAGGCGTTCGATGCGACGGCGTCAACGAAATAGGCTACAAAGCCAACATGCTGGTGCCGCAGGACGATAACTTCGGCGTGGCGCGCTTGGATCACGACTTCGGAGCGAAGTGGCACTTCAACTCGAGCTATCGCTATTACAAGCTGACCCGCGCTACGGCGGACCAATATGACATTGGCGGTTTTTTCCCCGGCGACTCATTGGGGACACCCGCTTCGCTGTCCAACCGGCCCCAGCAACCCTGGTTCTATGTCGCTGGTCTGACCACCAACGTCACGCCGCACACGACGAACGATTTTCACTTCAGCTATTTGCGCAATGATTGGGCGTGGTTGACCCATGGCGGCGCGCCACAGTTCGCTGGCCTGGGAGGCGCTATCGAGCCCTTTGGCGAGCAGCACTACAACGTCCTGGCTCCTTACAACGTGAACACCCAGCAGACGCGCACGCGAATCTGGGACGGCCATGATTATTACTTGCGTGACGACGTCACCATGCTCAAAGGCAACCATATGTTTTCGGTTGGCGGAGTCTATCAGCGTAACTGGAATTACCATACCCGTACGGACAACGGTGGCGGGATCAACTACTATCCGACCTACCAGCTTGGTGACGGGGCCGGCGCGGGCCTTGTGGATATGTCGGCTGTGACACCCGCTGGCGTTAGCGCGACGACCTGGGCCCGCGACTACGCTGCGGTGACGGGCATCGTCACCGACGCCCAAATCGCTTACACTCGCACCGGTGCCAACCTAGCCCTCAATCCCCCGCTCACAGCAGCCTTCGATCAGAGCACTATCCCCTTTTACAACGTCTACTGGAGCGATAGTTGGCACATGAAGCCAAGCCTCACCCTCACATACGGTCTCGGATGGACCCTCGAAATGCCTCCCGTCGAAGCCAACGGAAAGCAAGTCGAGCTGGTGGATTCGAGCGGAGAGCAGCTTGACATCTTTTCTTACCTGACGCAGCGCAAGGCTGCCGCTTTGAATGGCCAGGTCTACAATCCAACTCTCGGTTTTGCCCTGGTCGCGAATACGGGCGCGGGCCAGAAATATCCCTACGAGCCGTTCTACGGTTCCTTCAGCCCGCGGATCGCGGTTGCCTGGAATCCAAACTTTGACACCGGCTTGCTCGGGAAAGGCCTCGGCCATGGAAAGTCGGTCATCCGCGGCGGCTATAACCGGATCTACGGCCGGCTGAATGGCGTGGACCTCGTGCTGGTGCCGCTGCTTGGCACTGGTCTCATCCAGCCCGTGCAATGCCAGCGCGCGCTCTCCACAGGAGCTTGTGGACCGGCCATCCCCACCGCTGCGACGGCCTTCCGCATCGGGACTGACGGCAATACGGCTCCTCTGCCGGCAGCTACCCCAACGCTGCCTCAGCCGGTCTTTCCCGGCGTCAACAACGTGTCTGCATCTGCCGGCAGCGCATTGGATCCTCATTTCCGGCCCAACGTCGTGGATTCCTTTGACCTGACGATTCAACGTCAGTTGTCCCCAAAGATCATCCTCGAAGTGGGCTACATTGGCCGGAGGATCACTCACGAATTCCAGGAAATCGGCACGAACGTTGTGCCCTACATGATGACCCTGGGCGGCCAAAGCTTTGCTCAAGCTTACGCCGCCGTCGAAACGGCCATGGGCTGCGCGCAATCTGAGAGCGCTTGCACCGCTGCTACATCCGCTTCCACAATCGCCTCGGTGGCTGCGCAGCCGTTCTTTGAGACGGCTCTTTCTGGAACCGGTTATTGCAACGGTTTTGCAAACTGCACCGACGCCGTCGTCTCCAAACAGTTCAAGAACTTCCAGGCCCAGAAGGTTTGGACGCTATGGTCAGCTTTGGACCAAGGGGGCATCGGCGGCGGGCCCAGCGGGGCAACCGTGCCGGGCTTCAACTTCCCGCGCAGCATGCTGAATAGTCCCATCAGTAGCTCGGTGTTTGGCGCTAACGGCCAGATTTCTAGCGGCATAACGGTCAACACCAGCAACGGACATGGCAATTACAATGCCGGTTTCGTCTCTCTTAAAATGGACAACTGGCGCGGTTTGACCCTTCAACAGAACTTCACCTACAGCAAAGCATTGGGCACCGGAGCTGTAACTCAATCCACGAGTTCCTACACCGAGAACGACGCCTTCAACCTTGACAATATGTATGGGTTGCAGGCCTTCGACCGCAAGTTTGTGTACAACAACTTTCTCGTGTACGAGCCTCCCTTCTATAAAGGCCAGCAGGGCGCTCTGGGGCGCGTTCTTGGAGGCTGGAGCATCTCGCCCATCTTCTCCGCAGGCACTGGCTTGCCGCTCTTTTGCAACACGGCGACGGACGCACAGGAGTTTGGCTCCGCCGACGGCGTCAACATCAGCAACCACGACCAGTGTTTGTTCACGCAGAGTTACACGGGTGGCAGTCACGCACACAACAATGTCGCGGGTAGTGCTACCGTTGGTGCACAAAACTGTGGGTCCGGTCCTTGCTGGAACATGTTCAGCGATCCTGCGGGCGTGTTTGCCTCGGCTCGTCCCCCCATTCTCGGCCTCGACACTCGGGACGGCAATGGCCTCGGGACTCTGCGTGGCTTGCCCTATTGGAACCTCGATGTGGCCGTCACCAAAGACATCAAGTTTACGGAACGCTTCAGCTCTGAGTTGCGGTTCAATGTTCTGAATGTTCTGAACCACATGCAATTTGCCGATCCGTCCCTCAACATCAACAATCCTAAGAGCTGGGGTGTGCTCAACACCCAGGGCAACACTCCCCGGCAGTTCGAATTCGGCTTGCGCGTTATGTTTTAATCTCTTCGGCGAGCTCACTCGTCGCAACGAAAACGGGGAAGGCCCCTTGGCCTTCCCCGTTTTGGCGTACGCCTTGCACGTTCGGCCGCTTATCGTGCAAGTCTCAACCCGACCTGGCGAAATGGCAGCGTCACATTTACGACTGCTACGGGTACACGGCTAAAGGCCCGCCGGTAAACGAGTACTACCATGAATGAGGCGAAGTCGGATGCGCGCCGATGAGGCCCACTCGCTCCGATGGCTTCTGGTGCAACGTGAATGTCGACAAGGACCATTGACAAGCCAAAACAGCCCGACAGCCCTGACAGCCCTTGGGCTTCTTGTGCCTCATTCCTGGCCTCTGTAAAATGCTTTGTCTTTGCTTCCCGCATTTTCTCTACTGCGTCTTGGCGGAGCCTAACTGCATGGGGCAGCAATACGATGTGATTGTCATCGGCGGCGGCCACAATGGACTGGTCAATGCCGCGTATCTCGCAAAAGCAGGGAAGAGAGTCGTCGTTCTCGAGCGCCGGCACGTGCTTGGCGGAGCGGCGGTGACGGAAGAAATCTTTCCCGGGTTCCTGTTTTCGGAATGTTCTTACGTGGTTTCGCTGCTGCGGCCAGAGATCATCCGGGAGCTCGACTTGCCGCGGCACGGGCTGGAGATACTGCCGCTCGACGGCACGTTCACGCCGATGCCAAACGGCGATCACCTGTGGCGTGTGAATGACCATGCCAAGACCGTTCGCGAGATTCGCCGGCACTCCCGCGTGGACGCCGAAGCGTACGAAGAATTCTCGAAGATGATGGTTCCCATGTGCCGGTTCGTGAAGCCCATCCTGTCCATGATTCCGCCCGACCCGACCACCCTGAATCCGCGCGACCTCAAACAGTTTCATTTTCTGCTGCAGCGCTTCCGCGAGCTTTCTTCCGACGAGCGCTACACGCTGGTGCAGCTTATGACCATGAGTTCGGCGGATTTTCTCGACCAATGGTTCGAGACCGATGCTCTGAAAGCCACCATGTCCGCTTCGGGAATCATTGGAACATTCCTGGGGATTCGCTCGCCGGGCACTGCCTACGTTTTGCTGCATCACTATATGGGCGAAATTGACGGAGCGTTTCGCTCCTGGGGTTTCAGCCGGGGCGGCACGGGAGCCATTTCGAACGCCATCGCCTCTGCCGCGCGCGAACTTGGCGCGGAAATTCGCACGAAGGCGCCGGTCGCCAAAATCCTGGCGAAGGACGGCCGCGCTTGCGGCGTGGTGCTGCAGTCTGGCGAAGAAATCTCCGCGGAAGTAGTTTCTTCCAGCGTCGATCCGCACCTTACGTTTGAAAAATTTCTCGAGCCCAAAGAGCTTCCGGGTGATTTTCTAGAAAGCGTCCGCCATTACAAATTCCGCGGCTCTTCCGGCAAGGTCAATCTTGCGCTCGACGCGCTTCCGAACTTCAGATGCTTGCCCGGTCCCGGCGCGCATCTTCGCGGAGCGATTTCCATCTCTCCCGGAATGGACTACATGGAGCGGGCCTACGACGACGCCAAGTACGGCCACTACTCGCGCCGCCCGTACGTCGACATGGTGATTCCGAGCTTGACCGATCCGAGCGTGGCGCCTCCGGGAAAGCACGTTCTTTCCTGCTTCGTGCAGTACGCGCCATACAAACTCGCCGATGGCCATTGGGATGAGCAGCGTGAAGTTTTCGGCAACAACGTCATCGATACGATTGCCGAGCACGCGCCGAACATCAAGGACATTATCATCGGCAAGCAGGTGCTTACGCCGCTCGACCTGGAGCGCGAATTTGGCCTCACCCAAGGAAATATCTTTCAAGGCGAGCTTTCTCTGGAACAGCTGTTCTTCCTGCGGCCCGTTGCCGGGTGGGCATATTACCGCACGCCGATCCACAACCTCTACATGTGTGGCTCGGCTACGCATCCGGGCGGCGGCATCATGGGGGCAAACGGCCGCCTAGCCAGCCAGGTCATTCTGAAAAACTGGAAGGCTAATCTGTCTCGTTCGAAGGCGGCGAACTGACATGCCGCTCCGACAGCGCGTCGTTTTGATTGGCGGCGGTCACAACGCATTGATTACCGCTTTTTATTTGGCCAAGGGCGGATTCAGGCCGCTGGTGCTCGAACGCCGCGAAATGGTTGGTGGCGGGGCCGTCACCGAGGAGTTTTATCCCGGTTTCCGCGCTTCGATCTTGGCGCACACCGTGGGGCCCCTGCGCGCCGATATCGGGCGCGACCTGCAGCTCGACAGCTTTAGCTGCGAGCTTCTTTCTCCCGATCCCCGCGTGTTTGCCCCGACCCCGGACGGCCAGGCGCTGTTTTTCTATAACAACGCCGCTAGAACCGCAGCGGGTATCGCCCATTTTTCGGAAAAGGACGCCGCGAAGTACGCAGAATTCGCCGAGTCGCTCGAGTCCATTTCCGAGGTTCTCACGCAGCTCACTTCCATGACGCCGCCCGCGATTGATAAGCCCAGTCCGGAAGACTTTTGGAACCTCTTCAAGACCGGGCGCGGGGTCCGCCGGCTCGGCAAACGAGGCATCTTCAATCTTTTCCGCTGGACGCCCATGGCGGTGGCGGATTTTGTCGCTGAGTTTTTTGACACGGAATTATTGCGTGCGGTGATCGCCGCGCGGGGCATTTTCGGCAGTGCTTTGGGCCCTTGGTCCGCGGGATCGACCGCCGTCCTGCTTCTTCGTGCCGCCGCCGATCCTCATCCGGTCGGTTCGGCAGCGTTTCCCCGGGGCGGGCTTGGATCGCTTTCGCGCGCTCTGGCGGAATCCGCCAAGCAGGCCGGCGCGGAAATTCGCACGGGCGCGGAGGTCGCGCGGATCCGCACCAAGGACGGCACGGTTACGGGCGTGGTCCTCAGAGGCGGCGAGGAAATTGCCGTGGATGCGGTGGTTTCCGGTGTCGACCCCAAGCACACCTTCTTTCATCTGATTGATCCCTCGCAACTCGATCCGGTATTCGCGAATCGCATGAAGAATTTCCGAGCAAAGGGCAATGTGGCCAAGGTGAATCTAGCGCTTGGTGGTTTGCCCGTTTTCTCCGCCCTCGAGAGCAACGCGAGCGTGCTGCGCGCCCTTTCGGGCCGCATTCACATCGGCCCGAACATTGATTACCTCGAGCGCGCCTTCGATGATTCCAAGTACGGTGAACTATCGCGCGCGCCGTATCTCGACGTCAGCATTCCTACGATTCTCGATCCGGCACTCGCGCCTGATGGCAAACACGTGCTCTCGGCATATGTGCAGTTCGCGCCCTTTAGGTTGCGGGAAGGGAATTGGTCTGCGCGGCGGCGCGATCTCGGCCTCGCGGTAATCGATACGCTCGGCGCCTATGCGCCGGGTCTTCCTAGTCTCGTCGAAGGAATGCAGGTCATCACGCCCGAGGATCTGGAAACGTGTTACGGATTCGCGGGCGGCCACATTTTTCACGGCGAACTCGCGCTGGACCAGCTTTTTACCATGCGGCCGGTTCTCGATTGGGCGCGCTACAAAACGCCGGTTCGGGGCCTGTTCCTCTGCGGCTCCGGCACGCACCCCGGTAACGGCCTGACGGGAGCCAGCGGCGCCAACGCGGCGCGCGAGATTATCCGCGAACTTCGATGACCTCTCTTGATCGGTGAGAAAGGGACAGTTCGGGAGTTCAAGGGTGCGGCATTGGTGATCTCACGAGTTTGCCTTCCTTCGAACCGTTAGACGTCCTGGTGTTGAATGCCCTAGGGTTTCCGGCCACGCGCCCCGGATTGCCAGGAATCCCAGTAGCCCAGTGCCTTCATCTGCTGGTCGAGCCCCGTTTCCTTCATCTGCGTCTCAATTTCCGCACGCGTCAGGCGCTTGCCAAGAGGCTCGGTGCGGTCGGCGATCCCCCAGGCAGTGAGCGCGGCGAGCACGGTGTGCAGCTTCAGTTCGCGCATGTCGACTTTGTCGAGCGTGTCGGAAGCGGCGTGGTAATTCGGCAAGTAGTTGGCTTCTTCCTGATTGGCCACCAGCGTGGGCACGCCCTCCAGGAGAAAATCGAAGTTATCCGTGCCAAAAGAAGCGTCATAAGTGTGATGGTTCGCGCCCCAGGAATCGAGCGGTTTGAGAACTTCGCGCACGCCAGCTTCCGTGTCTCGCCTGCCGCCGAGCGAATAGCCGGTCACGCGCCCGATGCCGGAATCCAACACAATGACCGCGCGGATTTTGTCGAGCTCGGCTCGATGCGCTTTCACGTATTCGTAGGAGCCGATGGTGCCTTGCTCTTCGCCGCTGAAGAGGATAAATCGAATGGTCCGGCGCGGGAGGAGCCCCGTGGCTTTGATGGCGCGCGCGGCTTCGACGACCAGCGCGGCGTTGCAGCCGTTGTCAAGCGCACCGGTACCGAGCTCCCAGGAATCGAGATGCGCTCCAAGGATGACCGCTTCGTCGGGTTTTTCATAGCCGCGAATCTCGCCGACAACGTTTTCCTGCTCGATGGGGCCGCCGATTTTGTTGGGCATCTCGAAGTGCACGCGCACCTCTCCGGGATAGTTTCGAACCGTGCGCGCCAGCCGCATGGCGTCCTCACGCGCAACCACGGCTTGCGGGATCTTGTCGATTGCTCCCGCTAAGGAATTCGTGTGGCGATAGAGAAGCAGCCGCTCCCGCGCGCCCATCCAAAGAATGGCTGCCGCGCCCGCTTTGACGGCGCGGTCGATCGTGACGGGGGGACCCAGATACTCGTTGAAAAGATCGGCCCAGGTCGAGCCGATGTTGGTGTGTACGAGCAGGATAGCGCCCTTGAGCGGCGCGGCCACCCTCGCGAAGTCATCTTCGGTGCCATCGCCCACGTCAACGATGCTCGAATCGATTCCGCCCGGCGGGGTCGCCGGAGACCAACCCGTCGACTTGAGCCGGACGGGAAATTTCACGGGGCCGAGCAGTTCGAGGCGCGTGTCGCCTTCGCTCCAAGTGACCGGCAGGGTGTACTTCTCGGAGTGCACGTCAACGCCCGCCACTCGGAACGCCCCGACCGCCCATTCGACTGCTTTGGCCATCTGCGGTGAGCCGGTCACGCGGCCGCCGATTTCGTCCGTGAGGCGGCGCAGATTCTCTTCCATCGGCGAGGGGCCCATGACGATGGGGAGCAGTTTCCCCGCAACTTGCGCGCAACTCGACGCGTCCGTGGTGGAACAGCCCGCGGCGACAGCATTCTGCCCCGGCGCGAGAGGGTTCTTGACCGGAGGCAGCTGCGCGCTCACAGGTAACTCTGGCACCGCGAGACAAACCAGACACAAGATGGTCCACGAAAGAACTCGGGTCCGGTGTCGGAGGCCAGTCGACAAAGTTTGCGAGCGTAAGTGGTCGTAGGGGCGGATTTCAGCGCCTCCCCGACCGTGCCGCGAGCCACCGCTACGGAACTGTAGCCGCTGTTTCATCAATTTCGCTCCGCAGAAAACGATTCTCGAGAAAGCCTACCGTACGCGTTTGCGGATTATAATGCTACGGCGAGTTCCCGTTCACCCTGCAAATCGAGACTGTGGCTCGCTTTTTTGGCGCGAGCGACCTCTCATTCGCTGTGGCCGGCCCAAAACGGGTCTTGGCGCCTTTCCTAGGCGTGTTCGACGATCTGTTCCGAATTGGCTCAATACTTCGAAAAGTGTATGAAAATAAAGGACTTTAAGCACGTTTAGGATGAGCACTTCACGAAAAACCCTGGGGCCGCCTTACCGGGATTGCCGAAGCGAAGGATTGACGACGCAATCGGCGACACGTGCGACCTGGATCATTTCGGCTACGTCGTGGACGCGCACAATATGCGCGCCATGGAGGATCGCGGCGGTAACGGTCGCGGCGGTGCCCCAGATGCGGTCTGGTGGTGGTGCGGGCCTGCCCTCGTGAGCCAGCGTTCGGCCGAGAAAGCCCTTTCGAGAACTGCCGACCAGCAACGGGTAGCCGAGCTTGGCTATCATCGGCAACTTCTCGAGCAGCTCGTAATTCTGCGCGAAGCTCTTGCCGAAGCCGATGCCGGGATCGAGGATGATTTGCGATTTGGCGAGGCCAGCCTTAAGGGCGACGGAAAGGGATTTGCGCAAGCCCTTGGTCACGTCGCGCAAGACGTTGCGGGCAAAGCCGGCCTCTTGCATCGTGCGCGGCTCGCCGCGCAGGTGCATCAGAATAAGCGGGAGGCAACGGCGCGCGGCAAGTTCCGCGAGACGCTGGTCGAATCGCAATCCGGATATGTCGTTGATCATCTCGGCGCCCGCGTCGACCGCCGCTTCGGCAACTTCCACCTTTCGCGTGTCGATGGAGATGGGGATCTTCAGTCGGCCGCGAAGACCCTGCAAAACGGGCAGGACGCGCGCGAGTTCTTCCCGGGCAGGCGTGCTGGAAGAGCCGGGACGCGTGGATTCGCCGCCAATGTCAAGCACATCCGCGCCCGCAGATTCGATCGTCAGGGCATGCTCGATGGCGCGCGAGGTGTCCAGGAATTGGCCTCCGTCGGAGAAGCTGTCAGGCGTGACATTCAGTACGCCCATGAGGAGCGTTCTTTCGCCAAGCACCAGCGTTCGTGAAGGAAGTTGCAGCCGGAACAATTTTCGGCGAATCACGGAAGCAGTGTAGCGCGTGCCGGAAGGAAAAGGATAACGCCGCGGCGCGGAGGACACCGAGGCTCCACAAAGAAGTTCCTCGATTAGGTCGGTCCCGCTATGCATGGGGGGTTGCTCCCCTCAGAACGAGAGCCGCTCGGAAAAGATCCAGCGATGATTGTAGCTATGAAACCGAGTTGCCGCGATCTGCATCCCTGCCGCCGAAGAGAAACGAAATCTCCGGCCGAGGTGCACTCGTCCAAGTCCGAGTCCGGGAGTCAGGAAGACCTGTTTGTCGCCGGCGTGCGGTCCAGTCTTGTACACAGTGGAGTTCACTTCCAATTCCGGCCAGAGCTTCCAGGCGGCCTGATATTGAAAGGCCGTGTTCCACAGGAGCTGCCGGCCGAGCCTGGCGGTATCGCCGGCCGGTAAATTGGCTCCGACCGTGGATTGCACGTCGAATCTCCTCCAGCCTTTTCCGAACGCCAGCGTGGGAGAGAGCACCGCATCGCCCGCCCCGTACCGATGCGAACCCGTCGGTGCGGTTGCGCCCAGGATAAAGGTGAGCAGAAAATCGCCTTCGCTGCGTTCCGCGGAAACAATGCGAAACTTCAGCATCACGGGCAAGTCGCCAAATCCGCCAGCCGGGCCGGTCGGCGAGACTAATGTATACGACGGCACGCCCAGGAGGAGCTGTGTTCGCGAAGTGGTGATGAACTCGAGTCCCTTGCCTCCGCCGAACTGATAGGTTCTGTTCCCGTTTGGTGAAGGTTGGTCAAAGACATCAAGGCGCAGTTCCTGCTTCAAGCGTCCGGAGGTCGTGGCCAAAGGCGAAAGCCAATCCGGCTGCCTTGCTTGCGTTTCCGCCGCCATGCGCAGCCAGGAATGCCATCGTCCGCGCTTTTTTGTTTCCGGCGCCGGCTCGTCCCGGCGAGCGGTCGGGGAATCCCCGCTCGTTTCTGTTTCCGCCAGCCGTGCCGGTTCCGATGAGGGCTTTTGCTCCTGGCCGTTCGCAGTTCGTACGCTTGCTACAAGCAGCGTGGCGGCAAAATAAGCCGTGGCAACTGTTGTCCGTTTTGGCTTCAAGGCGAATACTCCTTCAGGGGGCTCAGAGAAACAAAAACGGCCACCGCCAGATGCAAATCCGACGGTGGCCGCTTCCAGAAGAACTTAGAAACTTTGTTCTACGCCATCAGCCTCCACGGGCCGGTTCGCCCAGAAAAGGGGCAACATGGGCAGTTGCCCTTCGCAGGCGAGAGAAGTTGGCGCAGGAGACGCAAGCAAATCCTTAGATGCCGAGAATTCAAACAGGTTAGAGGGAAGCAAGGCCGAGGTCAAATCTATTTTCTGAATTCCATGAAACAAGGAAACGAAGCCGAGCGGGTGGCTTGCTAGTCCAAGTCGAAATCACGGATCGGTTTGCCCGCGGGCGTGTCCTTGGCTTTTTTCATGGCTTCTTCAAATTTCTTGGCGAGAATGTCTTCCTTGTGCGTTTCCTGAAAGAAGGAATCCGCGAACTTGTCCTCACGCTGCCGTTTCTGCTCCTCGAGAATGCTTGAAGCTTTCGTCAAGTCCACATCCGGCCCCGGCTTCACGTGCGCCTCGTGCGAAAGCACCGCGCCAAGAGCCGGATCAATCACCAGCTTGGCCTGGCAGCATGGGCAAGTCACTCTCAGGTTTTCGCCCTGTTTTCCCATGGCGGTATTCTACTCTCTTTGCGCCGCAATCGCCTCTCGAAGCATCTGGACACTTCCCGGATTAATATTGCCCACCTGGCAGCATACAGCGGGGTTCTTCCTGGCTAGCCGCAGCTGCTCAGGTTTTCGCGGAACAGGAGGAGGGTGTTGCTGAGATTAGGTGCTGCGCCGTTCCCGAGCCAAACTCGAGGGAGAGGCTAGCCGAGCCAAGGTGCGGCCTAGGGGCGCATTCGTGATCTTCGCCCGGGAGGCTCGAGTGATGCCGCCCCGGGAAAAAAGGCTGCGCCCAAGATTATGGCGCATACACGAGTTGCAAAAGAGCCTTAAAAGGCTTCAGGCTTTGGCGGGGTTTTCGCCACGGGTGAAGCCGGGCGCGGGACGCAATTCCGGTCGAACCGCTTTGGGCTCCACGCTTGGCGCCGGGGGGGCCTGCGGCGGCGTGCGCGGCTTTTCCGGGAGCGGTTTGCCTTCCATGAGCAGCTTCACTTCGGCGGCGTCAATCACTTCGCGTTCCAGCAAAGCCTGCGCGATGCGTTCGAGGACGTCGCGATTGTCCGACAGGGTGCCGCGCGCTTTTTCGTACGCGGCGTTGACAATGCGCCTTACTTCCTTGTCGATCTGAATCGCGGTGTCTTCGGAATAGTCGCGGTGCTGGGCGATTTCGCGGCCGAGGAAGATGGCCTCGTCTTTCTTGCCAAAGGCCAGCGGGCCGAGTTCGCTCATGCCCCACTCGCAGACCATGTTGCGCGCAATGTCGGTGGCACGCTCGATGTCATTGCCGGCGCCGGTGGTGATGTGGCCGAGGAAGATTTCCTCTGCGGAGCGGCCGCCCATCAGCACGGCGAGCATGGCCTCGAGATACTCGCGGGTGTACGTGTGCTTGTCGGCCTCGGGCAATTGCATGGTCAGGCCCAGCGCCATGCCGCGGGGAATGATGGTCACTTTGTGCACGGGGTCGGCGCCCGGGGTCATGGCGGCGACAAGCGCGTGGCCGGCTTCGTGGTACGCCGTGTTCTTCTTTTCCTCGTCGGAAAGAATCATGGACTTGCGCTCGACGCCCATGAGCACTTTGTCCTTGGACATCTCAAAGTCGGCCATGGTGACAAACTTGCGGTTCTGACGCGCGGCCCAAAGCGCGGCTTCATTGACGAGGTTCGCGAGGTCGGCTCCGGAGAAGCCGGGTGTGCCGCGAGCAATGATGGAAAGGTCCACATCGTCGCCGATGGGCACTTTGCGCGTATGCACGCGGAGAATCTCTTCGCGGCCTTTTACGTCGGGGCGAGCAACCACGACGCGCCGGTCAAACCGGCCGGGGCGAAGCAATGCCGGGTCGAGAACGTCCGGGCGGTTCGTTGCGGCTATCAGGATCACGCCTTCGTTGGATTCGAAGCCGTCCATTTCGACCAGCAAGGCGTTGAGAGTTTGCTCGCGTTCGTCGTGACCGCCGCCCAGGCCCGCGCCGCGGTGACGGCCGACGGCGTCAATTTCATCAATGAAAATGATGCAGGGAGCATTCTTCTTGCCCTGCTCGAAAAGATCGCGCACGCGGCTGGCACCGACACCGACAAACATTTCCACAAAGTCCGAGCCAGAAATGGAGAAGAACGGGACGTTGGCTTCACCAGCGATGGCGCGTGCCAGAAGGGTCTTCCCCGTCCCCGGGGGGCCGACGAGCAAAACGCCCTTGGGGATGCGGCCGCCGAGTTTCTGGAACTTCTGGGGATCTTTCAGGAATTCGATAATCTCCTGGAGCTCTTCCTTGGCTTCATCGGTTCCCGCAACATCCTTGAAGGTGGCCTTCTTTTGTTGAGCGGAAAGCAACCGCGCTCGGGACTTGCCAAAGCTGAGCGCCTTGTTTCCGCCGGCTTGCATCTGGCGCATCAGGAACAGGCAGAAGCCAACCAGGAGAAGAAGCGGGAGGCCATTGAGGAGGAGCAGCACCCAATCGGCATTGCCGTGCTCCTTGACTTTGATCTGCACCGCTTTGTCACGCAGCTCCTTGGTTACCGTGGCTGCATCTTCTTTGGCAATGGTCACCTGGAATTTGCGATTGGCGGGCCGGATGTACTCACCCTGAAGTTCGTAGCTGACCTGGCCGAGATACATGGTGACTTCTTTGACGTCACCCGCCTCGACCTTGGCCATGAACTCACTGTAGCTGGGTTGGTCTTCACGGGCCTGTCCGCCGTTCGCAGAGACCAGCTTCCAAAGCATCACACCCAGCAAAACAATGGACATCCAGAAAAGAATTGTTTTTACCGTAGAACTGGAATTCACGTGTCCCTCTCTAGTTCCGCAAGCCGCCCAAAGCTGCCTCTATCATGCTTTCTTTTTCCGCCCCTTGCCACTGTTTATGGCCGCAAGGTTCGTTCCTGACCTAAGCTCTTTAAGACTTCTCCCAGTTCCATTGGGCGCGGCTAAGCTCTAGCCGTCCCACACTCAGTTAGATGCAGCCTGGCAGCCCAAGTAATCCGGCGCCAGCTCGCTGCGCCGCGGAGCAAGTCGCATTCGCCCGGTTCAAAGCTTTTCCTCAGCAATGACGATCCCCGAACGAGTCCTCTCATCCGCCGCAAAATCGCTCGCCACCGCAACGCCCCGTGCCCAGACAAGAACTCCGTCGCTCGTCAACACTGGCCAGCCCTCCCGCTCCCAGCGGCTGATGTGCTTTTCGTTCAGTAAGCGCTTCAGCTTGCGGGCGTTCTGATGGCCGGAAGGGCGCAAGCGATCTCCGGGACGCCAGTTGCGCAGCACCAGGGGTGTACATAGCCGCTCGCGGTCCAGAACCATCTCCCTCTTATTATTTTCCTCTCCCGCCGAAGGCCAGTCAATCACCCTGAATCGGAAGACACAACCCAGCTCCGGGACGCGCACGTCCTCGGCGCCTCGTGACAAATCGATGTTATACGAGAATTCACGAACCGCGTTGCGAGCGCGATTCGCTGCCGCATTTCCGGTCGCGCAAAACACCAGCGTTTCGTGGTCTTTTCGCAATTCGATGCTGCCCGGCAGGGAAAGCGAGTTTCCGTTCCGTCCGTTTCGGGCGAGTTCGAGCACGGCATCTACGTGACGCGCGCTCCATTGCCCGCGCTGCTTTTTCAAGCGCCGGACGATTCCGCGCACCAGGCGCTTGCTCATCGCCGCGGAGCCAGGGTTGCACTCTGTGTTGCGTCCCTGTTTTGCCCCCGCGTCGAACAAATCAGCGATGGCAATGCGCGCCTCTTCGTCGCGTTCGCGAACCGCGGTTGCCAGGCGCTGTTCGAGCAAGGCTTCAAGAAACGCTTCATCCTCGCGGGCCAGATTCGCCATACTCGTCAAATGTTCGACGATGGCAGGCTGAAATTGCCGCTCGAGCAGAGGGAGAAGCTTTCTTCGAATGCGCGCGCGCATGCGCTTGGTGTCACGATTGGTTCGATCTTCGCGCCAGCTCTGTTTTTTGCCACGAAGGTAGGTCCGCAATGCAGCCCGACGGACCGGCAAAAGCGGCCGAAAAATCGGGCCCAAAAGGGGATGAATCCCGCCCAGCCCGGCAAGCCCCGCTCCGCGAAGCAGGTGCGCCAGTACGGTTTCCGCCTGATCGTCCGCGGTATGAGCGACGGCGATGCGGGTGCAAGCTCCGGAATCGACGAGCGAGCGGAAGTAGCCGTAGCGGGCGCGGCGCGCCGCGTCTTCGAGATTGGCTCGTTCTTTCTTGGCGTTTTTCCCAACGTCCGCGGAAGAAGAATGAAATTCCAATTTGTGCTTGGCAGCGAGCTTGGCGACAAACTTTTCGTCGGCGTCGGAAGCCTTGCCGCGCAATTTATGGTTGAAGTGCACGACGCTGAGAACGACGCCGAGCTCCTTGCGCAACTCCAGCAGCAAGAGCAGCAGCGCCACGGAATCTGCTCCGCCCGACACGGCCACGCCCACACGGTCGCCCGGGCGCACAAACTTCTGCTCCGCGAGGTCTTGTAGCAGTTGCCGAGTCAAAGAAGATCGCACGGCCTAAGAATTGCCCACCTCTTCCCGCCATCCTAGCAGCCGCGCGGATAAAACTCACGCCGTCGGGAGGCCCCGCTACGGCATGTCATCGGGGGGCGAGCGCCATGCGAGCCGGCGGCTTTGGAGGTGGAGCGCGCGGACGGGGGATCCGTTTCCATGCTTGCCGCCGGCTGAAACAGGTGTCGTCGTCCCGTGGGGAAGCCTGTGGAAAACGAGGAAAAGCAGAGGTGAAACAGTGTTGACAAGAAGAAGGGAGTTTGCCATACTCGTTTGGCTTTGGAAGTGCCTTTCTGCTGGACAGGGGGGCCTATCGCTCTTTGACAACCGATACGATGTGCCAGAATCTGTTCGAAACCATCCGAGTCTTCGAGCGCGGATGGATTGAGTAATTCGAGCGATCGACAATTTGCTTGAGCAAGGCTGGCTCCGAAGAAATTCGGGGCTTTTTTATGCTCAAGCGACAGGTTTCAAACGAGAGTTTGATCCTGGCTCAGAACGAACGCTGGCGGCGTGCTTAACACATGCAAGTCGAGTGCGCGTGCCGTAGCAATACGGTATGGCGCACGGCGCACGGGTGCGTAACACGTGGGCAATCTGCCCTCCGGTGGGGAATAACTCCGCGAAAGCGGGGCTAATTCCGCATAACATTCTCTGGACCCTGGTTCGGGGATTCAAAGCAGCAATGCGCCGGAGGAGGAGCCCGCGCCCGATTAGCTAGTTGGTGAGGTAACGGCTCACCAAGGCAATGATCGGTAGCTGGTCTGAGAGGATGGCCAGCCACACTGGAACTGAGACACGGTCCAGACTCCTACGGGAGGCAGCAGTGGGGAATCTTGCGCAATGGGCGAAAGCCTGACGCAGCGACGCCGCGTGGGGGATGAAGCTTCTCGGAGTGTAAACCCCTTTCGACCGGGACGAATGCCCGCAAGGGAGTGACGGTACCGGTAGAAGAAGCCCCGGCTAACTACGTGCCAGCAGCCGCGGTAAGACGTAGGGGGCCAGCGTTGTTCGGAATTACTGGGTGTAAAGGGTTCGTAGGCGGTGTGGCAAGTCGGGAGTGAAATCTTTGGGCTTAACTCAGAGGCTGCTTCCGAAACTGCTGTGCTAGAGTGCGGGAGAGGCGCGTGGAATTGCAGGTGTAGCGGTGAAATGCGTAGATATCTGCAGGAACACCCGTGGCGAAAGCGGCGCGCTGGACCGTTACTGACGCTGAGGAACGAAAGCTAGGGGAGCAAACAGGATTAGATACCCTGGTAGTCCTAGCCCTAAACGATCAGGACTTGGGGTGCCTTCCGTTCGGAAGTCGTCCCGGAGCTAACGCGTTAAGTCCTGCACCTGGGGAGTACGGTCGCAAGACTGAAACTCAAAGGAATTGACGGGGGCCCGCACAAGCGGTGGAACATGTGGTTCAATTCGACGCTACGCGAGGAACCTTACCTGGGCTCGAAATGCTTCTGACCAGCTGTAGAAATACGGCCTTCCCGCAAGGGACAGGAGTATAGGCGCTGCATGGCTGTCGTCAGCTCGTGCCGTGAGGTGTTGGGTTAAGTCCCGCAACGAGCGCAACCCCTGCACGTAGTTGCCACTCGCAAGAGGGAACTCTACGTGGACTGCTCCGGATAACGGAGAGGAAGGTGGGGATGACGTCAAGTCCGCATGGCCTTTATGTCCAGGGCTACACACGTGTTACAATGCAGGGTACAAACCGTTGCCAACCCGCGAGGGGGAGCTAATCGGAAAAAACTCTGCTCAGTTCGGATTGCAGTCTGCAACTCGACTGCATGAAGCCGGAATCGCTAGTAATGGCGTATCAGATCGACGCCGTGAATACGTTCCCGGGCCTTGTACACACCGCCCGTCACATCACGAAAGTGAGCTGTACTAGAAGTCGTCGCGCTAACCGCAAGGAGGCAGACGCCCAAGGTATGACTCATGATTGGGGTGAAGTCGTAACAAGGTAGCCGTAGGAGAACCTGCGGCTGGATCACCTCCTTTCTAAAGATAATGCTGGCGGAACCCGCTAAGGTGTGCGGGGGATGCCGGCCACCTCGGTTGGCCCGGAGGTTTTGCCTGCTTGCCGCAGGTAAGCCGACGGGTACCATCGGGGAAATGCACGCAAGGTCTCACGGCCTTGCTTGCACGCTCGGAATTACCCACTACCCTTCTTTGGCTTCGGCTGAGGTCGCGGAAGATTCGGCAGATTCTGGCAGATCGCTATCGGTTGGCATAAGAGCAAAAAAAATTGAGAAAAAAGGGCCGCTGAGAAATCAGCGGCCCTTTTTGCGCTACGCCGCGCATGTTCGGGGGGCCTACCGGTCGAAGTCCTCCCGCGAGATGAGTGATAGCGAGGCATCTTTAGCGAGGGTTTCTTGGCCGCCGAGGTCATCCGCTGTTACAATGCAGTCAGAATATGGCTGATTGGAAACAGATTACTGCGCGCATCCGCCGCGCGCGCTCTGGCAAGGATCCTGCGGGACAGCTAGCGAATCTCTACGAAAAAACCAGCGACGCCATGGTAGCGTTCGAGCTCGCCAAGCTATTCGAGAGCTCCGGGCAGAATTCTGATGCCGCCAAGTGGTACTCGACCGCCGCGACACGATTTCGGCGCGCCGAGTGGAAAACCAAAGCACGGGAAGCTGCCGTACGTCTTGGTGGCGGTGGTGGGGAAACTTCCGCACCCGGAGTCCTCGAATCCGACGAGCAATTCCATTTGACGCCGGCGCCATCAGACTCGGAAGAAAAACAACTGCCGCTTGAGCAAAATCCGGAAGCCCTGGAATCGCCAGTAGCGGACACGAGCGAAGTTCAAGAGGCGGCACCGCACGAGGCAAGCGCGGCGCCGCAAACGGAAAGAAAGCACCGTCGTCGCGGACGCCGCGGCGGACAGAACCGCCGACGAGCGCAACCCGCAAACGGGGCTGCAGGCCAGGTAGCGAAGTACCCCGCCAAGACACAAGAGGCCCCGGAAACGGCCGCTGCCGGGGCGCAGCCACAAGAGCCGGACGCCCCGGCGTCTCCCCGAATGGCGCCCGGCCACGCGATTCCAGCCTTGCCCATGGAACCGCTGGGAGAAATCGCGGGGCCGAGCCTCAAAGGCCGCTACGGAGACCCCGGACTCTCCTCCCGACTCTCTTTGCTCGAAATGCAGTTCCGCCGATTGCTTGCCTGCCCTCCCGCGAAGCTAAGCGAGGCTGACCGCGCTCCCGCGGGACCGGGCGTGATCGTTCTCACCGACTCTGACCTGACGAGCTATTACTATGTGGAGGTTTGCCAAACCTTGCGGATTGCCGTGAGCAACCTCCTCCGGGGCGGCACCCGTCGCGGCACGGACTCCCTCAAGCGCCGGCTCGCGGAGCACCTGGGAATCCCGGAAACCCGCGTGGCGAAATATCTTGCCGATCATTGCGTGGTGCGGTGGCTGCAACTTGATGAGGGAGCCTCCCACTTCGCGCACTTCGCCATCGCCGTCCTGCGTCCTATCCTGAACGAGTAGGGATTGTCCTCGCAGAAATTCCGCTGCGGAACTACCCTTCGGGCGAGAAACCGGCGCGATCTGCGCCAGGCATAGACCCTTGGAAGGGAGGTAGGGGAATGACCGTTAAGCGGCCCCCAAATACCATTTAACCCCCAATTCCGACCGTTCGGCGCAACCTGCTAGCCTCCTTCCGCGATAACAGGCAAGCTATAGGTGTCCAAAGACTTATTGGACGCTCGTGGTACCTTTTGCAAGCACGCAAGAGTGAGCCCGGGGGCAGTCGTTTGGGCTCGGTTCCAACGATTGAGTGGGCTCGAAATCTCCGGCCTAGTTTTGGGCAACTTTCGAAAGAGAGGGATAGAGGTTTATGCCGAATCGAGTAGGCACGCAGTTACTGAGGACTCTTGATTGGGCCGTCTGCAAGGCCGCAGGTGTGACCTTCGACACCGTACAGTTCTTCAACAAGTACAACCCGAATCCGTCTTTCACTCCGAAGTGGTCGGACAAACCGCTCTTGAAGTCCTGGGAAAAAACGAAACCGACCCTGGGCTGGCCGCGGCAGACCGACTCGCTGTGTCCGGATTGCGTCAAGGAAGCGCGCGAATCCATCATCCATGGCACCAAAGATTGGCGCGATCTAATGAACGAAAAGGTCGGCGAGATCAAAGCGCAGATTATCGAGCGCGACGGCCAAATCTGGATGGTCAAGGACTGCCCGATTCACGGCCATTACGAAGATATGATGGCGGTGGACGCGAAATTCCTTCAGTGGATTGAGGCGCAGTTCCCCGGCCGCGACATTCCCGCGCACAACGACGAGGACCTCCACAAGCACGGCTCCTCGACGGTACGCTATGGCCGCGGATCGGTGTTGACCGTAGACCTGACAAACCGCTGCAACATGATGTGTGACCCGTGCTTCATGGACGCCAACCAGGTTGGCTACGTTCACGAACTGGGCTGGGATGAGATCAAGGAAATCCTGGACAACGCTCTGCGGATCAAGCCGCGCCGGCAGATGTCGGTGCAGTTCTCGGGTGGCGAGCCTACCATGAGCCCGTACTTCCTGGACGCCGTGGCCTACGCCCGCAAGGTCGGCTACAACAGCGTGCAGGCGGCTACCAACGGCATCGAGTTCGCAAAGAGCAAGGAATTCAGCAAGAAAGTGTTCGAAGCGGGCATGCGCTATGCCTACCTGCAGTTTGACGGCATCGGTAACGACGCAAACAGTCACCGCCAGGTCGGCAACCTCTTTGACGTAAAGCTGCGCGCCATCGAGAACATGCACGAGGCCGGCATCGAGATCGTGCTGGTCGTGACCATCGTCAACAACGTGAACAACGACCAGGTCGGCACGGTCGTGAAGTTCGCGATGGAAAACCCCAAGAAAATCTCCTTTGTCAGCTTCCAGCCGGTTTCCTTTACTGGGCGCGACGAAGACATCACTCCGGAGCGCCGGCATCGCCAGCGCTACACGCTTTCGCACCTGGCGAAGGACGTCAGCCAACAAGTTGGCAAGATCGAACCGACGCGCGACTGGTTCCCGATTTCCTTCATCAGCACCTTCGCGGGCTTCTCCGACCTGGTGCACGGGCCGGAGTCGCAATGGGGTGCGCTCTCCTGCGGCTGTCACCCGAACTGCGGCGTAGGGACGGCGCTGATGGTCAACAAGGAAACCAAAGAGTGGGCGCCCGTGCCGCGGTTCATCGACGGGCCGCAGCTGGTCAAGGACGTTACGGCTATCACCGACGCGTCCCGCGCAAGAGGCTTCTCGAACTTCATGATGGCCCTGGCGCTCCTTAAGAACTACCGGCCTTTCCAGGGGCCCAAGGGCTTAACCCTGTATGACCTCTTCAAGAAATTCGACAAGACCTGGGCTCTCACCAAAGCGTCCACGACCAAGTATGGCCGCACTTCGCCGGACCGCACCTATGAAGACGCCATTAGGCGCCGCCAGACCGATCCGTGGAACTTCCTGTTCATCGCCGGAATGTGGTTCCAGGATTTGTTTAACTACGACTTCCGCCGCACCGAGATGTGCATCATCCCGTACGCCACACAGCAAGGCGAAATCTCCTTCTGCGCGTACAACACCGGCATCGGGTGGCGCAAGATCATCGAGAATATGCACAAGAACGCGACCGTGGCCGAGTGGTATCGAACTCACGGCAAGCATGAAATCTACGCCAAGGGAAAGAAGGTGGACCTCGATTCCTACGAGCACTCGCTCAAGATCGATGCCGAGGACGCGGCTCGCGTGCGCCATCTCGAGCACGACATTCCGCTGACCGCGGCCGAGGAAGACCGCATGCGGCGCAAGAAGGCCTACGAAGAGCAGGCCAAAGTCCGCGCCATCTACGAAGAGTTGGTGCTAAAGAAGCCCCAGCCGGCGGTGGTGCAAATCGGCACCGTCGGGGACATTGCCAAAGCCGTTCCGGCGGATTTTGCCAACACGGGCAAGCCCGTTACAAGCGCCCCGGCCAATGGCAATGGCCATTCGAATGGCAACGGAAACGGCGTTGCAAAAACGGCGCAGACGGAAAAGGCAAGAAAAGCCGTCGCTGGCGACTAAGCCGAGCCCTCCGACCTCCGCAGATCCGAAACGGCCCTGGCTGGTTCAGCCAGGGCCGTTCCTGCTGCAGTCGCTGTTGTGATCACTCCGTCGCCTAAGAGACGACGGCTTCTCGCTGCACGCCTGAGATGGCATCCTCTACGTTATGCCGCGAACGCCCGATCCAGGCGCTAGGAGAATCTACAAAGAACTTCGGTCTAAGGCAAACAAAAAGCGAATCTGTCGAAGCCGTGAATTACGCACGAATATGCAAAAAGGGCCGCATTCCCGTTTCGCCCGAAGGCGACAGTCACCTGCGGTAGAATGTATGGAACCGATCAGATCGGGGTTTGACATGCCAATTTACGAATACATTTGCGAGGATTGCCAGACGCATTTCGAGAAAATTGTCCTGAACAAGCAGCAGGAAATTAGCTGCCCGAAGTGCGCGAGCAATCGGAACGCAATTCAGCTTTCGGTCTTCACCGCGGGGAGTAGCGCCGCGAACGGCGCGTCCGCAAAATCCTCCGGCGGAGTCTCGGGCGGAGGTGGCGGATGTTGTGGCGGTGGTTGCGCCTGCCATTAAATCATGCTCACGGGAAATCATGCTCACGGGAATTCTCATTGTGGCTGTTGCCATCGCAATCGCCCAGATTCGCCAAAGCCGTCGCAATGGGAGAGCCGCTGGGCGCTGATCGGCTAGATGTCGCCGTCGACCTGTCCTTGGAATCCTCGAGTTTCTCGCATCACGAGGCGCCGGAACAGGGCGGGTGTGACGCCGGAGGGCACGACGCAGGTGGATTGGACTGTGGCCACGGCGGATTTGACGGCGGTGGGCATCACTGACGCGGCAAGGCTCACCAAACCTCGCTTCGACTGGTCTATGCATTATCCTCAGATTCATCCGGCTTAGAGGCTCGCTCATGCTAATCAGCCATTCTTCTCTTCTGTTGTTTATTACCGGCGCCACCGTTCTTCTCGTAATTCCCGGTCCGGCAGTCACTTACGTTGTCAGCCGGAGCATTGGTCACGGGCGCGCCGCTGGCCTCGTTTCTGTGTTGGGTATTGTCGTGGGAACACTCTGTCACGTCCTTGCAGCAGCGCTTGGAATTTCCGCGGTGCTGGCCTCTTCCGCGCTGGCCTTTCAGCTTGTGAAGTACCTGGGAGCGGGCTATCTGATTTATTTGGGAATCAAAACGCTGCGCACCAACGACGAGCCCTCGCTCGAGGCGGCAGGCGGCGAAACCGGCTTGGCACGAATTTTTGGTCAAGGCTTCCTGGTCAATTTGCTCAATCCCAAAACCGCCCTTTTTTTTCTGGCGTTTTTGCCGCAATTTGTCGACCCGGCGCGTGGTCACGTCACCCTTCAAATCCTGCAACTAGGGATCCTGTTCGCATTGATGGGCTGGTGCAGCGATTCGACCTATGCATTGATCGCCGGGACTTTAGCCGAGCGCATTCGCGGGAGCTGGCGCCTGCGCCGCATCCAGCGCAAGGTCTCGGCCGGCGGCTTAATTGCGCTTGGCTTGGCGTCCGCATTTTCCGGAGCGAGATCGAAGTAGAGAAGGGAAGCGAGTCCGATGTCCATCACCAGCCCTAAACAATTCGAAAAGTTGCGTGCGTGCGGGAAGGTCGTTGGCAAAGCGTTGCGAGCGATGGCCGCGGCGGTGCGTCCCGGCATAACAACCGCGGAACTCTCTAGGATTGGTTCAGGCGTGCTGGCGGGACATGGCGCGCGCTCGTCGCCGCCATTGGTTTACGGGTTTCCCGGTGACGTGTGCATCAGCATAAACGACGAAGTGGTGCATGGCATTCCCGGCGAGCGCGTGGTCCAGCCCGGAGATCTGGTCAAGCTCGACCTCACGGCCGAGCTGGACAGCTACCATACGGACTCGGCAGTGAGCGTCGAGGTGCCGCCGACAACAGGCCAAACGCATGAACTGGTGCGTTGCGCCGAACACGCGTTCCGGCAGGCGCTCGACGCCGCGCGGCCGGGGAATCGCACCAAAGACATCGGGCGCGCCGTCGAGCGCGAAGTGCGCCGGCGCGGATTTCACGTCATCAAAGAACTTGGCGGCCACGGCATAGGGCGCACCATCCATGAGCCGCCGTCGGTGCCCAATTACCCGGATTTCTCGCGCAGCACCCATTGACCGAGGGACTGGTCATCACCATTGAGCCGATCATTGCCGCTGGCACGGGCCATGTCACGCTCGACCAGGACCGCTGGACCTATCGAACCATAGACGGGAGCCTTTCCGCGCACCACGAGCACACCATCGTGATTACCCGCGGCGAACCGATCCTGCTGACGGCGGCGTGAAGCCTCGAAGCCGGGCTGTTTGCCCTAGAAAGTGGTTTGTTTGCGGCTCACCTCTCGAAGTTACGGGCAACTTCGTTCGAAGTATCTGCTGTGGTTTCTATGGTTTACCCAGCAAACTCGATCTTTGGCCGGCGACCCCGAGTTGGGGTCATTGCGGCCGAGAATAGTGCTGGATATTTGCGGGCGCAGCGACCCGAGGATTGCCGCGCGGGTCCGGAACCGGCGGTTCGGCAATCCATTTCATAGGGATGACGCCTGTCCATCCGGGCGCCCGGTAGTCGTCGTTTTCGTTCACGGCGAAGCCCGTGCGAACTTTGGAGGAAACCTCGACCAGCGGAACGGCCAGCACCATCGTCCCTTTCAATTCTTGCTCGGTGGGCGGAAGTACCGTAGCCCAACGGCCGCGGATCACATACTCCACGAAGTCCCGCATGGCGGCGAGCTTCGCGGCTTCCCCTTTGACAATTTCCGCCTTGGCCATCACCACCACGGAGCGGTAATTGACGGAGTGCCCCGTCGCGCTCGGCGCACAGACAATGCCATCGAGCAGGGTGACGTTCAGGCAGAACGGCGCACCGCTCGCGAGCGTCTTCATTAGCCGACTGGCGGTCGACCCGTGCAAGAACAGTTTGTCGCCCACGCGAACGTAATTGGTCGGCACGACAAAGGGCAGGCCGCTGTCGATGAACGCGACCTGGCAAACGAAAGCTTCGTCGAGAATTCTATAGATCAGTTCGCGATCGTAGCTGCCGCGCTCCGGCTTGCGGCGGACCTTGGTTTTCTCCGTTGGCGTAAAATTGCTTGTTGTTTCGCTCATGCACCGAGACTAACTGTCGCGCGGGCATCGCGGCAAGTGCCAATCTTGATGCCCCCCTTGAGTCGACAAGCGACGAATTGACCCCGCCTGGTAATGGTGTAGGCTGTGGTGCGCCGCTCCATGGCGGATCGCAGGACTCAGGCGCACATGACGAAGCCCACACCAGTTTTCACACGCGAAACCTTCCGGTTCTTCCAGGAACTCGGGCGCAACAACAGCAAAAAGTGGATGGACGAGAACAGGGAGCGGTATCAATCCACTGTCGTTCGGCCGTTGCGTCACTTATGCGAGGAATTGTCCCCCGCCATGTTGCAACTCGACTCACGGTTCGATCTTTCCGGCCGGACGGGGTCGAATTTTTCGCGCATCAACCGCGACATTCGCTTTGCGAAAGACAAGACGCCTTACAAAACGCAGATGTATCTGAAATTCTCTGTGCCGGCTCCCGGTAACGGAGAAACCGGGCAGCTTTACGTGGGGCTCTCCACGAATACGGTTACCGCGGGCTTTCGCATCTATTCGGGAGGAAAACGCAAGGGATCGGTCCTCGCCACAATCGGTCAAGCGCGGGTCGAGGCCCGGCCCGGTTGGGTCGCCAAACAGAAAAAGCGCCTGAGCCGGCGCTATGAAAGCTACTGGTACACCACACAAAAAGGAGAGTGGACCAAGCATTCCGGCTGGCCAGCCGCTCGCGAAAACTGGAACAGGATTTTGGCATGGATTGTAAGGCGCAAAATGAGTCCCGCGGTCGCGACGCGCGCTTCTTTTCCCCGCGATCTCGCAAAAGTTTTCCGCGAACTCTACCCCCTCCTGCGCTACACTTCGCTACCAGATTAGCGGACGGAAACAGCCGATGGATATCATGCCCCAACGCGCTAGAACGCGAAGAAAATTCCTCAAGATGCTTGGTGCCAGCCCGCTGATCGCCGGCTCGAGCGTGCTGGCTGGCACGCTGGCAGAGCTTCTCCGTGCGGAGCCGCTCAAAGAAGAACACTTTTGGGGCTGGCTCGAGAGTCTCGAACAGCAAAACGACTCTGTGATTTCTTCCCCGGACCAAGCGTTTGATGTGATGGATTTCGAGCCCGCGGCGCGAAAAGCGATTCCCCCGGCGCATTGGGGTTATCTCGCTACGGGCGTGGATGACGATGCGACGGTGCGCGCGAATCGCGACGGCTATGCGCATGTTCAAATTCGCTCGCGCCGTCTCGTGGATGTTGCGAAAATCGACATGTCCAGGACCATTTTTGGCGTGAAGTGGGACTCTCCGATCGTGCTCTCGCCCGTGGGCGCACAAAAAGCGTTCCACCCGGATGGCGAGCTGGGCGTGGCCCGTGCGGCAAAGACCAAGGGCCACTTGATGATGCTTTCTACCGTTGCCACGGTTTCCATCGAAGACGCTATTGCAGCGCGCGGCGGGCCAGTGTGGCAGCAGCTTTATCCGACAAACGCATGGGAAGTTACTCGTGCCATTATCAAACGCGCCGAAACTGCGGGTTCGCCCGCGATTGTCCTGACCGTCGATCTACACGAAGGCAGCAACCGAGAAACTCTTTTTCGCTCCGAGCGTGTTGACAAACGGCCTTGTTCGGCGTGCCATGCAGGTGGGTACTCGCCTTTCGCCCGAGGAAAGCCGGGGACCAGCCCGTCGAAAGGAGGCTTCGCCGACTACGCCACCCGAAAACCGATGTTCGACGGGGTGGACGTTTCGCAAGTGACGCAGCTGTTTCCCCTCTCGGCGAACTGGGAGCTGGTGAAGCGGCTGCGCGATACCGTTACCGTCAAATTCCTGATCAAAGGCATCGTCACGCGTGAAGACGCCGAGCTTGCGGTCGAGCACGGCGTGGATGGTTTGATGGTTTCCAATCACGGAGGCCGCGCGGAAGAAACCTTGCGCCCAACCATTGAAAGTCTTCCGGAGGTGGTCGAGGCCGTTGCTGGGAGAGTGCCCGTGATCGTCGACGGCGGCGTGCGGCGCGGCACGGATCTATTCAAAGCGCTTGCGATGGGTGCCACGGCGGTCGGCTTCGGGAGACCGCACTCCTGGGGACTGGGGGCTTTCGGCCAGGCGGGCGTCGAAGCCGTCCTCGAAATCTATCGGCGCGAATTGCGCACCATCATGCGCCAGGCGGGAACAACCTCGCTCGACAAAATCACGCGCGACTACATCGTCCCGCGTCCGTCCTAATGGCGATGCTTCACGGGGCCCAGAGGCGCAAGCCAATGAGATGCCACGCGGAAAAGAACAACAGCACCACGCAACACGCGATCGAGACCAACAGGGAATGGATGCGCGCCCAACTGTGAATCTCTTTGCGGGGCACGCTGACAGCCAGCGCGAGGCCCGCGAGCGATAGCAGCATGAACGCGATGGTCCCCACAAAAACCAGAAACGACCAAAAGCTGAAGATGCCAGTTTCGTTCGTGGCTTTGCTGAACGCGAACACCACGACCGCCACACTTAGCACGGCAAAGAGCGGCACTGCTCGTACGCGCACGTGCTTCATTCGCTTTATTTTCTTTATGAGTCTCGCCAAGAGCAGCCACAATCCCCAGAAAAGCGCGTACGGCAGCGCGCTGGCCATCACCACAGCCGACGAGGTCAGCAGCAACAACCGCGTGAAAAACCAGATCGGGAAGACTTTTTCTCCGTACGGCTCGCCATTTTCTCCCGTGCGTACATAAATCATCCTTCCGCTGGCGTCGGGGAAGAAGACGGCAGTAGCTTCCGGTTCTTTTTCTCCGCGAAAAAGGCTCTTGCTCACGGGCAGCAGCGGCTCATGGCCCTTTGCGAAAAGTGCCGAGGACTCCAACTTGCCGTCCGCCACGCGAATCCATGTTCCTCCCGTCAATTGTTCCATGAACGCGATCAACTGATTCCTCGGGGCGCGCGGCGCGTAATAACCGGAAAATTTCTTGAGCTCTTTCGCGTTAAGGGAAATCATCGGCTGCTGCGGTTTTGGGAAGTCCTTGGACAAAAAATCGATCGCCAGAAGATTCAAATCTTCCAAGGCTTTTTCCGAGACCGTGCTGTTCAGCAGGACCACGTAGCCCCAGTTCTGCTCCGGCATGTAGCGATAAGAGGAAATGAAGCCGTCGATTCCCCCGTCATGTCCGTGGGTAATGACGCCGCCTTCACTCTTTGTGTAGTTCGCCAGCCCGTAGCCGAGGCGCAGGCCGTGCGTTGCGGAAGAAACCGTTTCGGGGTATTCCATCCGCGCGATGCTCTCCGGCTTCACCAGTTGCACGTCTCCGGCTTTGCCGCGCCGCAGAAAGAATTGCACCAGCCTGGCCAATTCCCCGGGGGAAGCCTTCATATCGCCGGCAGGACGCAGGTAGATGTTCTTGTAAGGAACCGCGCGCGGCGGATTGCCTTCGTAGCCTTGCGCGAGCGCGGCGCGATTCGCGTCGGTGAGCCGAAAGTCGCCGACGGTGATCTCGAGCGGCGCAAGAATGTTGTGCTGGATGTACACGTCGAAGGGCTGGCCCGTAACCCTCTCGATCACGTAGCCAGCGATACCATAACCGGGATTGCAATAAGCAAACCGCGTGCCCGGAGGCCACCGCACGTTCTCCGGTTTCTGAAAGCGCTTGAAAACCTCGAGCAACGGATAATCCGCGCGGCCATGGCGATTGTAAACCTCGGCGAGCTCCATGTCGTCGAACCCGGCGCTGTGCTCCAGAAGGTGCACAATGCGCACGGGATCGGTATTTCCCCAGCGGTTTTCCATGGGAATTTCCGGAGCAACATCTTGCAACCGTGCGTAAAGGTTGATTCTTCCTTCTTCCTCCAATTTCAGCAATGCCAGAGCCACAAACGTTTTGCTGATGGAGCCGACGCGAAATTGGGTGTCGCAGGCCATATCCCTGTTCGCGGCCAGGTCCGCCTTGCCAATGCCGCCGCACCATAGGCGTTGCCCATTCGAAACCAGCGCCACGCCCGCTCCGGTTGCGTGGTTTTTCTCCACCACGTCTTTCATGGCTTTTTGCAATTCTTCGAGGGTTTTGGGATGCGGCAACTCTTCCTTTTTTTGCTCGGCCTGAGGTGCTGCGAAAGCTGCAACGCTCGAAACAAGAAAACAGAGAATGACGGCTGGCCAGGAAATTCGCCCCATGAGGCCGCTCCTTAGATAGGTTTCTTCCGTTCGCGGCATTTTATCCGCGAACTCGCCTAGGTCCAAAACGCTTTACCCCGCCGGTTGAGGGTGTTGTCGCATCGCCCAATTGACGCTGCTCGAAGTCTCGCATACGATGCCGCACGTCGCCTTTTGCCTTACGGGGGCGAGATGGGGGCTGGCGCCGCAATGAAGCGTGTCCTCTCCATGCTGGTCTGGCTGGTCGTGGCCGTTACGGGTGCCGGGGCTCTCGGCGCCATTGCCATCCACCGCGGCGAACCGCTTAACGCCATGTGGTTCGTGATCGCCGCGCTTTGCTGTTATCTCGTGGCATTCCGCTTGTATTCCGCGTTCGTCGCTGCGAAAGTTCTCGCACTTGATGATACGCGCGCTACGCCCGCGGAACGTCACGACGATGGTCGCGACTTCGTGCCCACCAACAAATGGGTTTTGTTTGGCCACCATTTCGCTGCGATTGCCGGTCCCGGGCCGCTCGTCGGCCCTACGCTGGCCGCGCAATTCGGTTATCTCCCCGGCACGCTCTGGCTGATTGCCGGCGCCGCGTTTGGCGGCTGTGTCCAGGATTTTGTGATTCTTTTCTGTTCCATTCGCCGTGACGGGAAGTCGCTCGGGCAAATGGCGCGCGAAGAGGTCAGCAAGCGTGGCGGTATCATCGCGCAGCTTGCCGTGCTTGCCATCATCATCATTCTTCTCGGGGTCATCGCGCTGGTCGTGGTCAACGCGCTGAAGGCCTCGCCCTGGGCCACCTTTACAATCTCTATGACACTTCCTATTGCGCTGCTGCTCGGGGTGTACCTGCGATTCCTGCGGCCGGGCAAGGTTATGGAGGCGTCGGTGATTGGCTTCGCCTTGGTGCTATTTGCCGTCGTGGCCGGGCGATGGGTGGCGGATGCTCCGTCGTGGTCGCACGTGTTTACGCTCGGCGGCGTGTCGCTCGCGCTGGCGCTGATCGTCTACGGTTACATCGCCTCGGTGCTGCCCGTCTGGCTGTTGCTTGCGCCTCGCGATTATTTGATCTCGTTCATCAAGGCGGGCGCCATTTTCTCGCTTGCCGCGGGTATCTTGCTGGTGCGCCCGCAAGTATTGATGCCGCCCCTCACTCGTTTCGTCGACGGAACCGGGCCGGTCTTTGCCGGAAGGATTTTCCCGTTCTGCTTCATCACCATCGCTTGCGGCGCCATCAGCGGATTTCACTCGCTGATTTCTTCGGGCACCACGCCGAAAATGATTCTACGGGAAGGGCAAGCGCGCTTTATCGGTTATGGCGCCATGATGCTCGAATCGTTCGTCGGCATCATGGCCATGGTCGCGGCTTGCGCCATGACCCCGGGCGTGTATTTCGCGATCAACAGCCCTGCGGGAATTGTCGGCCATACGGCGGAGGCGGCTGCGGCCACCATCACCGGCTGGGGCTACCACCTCGATGCGCAAACGATGACCCAGTTGGCGCGCGACGTCGGCGAACAAACCCTGCTGAATCGCACGGGGGGAGCGCCGTCGCTGGCAGTAGGCATGGCTCAAATTTTCTCAAACACCATTGGCGGCGGCCGCCTGCTCGGCATCTGGTATCACTTTGCCATCATGTTTGAAGCGCTTTTCGTGCTTACGGTGCTGGACGCGGGCACGCGCGTCGGACGCTTCATGATCCATGAAATGGGCGGGCGCATCTGGAAACCGCTCTCGCGAACCAGCTGGCTGCCCGCGGTTTTGCTTTCGAGCGCGGTTATCGTCGGGGCCTGGGGCTATTTCCTCTATCAAGGGGTGATTGACCCCTTGGGGGGAATCAATTCCCTGTGGCCGCTGTTCGGCATTTCCAATCAGTTGCTAGCCGCGGTGGCGCTAGTGGTGGCCACCACGATTCTGATGAAGATGGGGCGCTTGCGGTGGATTTGGGTGACCATGATTCCGATGGCGGCCCTGATCGTCATCACCATGACCGCCAGCTATCAAAAAATCCTCAGCCCGAATCCGCGCATCGGGTTTCTCTCCGGTGCCAACGAGTTGGCCGCCCAGATCTCAAGCGGCACGGTGACAACGGCAAAACTGGCGCAGACCCAGCGGCTCATGTTCAATCTGCGCCTGGATGCCGCCGTTACGTCCATTCTTGCCCTGATGATTCTGCTGCTTATCATCGAAGCTCTGGTCCAGTGGTATGGAATTCTCAGCCGCCGCGAAGCGGTACTGCACGAGTCCCCCTACGTCCGAACGCGCTGGGCGGAGGGTTTCTCGGGTGCCGGCCGCGACCTGGTGGTCGGCGATGCGGTGGGAGACGATTGATGCGCAAGGCCGCCCGACGCACGAAACGTTTCGTTCGCCGCTTCTGGCGCGGACTGCGCGAATGGTGCGGGGACGCCGCCTACGAGAGCTATTTGCAATCGGCAGGCGTTCGTGGCGGGTCTGGCCGTACCCTGAGCCAGGCGGAGTTTTACGTCGAGCAGCTCAATCGCCGCTATTCTCGCCCCAACCGCTGCTGCTGAGGTTCGCCGCATTCACTTCGCTCTTGGCCTCGGCCGGTTGGGATGGCTTAGATTTCTTCTTCTTCGTCTCCGGGCTCTTTCAGGACCGTCGTTTTCTGCGTGATTCGAATGCTGTTGCTGCGGATTCCGGAAAGGATCGCTCTACGCGTTTCGACGGGCAGCATCTCCGGGGCCAATACTCCGGCAACTTCGCGCGGGAAGAATTTGATGAACAGCGCCGCCATGTGCGCCGTGGCGTATGCCACCGGTGTTGTGAACCTTCCTTGTTGGCGAATCTGATAAAGCGTCGGAAACGCGCAATCGCTGCGCACCATCAGGTGGTCGTCCGTAGTTTTGCCGTGATTCACTCCCTTGACCAGCACCGCCGCCGCGAACCGCGCGTTCTGCAGAATCCCCTGCCGAATCAGCTTGGCGATTCTTTTTGGGGAGAACGTCTGGGGAAAGCGGTGCCGCGCCATTCCCCGGGACTTCGATAGTTTCCCCTGCTTGTGCCAGCGGCGCAGCCGGTCAATCTCATTCCCGCCGATTTTTACATCCAAATCGCGCAAGGGAATAAAGTGCGGCAAGGTGGCCACTTCGTCTTGCGCCGCCAACACCACGCGGACCGTGCCAATGGGCTCGGGAAACCGAAATTTCTCGACTTCCGAAAACCGCTTGCCCAGCTGAAATCTTCCGCCGCGGTATATGCGCGGGTGCGAGACTGCTTCGTCGAACGACACTTCCGGCGACCACTGCGAGATGGGATCCTCGCTCTCGCTGCTTTCATAAAGGCGGATATGCACGGAGTTCGGGTTATCCAGCATCTCGGCAGCGCGTTTCACGAGCAGGTTCGTCAATCCTGGCGCCACTCCGGCATTGATTAAAGCCACGCGCTTCTTCTCCGAAAACCTCTTGGTGTAGCGGAACTGCTCGGCTTTAAAGGGATTCCTCGTCAGATGAGAGCTGAGGTCCATGTAGTGGGATCGCAACCGGAGGGCCGCCCGCAGCACGATTTCATTGAAAACCGAGGCGGAGGCGTTGACGATGAGCTGGCAGCCTTTTGCCGCTTTCACGATGCCCCGCAGGTTTCTCGCATTCACCTCCGTGACCGGGATCGTGCTTCTTCTCCCGAGGAAGCGCCGCGCCCGCTCGGGATCGCGGTCCCCGCACCAGACCGTATGTCCTTGGCGCTCCAGCAATTGGGCGAGAAGCGAGCCGGTCGCCCCGGCCCCTAAAACAAAGATCCGCATGGCGTGCGCAAAACTCTATCACAATCAACATTCCTGTTAGCCCGCGCTCCGGAGAAATCGCAACTTGGATTGCACCCTCGGGTGAACAAGCGTACACTCGGTCTGTAACTCCGACCTCTGCAGCCTACGAGGAGAAACAACCTACGGTGGCAGGGGCGACGTCCCGCGCAAATGAGGGGACTCAGGGTTCGGGTGGAAACGCCTGCGCCTCCCGCGATTGGAAAGGAGCGCTTTCGCCGGAAACGTGTCGATTTCCGGCTGGTCCCCGATTCCAATCTGCGAATCGGGGTTTTTCTTTTGGCTCGCTTAACCATGACACTTCGCGACAGTTTTGGCCGCCAGATCACCGACCTGCGCATTTCCGTCACCGACCGCTGCAACTTTCGCTGTGTCTACTGCCGCTCTGCCGACCCGGAGAACTATCGCGACCATGATGAGATCCTTTCCTGGCTCGAGCTTGACCGGCTGGCCAACGTTTTCCTCACTCTGGGCATTCGCAAGATCCGCGTCACCGGTGGCGAACCCCTCGTTCGCGATGGCGTGGAGGACTATATCTCCCGGCTCCATGCCCTCGGCTTTCCCGATCTTTCCATGACGACCAATGGCCACCTCCTTGCCGAGCGCTGTAACCGCCTCCTCGCTGCGGGTTTGCGCCGCATCAACATCAGCCTCGATTCCCTGGACCCCGCCAAATTCGAGCGCATCACCCGTACCAAATCGTTTTCCAAAGTGATGGACGGAATCGACGCTGCGCAAAATTCGCGGCTCGCTCCCGCCAAGGTGAACGCCGTTCTTGTTCGTGGGCTGAACGACGACGAAATCGAGGCGTTCGCCCAATTCTCCCGCGACCGCGGGGTCATCATGCGCTTCATCGAATTCATGCCGCTTGATGCCGATCGCCACTGGTCACGCGAGCTGGTCGTTCCTGCCGCCGAGGTCTACCATCGCATTCACGCCCGCTGGCCCTTAGTCCAAATCCCGCACGAGGCGAGCGAAACCGCCCGTAAATACCGCTTTGCCGATGGCGCGCCAGGTGAAATCGGCCTCATCGCCTCGGTCACGCAGCCCTTCTGTGGCTTCTGTTCGCGAATCCGGGTGACGGCCGACGGCAAGCTTCGCACCTGCCTCTTCAGCAAGGAAGACCACGACCTCCGCTCGCTGCTTCGTGAAGGCGCCTCTGACGACGATCTCCTCGCCTATATCCGCTCCGTCGTCAACGAAAAGGAAGAAGGCCACCGCATCAACGAGCCTGGTTTTGTGCCCCCCTCGCGTACGATGGTGTTCATCGGAGGTTAGTTGGACAATCTGCCCCCTTATGAGAAAATAGGCCTGTAGAAGACCAGCGGCCGCAGTAAACCACCTGTAGGTAAAAATTACACGAGTCATGGGAGACCTCATACCCATTTCGGGATCTAGCAGTATCGTCCCTAGCGAACCCCCGCTACCCGTCGACGCGCCGGAAATCGCGCCGGGGGTGGGGTGCGATCTCGATTCCTACCTGCTGGTTCCGGATAACGCGCTGGACGACCGAATTGCCGCCGCCAAGGCCCGTCTGGGCGAGGATGTAGTCATTCTCGGCCATCACTACCAGCGCGATGAGGTCATACAATTCGCTGATTTTCGCGGCGGTTCCCTCAAACTCTCCGTCCAGGCCTCGGAAACCTACTCCCGCTATATCGTTTTCTGCGGCGTCCACTTCATGGCCGAAAGCGCGGACATCCTGCGCCGGGAACATCAGGTTGTGGTGCTGCCAGACCTCAACGCCGGCTGTTCCATGGCGGAGACGGCCGACATCGGCCAACTACAAGCTTGCTGGAGTGAGCTTTCTTCCGTCGTGAATTCGAGGAAAGTCATTCCTGTCAGCTACATGAACGCCACGGCGGCAATGAAGGCTTTCACGGGCGAACACCGCGGCTCGATTTGCACCAGTTCCAATCGAGCGGCGGTGCTGGAGTGGGCTTTCGAGAAAGGCGAAAAGGTTCTTTTCCTCCCCGACGAGCATCTTGGGCGCAATAGCGGCTATCGCCTGGGTATCCCGCTCGACGAGATGATCGTGTGGGACCCGCTCCAGGAACTCGGAGGACACAGACCGGACGCGCTTCGCAAGGCTCGCATCATTCTCTGGAAGGGCTACTGCTCGGTGCACCAGCGCTTTACGCAGGAGCAAGTTCGGCGGGTCCGTCGCGAGCATCCCGGCATACGCGTGATCGTTCACCCGGAATGCCGTTTCGCGGTCGCCCAGGCTGCCGACCAGGTCGCTTCGACCGAGGGCATTATCAAGGCGATCGAGTCGGCACCCTCTGGTTCGGGATGGGCCGTGGGCACGGAAATCCACCTGGTGAACCGCCTGCGCAAGGCGTTCCAAGACCGGAAGGTCATTTCGCTTGACCCCGGCGCATGTGTTTCGACCACCATGTTCCGCATCACCCCCCAGCATCTCCTCTGGACTCTCGAAAACCTGGGATGCGGCAATTTGATCAATCGCATTTCGGTGGACGAGCGCACGCGCTACCATGCCGGGCTGGCCTTGGACCGCATGCTCGTGTTGCGCTAAGGCACGGCAGCGGAAACGACGGTCTGTTTCTGCTTGCAAACCGACGAACACTAGAAGAGACTTTGCTTGGATTGCCTTAGGCAGAAAGAAAACGACTGAATGGCCGACGAAGACCCAGAACAGGACGAAACTCCCGAGCCGCCGCACCGCCTGTTTACGCTCACCGAAGCCGAACGTGTGCGCAAAGACCTCGA
>DATAIH010000114.1:0-8224 GCA_036262755.1 Candidatus Acidiferrum sp.
CGCCCCGCCCTTTCAGGAAGAGGCGCGCGCCACCAGATTCCCGCCGATGACGCTCTCGTTAGCCGGATCCTCGAGGCTGCCAAGCAATCCGCACGCGTACTCACCGATGCCGAGGTCCAGGCCCTTTGCACGGAGCCTGCATCCCGTTGAAACAAAATTGGCCAAACAAGATAGGTCGAGCGACGATGAAACGCGCCTTGGTTTGCGCTATTCTTCTCGTTATGCCGGCTCGCTCCGCCGCCCAGTCGCATGCGCATCGTCTTTCCGCGGGTCCCCGGCTCGCCGAAAGCGTGCAGGTGCGCGCGGCCCTCGAATGGTTTGGCCACAATCTCTCCTGGATCAACGATACGCAAGCGAGGTTAACGGAAATTCCCGCCCCGCCCTTTCAGGAAGAGGCGCGCGCCACCGCTGTCGACGAATTGCTCGCGGCAAGCGGCCTCTCAACGCACATCGACAAGATGGGCAACGTCGTCGGGGAGTTGCGCGGCGCAACGGAACATGAAGCTGTGATGCTCTCCGCGCATCTTGATACGGTTTTTCCTCCTGGCACGGACGTGAAAGTCCATCGCAGCGGCAGCCGGATGACGGCGCCGGGCATTTCTGACAACGGCACCGGCATGGCGGCGCTTGTCGCCATTGCGAGAGCGCTCGAATTTGCTCACATCCGACCCGAGCGCACCATTCTGCTTGTGGGGAACGTGGGCGAAGAGGGGGAAGGCAATCTGCGCGGAATGCGCGAGTTGGTCGAGACCTACCGGAAAAAACTGAAAGCCGTGGTGGTGCTCGATGGCTCTGGCACGGAGCACGTCACCACGAAAGCGCTGGCGTCGCGGCGCCTGGAAGCTACGGTCACGGGGCCTGGCGGACATAGCTGGTCGGATTTCGGCATGCCAAATCCCATCGATGCTTTGATTCGCGGCTCGGTGCGTTTTATCAACACAAAGGTACCGGCCAGCCCACGCACCACCTTCAACATTGGCCGGATCGAAGGCGGCACGTCGGTCAATTCCGTGCCTTACGAGGCCAAAATCAAAGTGGACATTCGTTCGGAAAACGAGGAGGAATTGGGCCGGCTCGAATCCGCGCTTCGCGACTCGATCGCCGCAGGCGTGCGCGACGAAATGGAGCCCCCGCGCGACCGCTCCAAAGGGGCTCTCGAATGGAAAGTGGAGTTGCTTGGAAGCCGACCCGGCGGCGAGCTCCCGCACGATTCACCACTGCTGGCGGCCTTGCGGGCGGCAGATGAATTCATCGGCAACCAGTCCCGAACGGAACGGTCCTCGACGGACGCGAATATCCCGCTCTCTCTGGGAATCGATGCCATCTCCATCGGCGCTGGCGGAAATGGCGGCGGAGCGCATTCCTTGCAGGAGTGGTATGACGCGACTGGCCGCGATGCGGGCTTAAAACGCGCGTTGCTGACCGTTCTTGGAATCGCTGGGGTCGAAGAGGAGAAACCTCGATGAAGGTGGGGGCCGCCCGTCTGCGGTTTGCCGGTGCTTGGTTTGCTTTGGGAACAGCTTTGTGCGTGGCGCCGCTCGGCAAGAACGGGACGGCGCAGGAAAACCCGAAGCACACCGTGTTCTATACGCACGGTCGGATTTATACCAACGATCCGGCGAATCCGCGGGCCGAAGCGATGGCCGTGGCCGACGGGCAAATCACCTGTATTGGAAAGCTGGATCACGTTCTGCTCGACTGCGGCGGAAGCCAGGAGGGCGCAGAAACCGTTCACCTGAACAATCTCTTGGTAATGCCCGGCTTTAATGATGCGCACGTGCACCTGGGCAGCGCCGGGGCCGGCGCGCTGGCGGTTGAATTACGCGGCGTCAGCTCCGCACAAGAAATGCAGAAGCGCATTGCGGAAGCCGTTGCGCATCACAAAGAAGGCGAATGGATCACCGGCAACGGGTGGGATCACACGCTTTGGCCCGATAAAAGGTTCCCGAATCGCCAGGAACTCGACGCCGTCGCGCCGAATAATCCTGTGATCCTCACGCACATCTCCGGCCACGTGGCCGTCGCCAATTCGCTGGCGCTGAAGAAGGCGGAAATCGACAAGTCCACTCCGAATCCGCCAGGCGGCGAGATCGAGCACGACGGTCTCGGGGAACCTACGGGGATGCTGAAAGAATCTGCGGCGATGAATTTGGTGAGAGTGCGAATTCCCGATCCCTCGATGGAAGAGCGCAGGCGCGGAATTGAAATCGTGCTTGCGGATGTTGCGCGAAACGGCGTCACGTCGGTGCAGGACAATTCCGCATGGGAAGATTTTCAGGTCTACCAGCAATTGAAAGAAGAGGGCAAGCTTACCGCGCGCATCACCGAATGGCTTCCGTTCAATGCTTCGCTCAACGAGTTGCAGGACCGGCGGGCCCAAGGCGGCACGACAGACCCTTGGCTGAAAACCGGCGCGTTGAAAGCCATCACCGATGGCGCTCTCGGCTCGCGCACCGCGGCTATGCTCGAGCCCTATACCGACGACCCTTCGACCGAGGGAATCTCTACCTATGATCCCGACAAATTGCGCGACATGGCCATCGCGCGCGACAAGGCCGGCTTCCAACTAAACTTTCATGCCATCGGCGATCGCGCCAATCGCATTGCTCTCGACGTCTTCGCGGCGGTTCTCAAAGCCAACGGCCCGCGGGACCGCCGCGACCGCATCGAGCACGCCCAGGTGGTCGCTCCCGTGGACTTCCAGCGTTTCAAAGAGCTCAAAGTCATCGCTTCCATGCAGCCCTCGCATCAAACCACCGACATGCGCTGGGCTGAAGACCGTATTGGCCCTGAGCGCATCAAGGGCGCGTATGCCTGGAACACCATGCTGAGGGGCGGTGTTCGCCTCGCCTTCGGAACCGACTACCCCGTTGAACCCGTCAGCCCGTTCCGCGGGCTGTACGCCTGCGTAACGCGCGAGCGTCCGGAAGGCGGGCCGAGGAACGGCTGGGAGCCTCAGGAGAAAATCTCCCTCGAAGATTGCATTCGAGCCTACACCTCCGGCTCCGCTTACGCGCAGTTTGAGGAAGGGAAGAAGGGCGAGCTTAAGGTCGGAGAGTACGCCGATTTCATCGTACTCTCCGACGACCTCTCGAAGATTCCGCCTTCGCAATACACCAAGGTTCGCGTGCTGCGCACCGTGGTCGGCGGCCGCGCCGTCTACCAGGCGAACTGAAATTCTACGGTTGGGAGAGGCCCATTTTTCTCAGCGATGGGCCGGGCTCGCTCGAACTGTAATTCCATCGACCAAATGCAAACCTGCGTGTTTGCCCGTTCCATTACTTTTAGAACTTCCTTAGCTCTGTGCAAGAATCGAACCTGAACTCTCTCTAAGGAGAACATAAACTTTGTATTGACAACGTCATCGTCGGCGGACTATACAAGCCCTCCTAGAAGTCGCTACTGCTTGCACGTTTTCGCTCGAAACAGGCTGGCTGCGAAAACGTGGCTCTATGAAAGTCCATAGAAACGTATGAACAGACATAGAGTGGACGTCCCGCCGATTTACGTCGCATTTACGTAATCGACTGCAGGATTTAGAAGTTAGTTAGGTGAGCTGGGTTGGCGGAGAACTTGCTCTACGCCCAGCAGCAAGAGAGTCCTGTGGTAGGGGTTGCTGGTTAAATTCGATCCTTCTAGATGCACAGAGGTGTCTTCGAGTAACGGTGTGCGAGGCGTAGGGCCCTTGTCCGGGCCGTCCACGGAGGCAGTCAAATGCTAACTAAGCGCGTTGCGTGTGTTTTATCGTGTTTCTTTGTTCTGTTTTGTCTGTTTTCGCCTTCTGCCCTGGGGCAGGCGGCAAATACCGGAACTTTGGCAGGCACAGTCACGGACCAGTCCGGTGCGGCGGTCGTGGGCGCTACGGTGACTCTCGTTGATACGGCGACCAACGCGCAGCGGACGGCGGTCACCAATGACGCGGGTCGCTATATCATTGCCAACATTGTTCCGAGCATCTACAACGTAACGATCAGCAAAACAGGATTCCGAGCGGCTAAATTCGTGAAACAGGAAGTGGATGTTAGCAGTGTACTTACTCTAAATGCCAGCCTGGAGCTCGGGTCGATAAGTCAGACGGTAGAAGTCACGGCGACAGGTGCGGAGATCCAAACGTTGAACGCCACCGTCGGTAACACCGTTGGCGGTGAGACGCTGCAGAACCTCCCTTCCATTCAGCGGGACGCCGCTACCTTCGTAACGCTCCAGCCTGGTGTTTCTCCGGATGGCAGCGTGGCCGGTGCCGTGGTCGATCAGAGCACTTTCATGCTCGATGGGGGCCAAAATACGAATGACATGGACGGTAGCATGCAGGTCTACACCGTTAGCTTTGCCGGCGATCCGACCGGCGGCGCGGTTTCAAGTCAGATTGGAGGCAGTCCTACCGGAGTGATGCCTACTCCGATTGACAGCGTCGAAGAATTCAAAGTCAACACGGCCAACCAGACCGCCGACTTCAATAGTTCTGCCGGCGCCGAAGTTCAAGTTGTCACCAGGCGCGGCACCAACGCCTGGCATGGCACGGGCTATGAATATTATTTTGATAACAATCTGAATGCAAACACGTGGGATAACAATTTAAGTGGAACACCCCTCCCGAGTTATCACTACAACCGCTTTGGCGTCTCAGGTGGCGGCCCAATTATCAGTAAGGAGATTTTCGGCGGAAAGACCTATTTCTTTGCCAACTATGAAGGATTCCGCTGGAAAAACTCCGCGACGGTCGAAACGGCTGTCCCCAGCGCCAACATGCGCGCCGGGATCCTCACTTTTAATGGTGTGAACTATAACTTGAACACCGGAACGAATTGCGGGCCGGGCGGAAATGTGGCCTGCGACCCCCGCGGCCTGGGCATCGATCCATTGGTTCAACAAATGTGGAACAAGTACGAGCCCATTGGGAATGACCCCAACTGTACCATAGTGGGATTGGGATCACGGTGCGATGGCGTCAACGAGATCGGATACAGGGGCAACATGAGCGAACCCTATACTTCCAACTTTGGCGTCGCCCGCGTGGACCACGACTTCGGTTCCAAGTGGCACTTTAATACCAGCTACCGCTACTACAAGCTGGTAAAGAACACCAACAGCCAAATTGATTACGGTGGATTCTTCCCGGGCGATACCCTTGGAACACCTACCTCTCAGGCCGTGCGGCCCCAGCAGCCATGGTATCTCGTGGCCGGTCTGACCACCAACATCACTTCGAATACCACCAACAATTTCCATTACAGCTTCCTTCGAAACTTTTGGTCATGGGCCGATCCAGGCGGAGTAGTGCAGTTCTCCCAACTCGGCGGCGCGCTTGAACCATTCGGTGAGTCCTCATCAGCTCTCATTCCCTATAACGTCAACACCCAGGCCGTTCGCACCAGGTTCTGGGATGGCCATGACAGTTTCATCCGCGACGACATTACCACGCTGAAGGGCAGTCATATCTTTACCTTCGGCGGCGCCTATCAACGTAACTGGGACTGGCACCAGCGCTCGGATAACGGCGGAGGCGTCAACTACCAGCCTACCTACCAACTTGGCGATTCAGCTGGCAGCGGCCTTGTAGACAGCTCCTCGACTCTCCCTACTGGCGTCAGCGCGAAAACTTGGGGCCGCGATGTTGCTGCTGTCCTCGGCATCGTCACCGATTCTCAAATTGCTTATACCCGGTCTGGCGCGACCCTGAACCTGAATCCTCCGCTGACTCACGCGTTTGATCAGAGCACCATTCCTTACTACAACGTGTACTTCAGCGACTCCTGGCACCTGAAGCCCTCTTTCACTTTCACCTACGGCTTAGGTTGGACTCTCGAAATGCCTCCCACCGAAGCGTTGGGCAAGCAGATCGAATTGGTGGACTCCAGCGGGCAGCAGTTGGACACCGCAACATATCTCCAACAGCGCGAGGCCGCCGCTCTGAAAGGCCAAGTCTACAATCCCGAAATTGGGTTCGCCTTGGTGGGCAACACCGGCTCGGGGCAAAAATACCCCTATGACCCCTTCTATGGCTCCTTTAGCCCGCGCCTCGCAGTGGCTTGGAGTCCGAATTACGACTCGGGTTTCTTGGGCAAAGCATTTGGGCGCGGTAAGTCGGCCGTCCGAGGAGGCTACAGCCGCATCTACGGTCGCCTGAACGGCGTGGATCTTGTGCTTGTGCCACTTCTCGGCACCGGCCTCATCCAGGCAGTCACATGCCGCCAGAACTTCATGCCCGCGAGCGCAGGCGCAGCTCCCCTTTGCGGCCCCACGAACCCTACCCTCGCTAACGCTTTCCGCGTGGGAACTGACGGCAACAACGCTCCAATTCCGCCGGCCGCTTCCACGCTTCCTCAGCCGACGTTTCCCGGCTTCAACGCCGTTGCCTCTGGTGCTGGCGAAGCTCTCGACCCGCATTTCCGCCCCAACGTCGTGGACTCTTTTGACCTTACCTATCAGCGGCAACTGACGCCGAAGATCCTGTTAGAACTCGGGTACATCGGAAGACGAATTACTCATGAGTATCAGCCAATAAACATTAACGCCGTTCCCTACATGATGACGCTCGGCGGGCAAAGGTTCGACAAAGCCTATGCGGCCGTCGAAACGGCGCTAGGTTGCGCCACCTCCTTCGCCGCTTGCGGCGCAGGTACACCGACGCAGGCTACCGGCGAGTCGGCAGCTGCATATAAGGCTGCCCTGATAGCGTATGCCAATTCATTTACGGCACAACCCTTCTTTGAGCACGCCCTTGCTGGCACGGGTTACTGCAGTGGCTTTGCAAGTTGCACCGCGGCGGTCGTGTATAACGAAGGCGGTGGCAATGGATCTGGCAATTTGCTTACCCAGAGCGTTTGGAGCCTGTGGTCCGATCTCGACAATGGTGGATTTGATTTCCCGCGCAGTATGCTGAACACGCCCATTGCGGGTCAGGCTCTAGGCGGAAGCGGCCAGATGACCTCAGGCGTTGGCGTCAATGCGAGCCTTGGGCACGGGAATTATAACGCCGGCTTTGTTTCGTTGAAGATGACCAACTGGCACAACGTAACCCTCCAGGAGAACTTCACCTACAGCAAGGCCCTTGGCACCGGCGCTTTGGTCCAGGCCACTAGCGAGTACACCGTAAACGACCCCTACAACCTCAACAATGGCTACGGACTCCAGGCTTTCGATCGCAAGTTCGTGTTCAACACTTTCGCGATGATCGATGATCCCTGGTACAAGAACCAACACGGTTTAATTGGCCGTCTAGCTGGCGGCTGGTCCCTGGCGCCCATTTTGGCAATCGGCAGCGGCCAGCCCCTCGGGTGCGCTGACAATCAGGGCGCCGGATCAGGCGGCCAAGCCTTCGGTTCAGGCGATAGTGCTAGCTTCTTCGACACTGAAAACTGCATATTCACCAAAGGCATCGGTGGAGGTTCAACGTCGCTCCATAACAATATTGGTGGCGGAGGCTACGACATCTTTGCGAACCCGTCTGGGCTGCTTGGTACCCTTCGTCCCCCGATTCTGGGACTCGACAACAACTCGGGTGGCGTTGGTGTATTCCGCGGCTTGCCGTACTGGAATGTGGACCTTAGGGTCGTCAAGGATATCCATGTGACAGAACGCGCAAGCTTGAGGTTCGAGTATGTGGTTACCAACGTCTTTAACCATGTGGTGTTCGCCGATCCCACCGTCGGAGACGCCCAAACGGGCCTTGGCGTCGATCCAACCACGGCGTCGACCTTCGGGGTCGTGAACTCCCAGGGCAACAACCCGCGACAGATGCAGTTTGGTCTGCGGGTCATTTTTTAGGCTTCGGCGCGCTGGATCGGCGCGTTCAAAGGGGGAGGGCAAAATGCCTTCCCCTTTTTTTTGTATGCCGACCAGACTTCGCTGGGCTGTGGTTCGATCCGATAGCGGAGGCTTCACCGGCGGCTCTGGCCTCTTCGGTCCCCCCACGTAACCTGTGGAGCAGTTCCTCGGCTTGCAGTTCAACCGTCATGTCGAATTTCGCGCCCGTATCGGTGAGCAACTGTCCTTCACCGCGCGACGGCTTCCTCGAACGCCTCGCCGCGACGGAGCAAAACGACGGGCGCCTCAAGATACGCGAACGTCGTCATGGGACGCGGCTTCAGAGGGCCGGTTCGCCGGCCCTCTTTTTTGTATGGAAGGGAAGCCCTGGTAAATGCTCCGCGCGGAAGCGGTTTTTTTTACTGCCCGTTGGAGTAATACTTTACGTCCACAGGGTCGTACATGGTGGCGGTTGCGG
>DATAIH010000115.1:0-25439 GCA_036262755.1 Candidatus Acidiferrum sp.
CCCGCAGGGAAGTCACTAGAAGATACAACTACGCCGCGACCGATGTTCAAGTCTGCACGAACTGGGACAGGAACACTAAAGGCGTCTACCCATAGATCATCTCATAAAGGCCCGCCTGGGCAGGCAATTGTACGCGCGAAGGAGTTCATCATGGTCTTTGCGGAGCCGGTCGAAGGCTTTCTTCAGCTTGGCCAGCTCCTCTTCCGTTTTCCACAGCTTTGTACGTAATTCTTCATTGGTCATAGGGCACCACCTGAGGACTGAGCTTTTTGTGAGGGAGAACGACGGGAGAACGAATCCCGAAAACCTGCCAACCCCTCCTGGGTATCACGTCAAAAAGCCGCATAAACATTGAGTAAAGTGGCGCGCCCGGAGGGACTTGAACCCCCGACCCTCTGCTTAGAAGGCAGACGCTCTATCCAACTGAGCTACGGGCGCCCTGACTGTATTGATTCTAAACGATTTCGTCTCGATAGGAATCCCGTTTTGAAGTGATTCGGCCTCTGCCGCCGGAGCGGACGCACTTTTCAAACAGACGCCGCCGAGAATGCCGCGGACATCCATAATGAAAGAGCACAGGGCACTGCCGTTTTCAAGCGGCAGCGGAATGTGCTACGCCCCTCCCGGTAACTCCCGTCGGTGAACCTGGACTGGGTTCGCGTGAAACTGGTTCGACGAGGCTACAAGCCCAAGACTCGAATCTGCCGACGTAAAGCTACAAAGTACGCGAAGCCGCCCGCATTTATGTGGCGGAGTTGTCACTAGGGTCGACTCACTCTGAGGGGGGGTGAGGGGCAGATTCTTAAGCGATTTAGGGTTCCTAGAGTTAGCGGTGTTTAACCGGAGCGCCCTCGTGAAAAATCGCTCCATCCTTCATGACAAACACGACCTCCCTCAAGGCATGAATGTCCGAGAGTGGGTTTCCGCGGACGGCAATTAGGTCAGCTGCGGCACCCGTGCGCAGCGAACCACGCTGGTCCGCCACACCAAGGAGCTTTGCCGCCTGCGACGTCATGGATTTCAAAACATCAGCTGGGGTCATTCCCGCATCCAGCATTGAGTCGACAAAGTCGATCGCAAGTTCTCCACGCGACCTTTCCTTCGTGTCGAACATAATGTCCGTCCCAAAGACGATCGGTACGTTTGCCTGAACGGCGCGCTTCAAGCGTTCGCGATGTGCGGCGTACACGCGCTTGGCTTGGGCTGCGTCCATCCCGTAATTTGCAAGCAAAGCCTCCGGCGTATCGGTGGGGACGAGCGCAATACCCTTTTTGCGGGCAAGTGCTAAATCCGAATCGGAAATCTTCCACGCGTGCTCAATTGAGTCAACTCCACCCTCGATGGCATTGTGTGCGCCACGTTCCGTCTGTACGTGAGCCGCAACAGGAACACTAGCCGTGTGTGCTTCATCGACGACGAAGCGAATATCTTCTGCGGAATAAACGTACTGCTGGGCGTCGACGACAATTTTGATTACCTGCGCGCCAAAATAAATATTCTCTCGAATTGCCCGCCGCAGCTCGTCGTGCGAGTCAGCGAAGTAATACTCCGGATTTGCTAGGAGGTGGCGATCCGCAGGAGTGTCCCAGAATTGACCGCCATAAGGAGCGATGATCCGACCGGCGTAGATGACCCTTGGGCCGGGAACGATGCCGAATCGGATGGCTTTGGCAAGATCTGCGTCAAGGTAATCGCCGGCGTTACCCACGTCCCTGACGGTTGTGAAACCCGCGTTCAACATGTCGCGAGCGTGTTGCGCGCCGAGAATCGCGCGGAAGCCTTGCCGCCGCTGGAGGGCCATGATCCAAAAATCTCCAAGATCCCACTTGTCATCCACGGTAGCGCAAAGGTGGGTATGCGCATCGATGAGTCCTGGAAGCACGGTGTAGTCACTTAGGTCCACAATTTTGGAATCAGAAGGAAATGAAAGACTATTGCCGATGGCAGTGATTCTTCCTTGCTCCACCAGCAACTCTTGTTTTGTCGCTGATTTCCCGGAATCTGGAAATACGATAATGCCCGCTTTGATTCCGGTAACCTGTGCGCGCACCGGATGCGCGCAGAAGAAAAGCAAGCCCAAAGTGAGGTTGGGAAAAAAGCGTCTGAACCGGTTGCCCATGAGCGTTTATTTAAGCACACAAGGTTAGATAATTCTCGGAATACAACTGTCGGGATCGCGATGAATGGAGTCCCGGGGTGGATCGTCGAAGCCGCTCCACCGGGACTGCTCCTCGGCTATTGTCGCCTATCTGAGCGCGACGCCTCGGAAGGTCTCCGGAGAATCGCGTCTCTGATCAGGCGCGCTCGGAGACGACGCCGGGACAATCATCCAGGTGATGATGAATTGGCAGTCCGGGTTGAGCAGAGATGACGGGAAACTTGGTTTGGGTATGCGTCCCAGAGATGTCCTACAATTCGAACCTACCAGGACTTGCCCTTCGTGAGATGATAGTGCCGGACTTCATCGCATGAACACACGCACTCGACGCAGGTTCCTTCGAGACGCCTCGACGGCGACAGCTGCGGCCATTCTGCCGCCTTTCTTTCTCGAGACCGCCAGCAAGTCCGGCAGTCGCTTGCCGATTGTCGGTTCTGGAGTGCACACCTACGAGTGTGTTCACGACTGGCTCGTGCCGCCCGACGGCCTGGTCTGGGGGGACACCCATGGTTTGGCGCAGGATGCGCAAGGCAACATCTATGTGGCGCACACGGTGAACAAATCCAGCATGCGCGGAGAGGCCGTTGTTGTTTACGACGCTTCGGGGCGCTTCATGCGCGCGTTCGGAGAGGAGTTTCGTGGCGGCGCGCATGGGCTTGGCGTGCGTCGCGAGAAAGGTACGGAAGTTCTCTATCACTGCGATATCAATCGGTGCAAGATCACGAAGACCGCGCTCAAGGGCGAATCCCTTTGGTCGCACGGCTACCCGCGTGAAGACCCCGCCTATGCGGCGCGGCCCGTTGATTTTGTTCCCACCAACGTCGCCTTCGCTCCCAATGGAGATTTTTATGTAGGTGATGGCTACGGCTCGCACCACGTACTGCGATTTTCTTCTGACGGAAAATTCCTCGGAGAAGTCGGGGGGCCGGGCCACGCTGACGCCCAATTCGACACGCCTCACGGCCTCTTCGTCGATACCCGCGGTGAGGAACCCATCCTCGTGGTTGCGGACCGCGGGAACCGGCGCGTGCAAACCTTTAGTTTGGACGGCTCGCATCTTCGAACCATTAAAGACGATTCGCGGCTCCGTATGCCGTGTCACTTTCATACCCAAGGCGAGTGGATGGTCTGTCCGGACCTCGACAGTCAGGTGTGCATTCTCGACCGCGAGTATAACGTGGTTATACAACTGGGAGACGGCCGCGCTTCCAACGGCGAGGTTGGCTCACGCCGCAAGCAATCGCGCAACGAATTCACTCCTGGGCAGTTCATCACCCCTCACGCGGCTATTTTCCTTCAGAATGGTGACATTCTAGTTGCCGAATGGCTGCCTATCGGCCGCATCACCCTGTTGCGCCGCGTCTGAATCGCACGGATCGCCCGGCGCATGTGCTTTGTGTGGACGACGAACTGGACGGCGACACACCTACCTACCCAAGTCGCCGGGCCTAGCCCTCAGTGTGTGGCGATTCTTGAGCCGCGATCCACTCCGAATGACCGTATCAAAATCAAGCGCCTAGACGGTGATCGCCAGAAGAGAGGAAGAAGGGGCACAGAAGATTGATCGCGCGCCCTCGAGGCGCAGTTTCTTACGCTCAAAACCGGAAAATACAAGCGGGTTCCCGAATCATCGAGGAGGGACGGCCATGATGGCACTCACTCGGGAATCGGCTGGGAATCCGCAGCTGGCCGAGTGCGAGAGGCGAAGTTGCGTCGAGCAATCCAGCTCCCTTGTGGCTGTCGAAGTTGTAGGCCCGCGACGCACGAATTTGGTGCACGTGGCGACTACGGATAAGGACGCTCGCGGGACGCAGGGATGACCGAGTTGTCAGGAGGGGACCGGGAGAGATCCGTCGCCGGGGCAAGGGCACGAAAAAAGCTTGCAACGTACCTACGCCTGTAGTAGCGTTCCATACGTTTATAGTAGGGGACCGATGGCCGACCCTAAACTCAGCAGGCTCGAACTCCGCATCATGGAAGTGCTTTGGGCCCGGCAGCACGCCTCCATTCGTGAGATTCAAGACAGCTTCTCCGAAAAAAAACGACCGGCCTACACGACTGTACAGACAACCGTTTACCGCTTGGAAAACAAAAAGGCAGTGCGCCGCGTCAAAAAGGTTGGGAACTTTCACATCTTTGAAGCTGCAATTACCCGCGATGCAGCCCAGCGCAGGTTGATTGACGACCTTTTGGCCCTGTTTGGGGGACGGCCGCAGCCGGTTATGGCCCGCCTGATCGAGTCCGGCCGGCTAACCCTTCAGGACGTCAAGGAAGCCGAGAAAACACTTCGCAACCTTGAGCGGGGGGACAAATCATCATGATCTTGAACCATTTGTCCGAGACAGCGTCGGTGATTGCGCCGTCGGCGGGCAACCATCTCTGGCAAACGACTACTTTTGCCGCGGTGGCCGCCCTGCTGGCATTTGTATTTCGAAAAAACCACGCGCGAACGCGCTATTGGCTGTGGCTTGCCGCCTCCGTGAAGTTCCTTGTCCCTTTTTCGCTGCTGGCGGCCCTGGGGAGCTATCTGCCATGGTCGCGCGTCTCAGCCGGAACGCAGGCCGGGCTGTATTTCGCAGTGGAGCAGATCAGCGAGCCTTTTACGCGGCCCGCGATACTGATGCTTCCCCGGACACCCCCATCGCCAGCCTCTCCGAGCATGCCCGCACTCTTCCCGGCGCTCCTTTTAACCGTGTGGCTCTGCGGGTTCACCGTGGTTGTCGTCATGTGGTACACGCGCTGGCGGCAGGTTTCTCTGCTCGCGCGAGAAGCAAAACCCCTAGGCGGAGGCCGCGAAGTGGAAATGCTCCGCCGCCTCGAGCGTAGAGCGGAAATACACAAGCCAATCGAGGTCCGAATATCGCGAGCTTCTCTGGAACCTGGGGTTTTCGGCTTTACTCGACCGGTTTTGATCTGGCCGGCAGGCATCTCGGACCGCCTTGACAATCCGCAACTGGAAGCGGTACTCGCCCACGAGCTCGGACACGTATGTCGTCGCGACAACCTAACCGCTGCCATGCACATGCTCGTCGAAGCCATCTTTTGGTTTCATCCGCTGGTTTGGTGGCTGGGAGCCCGGCTCGTGGAAGAGCGCGAACGAGCCTGCGACGAAGACGTTCTAGCCTTTGGCAGCGAGCGGCGCGTCTATGCCGAGAGCATCTTGAAGACCTGCGAATTCTGTCTCGAGTCTCCGCTCGCTTGCATGTCCGGAGTTACCGGCGCCGACCTCAAGAAGCGCATCGTCCACATCATGACGGAAGGTCTCGTCGAGCGATTGGATTTCCGCAGGAAAATGTTGCTTGGCGCCGTCGGATTGGCAGCGGTCGTAGTCCCGGTAGTTTCTGGCCTGTCCAATGCGGCACAGACCAGAATTCAAGCGCAAGTGGCCACTCCCGCCGTCGCTCCTCTTGGGTACGACGTGGCTTCGATCAAGCCAAACAAATCCGGCGACAACAGGTCCATGATGATGTTTACGCCAGATGGGCTCAGCGCAACCGGCGGGAGTCTCATGATGCTGATGGTGTCCGCCTACAGAGTAAACCCGCAGCAGATCTCCGGGGCACCAGACTGGGTGAAGTCGGAAAAATACGACATCGAGGCAAAAATAGACCCGGCAACAGCGGATGAGTTACGCAAGCTCAGCGAAGACCAAAGGATAGCCGCAACACAGCACATGCTGCAAATGCTGCTAGCCGATCGTTTCAAGCTCCGCGTCCGCCAAGAAACAAAAGAACTTCCCATTTATGCGCTGGTTGTCGCAAAGAACGGCCCAAAGCTCCAGGAGGCCAAACCGGGTGACACCTACCCCAATGGAATGAAAGGCCCTGACGGCAAGTCAGGGGCGGGTATGATGTTCGGCGGAAGAGAGGGGTTTACAGCTCAAGCCGTTTCCATCGCAGATCTGGTGCGGCACTTGTCACTGCAATTGGGCCGCACAGTTATCGACAAGACCGGCCTCGCGGGCAAGTATGATTTCACCCTGAAGTGGGCACCCGATGAGACTCAAAGTTCGATGTTTAAGGGACCAGAATCCGGACCGCCAGGCCCAGCCAGCGCAGCTTTTCGAGATTCCTCAGGGCCCTCGCTGTTGACTGCGCTCGAAGAACAACTCGGCCTGAAACTCGAATCACAGAAAGGCCCGGTAGGGATTTTGGTCATCGACCATGTCGAGAGGCCTTCGGAAAACTAGCGGCGGAGGGCAACCATGCAAAATATCAGGCGCAACATGGATTTCAGCTGGAGGTTCATGGTCGGAAACGCAGGATGGCTAAGCGTTTCCATTCTGATCGTTTTTGGCGCTATCTACACACGACCAAGCCGCGCCCGGTCGCAGCAGTCTCCCGACGCCGCTCCTTCCTATGAGTATGAGGTCGCGTCGATCAAACCAAACAGATCCGGCACCAACATGATCAGATTCATGTTCAATCCCAGCGGGCTTAGTGGAACGAACGTCACCCTGGCGATGCTCATTCGAACGGCATACGGCATCGAAGAAAATCAGATCTCCGGCGGTCCAAGCTGGCTCAAGTCCGAGCATTACGACGTTGACGCGAAGATGGACAGCGCTACGGCGGACGCCTTGCACAAGCTCGCTGAGGATCAAAGAAGGGTTGCAACACAGCACATGTTGCAGGCTCTCTTGGCGGATCGCTTCAAGCTGGCGGTTCACCACGACTCGAAAGAGCTTTCCATTTACGCGCTGGTCGTCGCAAAAAGCGGTCCCAAGCTCCAGCAGGCGAAACCTGGCGACACCTATCCCAACGGAATAAAGGGCCCTGACGGTATCGGCAGAGGGGGCGTGATGCGCATGGGGAGAGGCCAATTGACGGGCCAGGCGCTTCCCATGAGCGCGCTCGCCCGCTTACTGACAGGCCAACTGGGCCGCACCGTCGTGGATAAGACCGGCCTCCAGGGCGATTATGACTTCACCCTGCAATGGACACCCGACGAGAGCGAAGGCGCGTCGTTCCGAGGACCGGACACCGGACCTCAAGGCAGCGCGCCCTCGGCGGATTCTTCCGGGCCTTCGCTGTTTACCGCGCTTCAGGAACAGCTTGGCTTGAAACTGGAATCGCAAAACGGTCCAGTAGAGACTTACGTCATTGATCACGCCGAGAAGCCTTCGGAGAATTAACAAGCTAAGGTGGTATGGAACGTCATGATCGCACGGAAACATTCCGCAATGCTCGTATCGGTTTTTGCTTTGGCTTCGGCAAGTGGGCTCTGCCAGCTCAAGACGGATACGGCGCCGCGACTCGAGTTTGCGGTGGCTTCCATTAAACCGTCCAAACCGAACGCCAATGGGGGAGGCATCAAGCCTTTGCCCGGCGGTCAGACCTACGTCGCAACAAACGTGCCGGTAAAGCTGATGATCCGGTTGATGTTCCACCTCAACAATCGACAGATATCCGGCGGTCCGGGCTGGCTCGCAACCGATTTGTACGACGTCGATGCCAAAGCGGATGGCCCCCACACGATCGATGAGCTGCACGTCATGTTTCAAAATTTGTTGATCGATCGTTCTAAGCTGCAATTCCACAAAGAGATGCGCACGCTTCCGGCTTACGAATTGGTTGTCGATAAGTCCGGACCCAAACTGAAGGAAAATCACAGCCCGGAGCATTTCGATATTCCCATCACACCGACGGGCTTTGGGAAGCTCGAGGCCACGCATTGTTCCATGTCCTATTTTGCGTGGACTCTTCCGAATCGGCTGGACCAGCCGGTAATCGATCAGACGGGCCTCGCACAGTTCTATGATTTCAAACTGGAGTGGACGCCCGAGCTTCCTCCCGGCTTGGCCGGCAGACCGGAGGCTGCGGCTAACCTGCCTCCCACGAATGGTCCCGACATCTTCACGGGCTCCGCGAACAACTCGGCCTGAAGCTAGAGTCACGCAAAGGGCCAGTCGAGGTCATGGTCATCGATCACGTCGAACGGCCTTCAGAGAACTAGCAGCGGATCGGGTAGCGGGTATCGATAACTTGGCGAACGAATCTAGGCTGCTTGGTCGCGAGGTTTTGGGCAAAACCCAGCTCAAAGGCAACTATGATCTAACTCTATAGGGGTCGCCAGATGAAAGCCAATCTCAGCCAGGCATTGATGACAGCCGCCCGGTGGATTCTCGAGGGCCCTCCGCCTGCGCGGCGATTCAGGAACAGCTTGGCCTGAAGCCAGAATCCGAGAGAGGGCCAGTGAGGATTCTCGTCGTCGAGCATGTGGAGTAACTTCGGATGACGAGAAGCAGGGCAGGGGGAATCAATGTCGTGGCGGCGGATTTCTAACTACCTGCTTCTTATGTGTGCCTTTGCGTCGCTGACTGCCTTCTGCCTCGCGGCTGCTTTCGGGTACCGCGGGCAAGTGACCTTCGGGGAGGTTCCGGTGCCCGGAGCAACGGTAACCGCGACACAGGGCGACAAGAGATTTGTTTCGGTCACCGATGAACAAGGTTTCTTTTCATTTTCGGATTTGACCGACGGAACTTGGACGATAGAAGTCGCAATGCAAGGCTTTTCGACTATTAAACAAGAGGTGTCAGCCGCGCCGGATGCCGCTGCCGCAAAATGGGAATTGAGCATCCTGCCGCTCGACCAAATCAAGGCGGAGATCGAATCCAGGGAGGTTCCTGCCGCAAGTGTAGCGAGTGCCGCCCCGCCTCCTGCCGAGACTGAGCCAACAAAACCGGAAGATAAAAGGGCCCCGGAGACCCAGCCATCCGATGACCAGCTCAATCAAGAGGCCTCCAGTGGCTTGCTCATTAACGGAAGTGTGAACAACGCAGCCGCGTCTCCATTCGCGCAACTTGCGGCGTTTGGGAATAATCGCAACGGGGGCAAAGGGCTTTACAACGGTGGAATTGGCATCATCTTCGGCAATTCCGCCTCGGATGCCAGACCCTATTCGTTGAGCGGGCAAAATACACCCAAGGCCAGTTACAACCGGGTCACGAGTGTAGCAACGCTTGGGGGCCCGCTGAGAATTCCCCATGTATGTCGAAGGGGTCCCAACTTCTTTGTTGGCTACCAATGGACGCGAAATCGCGACGCCGCAACGCAATCCGCCCTGGTGCCGGATCTCGCAGAACGTGCCGGGGACTTTTCGAACGAATTGAACGCCCAGGGTCAGCCAGTTCAAATCTTTAACCCGGCAACGGGGCTGCCGTTTCCCGGCAACCTGGTCCCCATCAGCCCTCAGGCGCAAGCTCTGTTGAATCTTTACCCTTTGCCAAACGTTTCATCGAATCCACGCTACAACTATCAAATTCCAATCCTTAGCAGCACCCATCAAGATGCCTTGCAGTCACGCTTAGACAAGACACTCAATTCCAAAAATGAGCTTTATGGCGACTTCGCTTTTCAAAGCACGCGGGAAGGCACCCCGAACCTTTTCGGCTTTCTCGACACCACCGATGCGCTGGGAATCAACACGACAGTGCATTACTCACACCGCTTCAACCAACGGCTGTTCCTGAATCTTGCGTACGGGTTCAGCCGGTTGGCAACGCGGGTCACACCTTACTGGGAGAACCGCGAAAATATCTCAGGCCAGGCGGGAATCACGGGCAACAATCAAGATCCCATGAACTGGGGTCCCCCGACCCTCGCGTTTTCGAGCGGTCTTGCGGGATTGTCCGATGCGCAAAGCTCCTTCGATCGGAACCAGACCAGCGGGTTTTCCTACGCCATGCTGTGGAACCGCGACAAGCACAACATTAGGTTTGGAGCCGACTTCCGCAGGCAAGAGTTCAACTACTTATCGCAACAGAACCCGCGAGGCACGTTTACTTTCACTGGCGCAGCTACCCAAGGAACTGCGAACGGCGTAGCCGTCGGTGGCTCGGATGTTGCCGATTTCGTGTTGGGCATTCCGGACACGAGCTCCCTTGCGTTCGGAAACGCGGATAAATATTTTCGGCAATCCGTCTACGATGCCTTCGTCACAGATGACTGGAGAGTGAGTCCACAACTCACCGTCAACGCAGGAGTTCGATGGGAATATGGCGCACCCATCACGGAGCTTTACGGTCGGCTGGTGAATCTGGACATTGCTTCCGGTTTCGCGGCGGCGGCGCCGGTCGTTGCGAGCAATCCCGTGGGGCCGCTGACGGGCCGAACTTATCCAGACTCGCTCATTCTTCCGGACAAAAGGGGTTTCGAGCCCCGCATTGGGACTTCGTGGCGACCGATCTCCGGTTCATCAGTAGTGGTTCGCGCGGGATACGGCATCTATTACGACACCTCGGTATATCGAACGATTGCGTTGCAGATGGCACAGCAAGCACCGCTGTCGAAGAGCTTAAGCGTCCAAAACAGTTCCGTTTGTCCGCTTACGCTAGCGAACGGATTCAACGCCTGTCCAGCAACCTCTCCCAACGCTTTTGCGATCGATCCTAATTTCCGCCCTGGCTACGCGCAGAACTGGCAACTATCGCTGCAACGTGACCTGCCCGGGTCGCTGCAGCTGACGGCGACCTATCTCGGGATCAAGGGAACCCGGGGAGTGCAGGAATTCTTGCCGAACACTGTTCCGATCGGTGCGCCGAATCCCTGTCCCACCTGTCCCATCGGATTCGCTTACCTTACGTCGGGCGGAAATTCGACCCGCGAGGTTGCTCAAATCCAGTTGCGGCGAAGATTGCACAACGGTTTCACGGGAACGGTCCAGTACATCTTCTCGAAATCAATCGACGATGACTCCCTGCTGGGAGGTCCAGGGGCTTCAGCCCCTACACAAAACCCGCCTCAGAATGCACCTAGCGTCGGCAAGGTAACCGTCGGCGGAACAAACCAGAGTGCCCCCACCATCGCGCAAAACTGGCTTGATTTAGGTGCGGAGCGCGGACTGTCCACTTTCGATCAGCGCCATCTTCTGAGCACACAGCTGCAGTACACCACAGGCATGGGACTCGGAGGTGAAACGCTACTGCGAGGCTGGAGGGGAGCGCTTTTCAAAGAGTGGACCTTGCTGACGCAGGTTACGCTTGGCAGCGGTCTGCCGGAGACACCCGTCTATCTCGCCGCGGTGCCGGGCACTGGCGTCACGGGAACGATCCGGCCAAGCGCTACGGGCGCGCCGCTTTACGCCGCCCCTGCGGGTTTATTTTTGAATCCAGCGGCATACACGGTGCCCTTGCCAGGCCAGTGGGGAAACGCTGGAAGAAATTCAATCATTGGCCCTTCACAGTTTTCTTTGAACGCAGGAATGGGACGCACATTTCGATTGAATGGTCGATTCAATCTCGATCTGCGTGTGGACTCCAGCAATGTTCTGAACCACGTCACTTTTGCGAGCTGGAACACCATCATCAACAGCACGCAATTTGGGTTGCCAGCTGCGGCCAACGCAATGCGCAGCGTCGAAACCACGATGCGCGTGAGGTTCTAAACCATGCGAGGTGTCATTGCCGTTTTGTTGCTAGGTACCCTGGCTGGCAGCGCACAGCAGGTAGGTCGGAATGCTCCGCCTAAAGACGCCCAGACACCGTCCATCAGCGTTAGTACGCAGTTGGTCGTCGAGACCGTGGTAGTCAAAGACAAGAAAGGAAACTCGCTGGAAGGCCTGACCGCACAGGATTTCACCGTCACCGAGGACGGGGCGCCACAGGCAATTGCTTTTTTCGAGCATCAAAAACTGCCAGAGTCCCCAAGCGCTCCGACGCCAGCTCCATCCCAGCCCGAAAACATCACGATCTACCACAAGCTTGCGATGACCCGCATCTCGCCTGAGGTGCCGGGAAACCCGCGATACAAAGACCACCGCCTCATGGCCTTGTATTTCGACATGACGGCCATGCCGCCGGCAGACCAGCTGCGCTCGTTGGTTGCCGCCCAGAAATTCATCCGGACGCAAATGACGCCGGCGGATCTCATCGCCATCCTGAGATATTCCGGCGGCGCGGTCGAAGTGCTACAGGATTTCACGGATGACCGAAACCGGCTACTAAGCATCATCGAAACGATGGCAGTCGGTGAGGACCAAGCGTGGGATGAAGCTCCAGACGACGCTAGCAGTTCCGATGTTGGGGCGGCCTTTGGACAGGATGACAGCGAGTTCAACATCTTCAACACCGACCGCCAGCTAGCTGCTCTCGAAACAGCGGCCAAAATGTTGGGTCAACTTACCGAGAAAAAATCGCTGGTCTACTTCGCCAGCGGGCTGCGGTTGAATGGTCTGAATAACCAGGCGCAACTCCACGCGACCGTCGACAGCGCCATCCGTGCGGGAGTGTCGTTTTGGCCTATCGACGCACGCGGTTTGGTGGCGCAGGCCCCACTCGGAGATGCGACGGCGGGATCGCCGGGCAACGCTGGGATGTACACCGGGGCCTCGGCGCTGGCGGTGACGACGAACTTCCAGCAGTCGCAAGATACTCTGTACGCGCTTGCCGGCGACACTGGCGGAAAGGCCCTGCTCGACTTTAACGATCTGACGCAAGGAATTGTGCAGGCTCAGCACGCCGTTTCGAGCTACTACGTTCTTGGGTACTACACCACCAACAAAGCACAAGACGGGAAGTTCCGTCGCATCAATATTTCCTTGAACGAGAAGTTATCCGCAAGTCTTGATTATCGCCACGGCTACTATGCCGCAAAACAGTTCAGCAAATTCACGGCCACCGATAAGGAGCGGCAACTTGAAGATGCGCTTATGCTGGAAGATCCGATTACTGAGCTCACCATCGCGATGGAAATTGATTACTTCCAGTTGAATCGCGCCGAATATTTCGTGCCTGTTGTTGTGAAGATTCCAGGGCGCGAACTCGCTATCGCCAAGCGCGGCGGCGCTGAGCGCACGCTCATCGATTTCATTGGTGAAATCAAGGACGACTACGCCGGGGGGATGACGATAACCAACGTTCGCGACAAGGTGAATATCAAGCTCAGTGATGCAACAGCCATCGAATTGGCCAAGCGGCCGATTGAATACGACACTGGCTTCACGCTTCTCCCGGGAAAGTACACGATCAAGTTTTTGGCACGCGACGCGGAGACAGGGAGAATCGGGACCTATCAAACGAGCTTCGTCATTCCCAACCTGAACAAAGAGGTGAAGCGAATTCCAATAAGCTCTGTCGTGCTGAGCAGCCAGCGTGTTGACCTTAAGGACGCGCTCTACAGCGTAGACAAGAAAAAAGAAAAGCAAGAGGTGGTCAATCCGTTGGTCGATAATGGGAAGAAACTCATTCCCAGCGTGACGCGCGTGTTCAGCAAGAGCCGGGACATGTACGTGTACCTTCAGGCTTACGAACAAACCGCGGCAACCGTTGAGCCGTTAGTGGCGTTCGTTAGTTTCTATCGCGCCCAAGCGAAAGCCTTTGAGACGCAACCGATGAAGGTGGTCGACGGGTTGAATAACCGACTGAAAACCATGCCCCTAAGCTTCAGCATTGCCCTCAATCAGCTCCCGTTAGGCGAGTATGACTGCCAGGTGACGGTGCTCGATCCGGCTGCACGGAAGGCAGCCTTTTGGCGGGCTCCCGTTAAGCTCGTGCCGTAGACGTCGAAGCCATTCACACCAGGCGCACCACTTGTCGGCGGGCTAATCTCCCTCTGGAAAATGGCCGCACTGCTTTTGCGGTTTAACCGGGGCGATGACCGCTCCCAGGGTCCTTGTTGAGATACGCGGATCCGCCTTTGCCAAGAGTTTCAGTTGGGACGTCTTTGACCGATTTGGTGGACTGCGCGGAAGCAGGGCTTGCGCTTTGTCTCAACGAGACATTTGCGGAATTCGAAGCGCTGTTTCCCGTGCGCGGAGCCTCTGCGACAACAAATACACCGAGCACGATAAAAGCGAGAATCGCGATCAGCACAAGATTCCAGCGCCGGGATCTTGCCGCGGTCCCCGGTGCGGGGGCCGCTAAACTGCACTGTAAGGGACCGTAATTACTTCTGCGCATTCGGAGTTCCCTTTTGTTGGGGCCGAACTTCAACAATCCTCCTTGCCTACGAGTGGCTGCACTCTTCCCGAGCTCACCTGTTAATTAGATGTATCGTATTACGATATGGTTGCAAACGGCGGAAAGCAAGCGAGAAAGGGTGCAAAAAGAGACTGTCCGCTTTTTCACCCGAGCTAGCGCGTGTGCTTTAGGTGCTTGTCAAAATAGTTCATAAAGATTTCGAACGTCTTTTGTTGGATCTCGTCGGGTTTGTAGGAGCCGTCGGCTTGATTCATGATGAAAACGTAGCCGTGAGTCGGATGGTCGAAGCTGACCCACTGCACGTCTTTACCCGCTTCCGCCATCCATTCATAAGTCAGCCTAAAGATACCCTGCAGGTGATCTTTTTCGCGCCCGAAAATCAGAATCGGCATGTTGATCCGTCGGATGCGCTCCATTCCTTCCGCTTTGTTCGCATTTTTCCGTGCCACCTCAACGTCGTTGTACTGAATCTCCGTGCCTTTGCGTGGTGCCTGCGGGCCGGTGTCCACGGTGAGAAATTCGTGATTGGCAGGTTCGATGCAAACGCCGGCCCCGAACGTGTACTCACTCGATGCCTTCATGATCATCTCGCCGCTGTGACTCACGCCGATGGCACCGACGCCATTCTTGTCCACGTACGGCAGGGATTGCAGATAGCGAATGATGGCGATGAGGTCTTCGTGATCGAGGGTAGGGCCAGATTTCAACATGCGTCTTTCGCCGCTGATGCTATCCGGCAGATTTTGCGGTGGCTTGGCTTGCTCGTAAGCGTACGGAATTTCGTTGCGGTAATTCACGGTGGCCACAACATAACCGCGCGCGAGCATGCGGTCCTGCATCTGCGAGAGGCTTTCCGCCAGACGCTCTGCTTTCTTCATTCCCTCGCGCCCTTCACCCCAGCCCATCGTGATGGCGGGGAAGGGACCGTCGCCTTTGGGCTTGCGGACAATGATAGGCACGTAAATCTCATCGCGGGTCAAAACGAAGGTGTAATCGGCGGGCGTGTCCGTTCCCTTGAGCGGCTTGCTCGCGATCACATAGCCGTGCGGGGGAATCGACTCGACCGGAGGCTTTCCGGTGGTGAGCTGCGCACGAGTCGTTTTCACCGTCCCTGGTCCCGCCAATATCGCCGCAACAGAAGCGCTGGTAATCAGCGGGACGGAAATACGGTGGCGTTTCATGGGGGATCTCCTTTGGCCGCGGACAAAAATCCGGACGCGCCGTATTTTTGTTGCAGCCTTCCGGGCATGGCGCTTCTATCACTGCGACTTGGAGGCGTCAAGGAAATTGCTGTATAGTGGCCGCGCGAAGACGACAATTTTTCGTTTTGCCGCCGACCCTGTGAAACGCGGATTCCACACTTGCTTTGCTTGGGCGCTCGTTGGGGAGCTCGCCCTTGGTTTGTGCGCTCAGGAACCTTCCGCGCCCGAAGCTCCTCGCCCGCTGGTTTTGACCGAAGCGATTCCCATGCCGGGTATCCTGGGACGCTTCGACCATTTTGGCTTCGACGGGAGAAATCAACTGATCGTCGCCGCGCTCGGGAACAACAGCGTGGAAATTATCGACATCAGCGCGCGTATCCGCACTCACAGCATTACTGGCATCCCGAATCCTCAGGGAGTGGTCTACGCGCCGGAGTCCAAGAAGCTTTTTGCCGCCAGCAGCAAGGGCAAGCTCTACATCTACGATGGCGCCACTCTCGGTTTGATCAAGACCATTGACTTTCACGGGGACGTTGACAATCTGCGGTACGACGCGGCCGATCAGCGCGTGTACGTCGGCTACGGGGAGGAGGAAACGGGGTCGATCGGCGCCGTCGATGCCGCAACCAACGAAAGGTTGCCGGAAGAATACAAACTGGGCGCGCATCCGGAGTCTTTTCAATTGGACACCGCTGGCGCCAACATCTACGTGAATCTGCCGGACCTGAAACAGATTGCGGTGATCAACCGGAAGACGCACACCATCATTCGCTGGCCCATGACACTCGAGCACAATTTCCCGATGGCTTTGGATGAAGCCGATCACCGGCTGTTTGTCGCCACGCACGAGCCGGCGCGCTTGTCCGTTTTCGATACCAACACGGGAAAAGCGATCGCCATACTCCCTTGCGTTCAGGACGCAGACGATACGTATTACGACGCCGGCCGGAAGCGTATATACGTCCCGGGAGGAGAAGGGTTCATCAGCGTGTTTGAACAGACCGATGCGGATCATTACCGACTCCTCGCCAAGGTGCCCTCGACACTCGGCGCGCGGACAGCCGGCTATTTCGGGAAGGGGCGGAAGGGCTTCGACCGTTTTTTTCTGGCGGTTCCGGCGCGGGCGGACCGCGGCGCGGAAATTTGGATTTACACGGTGCAGGATTGATCTTAATTGCCGAGTCTCGAGTGAGAAAGGGTTGAACGCACTCCTTTGCTCGGCAACCCACACCTAAGGAAACGTCACCGAGCTGGTTCCGGAGTGGCTTTTCCGGCGGAAGTGATTGGTTGCGTTGAGTGCCGCGGCGTAGGCAGTGAAGGTCATACCAATAGACCAATGTTGCGAAGTCCGGCCATTTATCGGTCATTTTTCCGCATAAAACCAATGAATCGCTTGACAAGCGTTCTCGTATGGTGGTACAGCGTCTATACCTATTTTGCTTCGGGGGGAGGTCCTCATGCGGTTCAAGAGTCTCCGGAACACTGTTCCTGCGAACCGGTACGTTTCCAAGCTTGCGGTGGCTGTGCTTTTCGCCATCGCGATGCTTGGCAGCCCGGCAAATCCGCAGGGCAGCACCGGCCGTATCCTCGGCGTGGTCACGGACCAATCGGGCGGTTTCGTAGCCAACGCCAAAGTCAGCATTACGGACGTGGCCAGGGGTGTCTCGCAGAATCTGACCACCGACTCCGACGGCGCCTACGTGGCGATCAATCTGCTACCGGGAACTTACACGGTTCGCGCTGAGTACAAAGGGTTCAAGACCTTTGAGCGCAAAAATGTTCTCTTGGAAGTTGGCAAGGACGTGCGCGTGGACGCGGTGCTGCAACCGGGCTCGGCGAATGAAACCATCGTCATCACGGAACAAGTCCCCATGGTGGATACTACCTCGACCACGCTCGGCGGCACGATCAGCAACGAAATCATCAACGACCTCCCCCTGAATGGCCGCAATTACCAGAACCTGATTTCCTTGCGCCCCGGAACTTCCATTTATCCTGGTGGCGGTCCTTGGACGCAGACCACCAACGGCATCCGCCCAGAAGACACGAGCTACATCGTTGACGGCGTAACGAACGATGAATCCTTCATGGGACTCAGTGTGACCAACGCCGCTGCCGTTCTTGGCGATGCCGCAACGCTTCTGCCCATTGACTCGATTCAGGAATTCAACACGCAGGTCAACGCCAAGGCGGAATTCGGTTGGAAACCCGGCGCCATCACCAGCGTAGGACTGAAATCAGGAACAAATGACGTTCACGGCACGGCTTACGCGTTCGGCCGGTCGCAAAAGTTCGACGCTCGAAACTACTTCGACCCGGTTGGAACGGATAAGACGCCTGTCGGCTTAGAACAATACGGCGGCAGTTTTGGGGGGCGCCTCGTTCCCGACAAACTCTTCTATTTCGGGTCCTTCGAAGGACAGATGTATACGGTCGGAAACGCTCTCTCCGGAAATGTCCCGACTTCAGCTCCCATCACCAGTGGGCCTAACGACACAGGCGCGGGCTGCCGCCCGGGTGTCACGACGGGGAATTGCAACATCAGCGTCGCCGATGCGACTGCCGACTTGGTTGCTCAAAATCCAGGTTTCACGGTGAACCCTCTCAGCGCGTACCTGCTGGGCTTCTACACGCCTAACTCATCCCCGGGTAAGGGTGTCGCGCTTACGTTTCCCAACACCAACAGTTCAAAGAATGCGTTGGGCAAGGTGGACTATCACCTGAGTGATCGCAACGCCTTAAGCGGTTCGTATTTCTTTGGCAACGACACGATTGTGGGCATGGATTCCAACGAGCTCCTTGCGCAGTTCCGCACCAAGGTTCATTCTCGCGCCCAAGCACTCTCGAGTCATTGGGCTTGGACGCCAAGCTCCAGTTGGGCCAATGAGCTGCGCGGCGGATTCACCCATTACCTTCTTCAGATCATTCCAGATGACACGACCTTCAAGTATACGATTAACACCGGAGTTACCAACCCTCTGCTGAGCGGCATCCCGAACATTAGAATTTCCGGCTTCACAGAATTGGGCGCGTTCCACAATTTTCCCAAGATTGTCGGGCCCGATAAGGTGTACGATTTGATCGACCAAGTATCGAACCTTCGCGGCAAACATTCCTTTAAGTTCGGTGGCGAGATTCGCAGAGACCTAGTCCACCAAGCGACTTACCGCGGGGGGCGAGGACGCATTCTTTTTACAAGCCTGGAAAACTTTCTCGCGGGCACTCCGTCGAATGCAGGATTCCTGGCTGGTGACCCCACGCGAAACATCTCTCAGTGGCTTTATGCCGGTTACGCGCAGGATGACTGGCGCATCACCAAGAGAATTACCCTCAACCTGGGGCTTCGCTACGAGTTCCAGGGCGTTCCCACCGAGGCAAAGAATCTATTCGGAAACTGGGAGCCTTCGGTCGGTTTCGAGCAAGTCGGCAAGAACATCGGCTCGCTTTATAATTCCGACCGCCGGAATTTTTCCCCGCGATTTGGCGTCGCTTGGGACGTGACCGGCGAGGGTACGACCGTCGTCCGCGCGGGAGGCAGCGTGGTTTATGACTTGCTCTCGATGAGCACCTTCATGTCTCAACAAAACCTGCAAAGTGCTGTCGCCCTTTTTGGAGCTGGCGTCGTTCCTACAGGGGCCACGATTGTTGATTCGGCATGTCCCACAGGTTGCCCCGGTATCGGGAATATTACGGCGGCCGGAGTTCTCATCCCTGGTTCAAGCCTAACTTGGCAAAATCAAACCACCCAGATTTATCCTTCCAATGTCACGGGGCTGCTGGTGTGCAGCCCGGCCAACCCTTGCAACACCTTCTCGATGAATCGCAATTTCCGGACCCCTTATGTTGGGAACTGGACCTTGGGCATTCAGCATGCCTTCTCGAGCAAGATCTCCCTCGAATCCACTTATGTAGGCAATCACGGAGTGAAGCTTCCTGGAGTCGTGGACCTCAATCAAGCTCCTCCGACTCCCGGAGCAAATGGAGTGCAGCCTTTTGCAGCTCAATACCCCTATCTCAATCTCATCAATTACCTCTCAAACATTTACGGCTCTACGTACCACGGATTGCAAAACACGCTGACGGCTCGCAATTATCACGGCCTCGATTTTGTGCTTGGCTACACCTATTCTCATGCTCTGGATGACTTGTCTTCCAACTGGGTGGCGTTTCTGCCCATGGACAGCACGCGGCCGTATCTAGATCGCGGCAGCAGTGACGAAGACCTTCGCCATCGCTTTACGTTTTCCATTACCTACACGCTTCCGGAAAAGAAAACCAGGAGCCAACTCCTGGAAGGTTGGCAAGTCAACACCATCATCACCATGCAGAGCGGACAGCCATGGAATATCAACGACCAGACGAATAATTTCAGTGGGACGAATGAACTCGCGGACCGTTGGGATCTTTTCGGCAATCCAGCTGACTTCAAGGCCGGGGGACAGGACTCTCTAGTTCTTTGTGTGAACGGTGCGTCCGGCGGCTGCTCTTACGTCACATACCCCTCCGGGAATACCGTCAACCTGTCGGACCAGCAAACGGCGGCCGATTGGACCGCATGCTTGGCGCATGCACCAGCCGGCAGTGCCATGAACGCTTCGCTCACCACGGCAATCGCTGGTGGCACAGGCGGCTGCTACGTTAGTAAGAATGGCAAGTCGTTCATGCTGCCCAATGCTCTCGGTGCCTTCGGCACCATGGGCCGCAACGTCCTCCGCGACACGGGATTTCATAACGTCGATCTCTCGGTCAGCAAGAGTTTCAAGCTCGGCGAAAGATTGAAATTGCAGGGCCGTCTGGAAACGTTCAACATTTTCAATCACCCGAATTTCGCCAATCCCAACGGCGCCACTAGTGGTTATGGGCAAGCGGCATTTGCCGACCCCTCCGTTGTGGGTACGTTCGGCTGCGGCTGTGCAACACCCGACGAGGCGGCTTTCAACCCAGTGTTAGGCTCCGGCAGCAACCGCGCGATCCAGTTGGGCTTGAAATTCATCTTTTAGAGGCTTCTACTGCCTAAAACAAGAACACGGGAAAGCGTCGAAGCCGTTTTTCGCGTGGGAATGAGAGAGACAGTCCAGGGAGGACCCCGAATCATGGGACGCTCCATTACAAGTGTGCTCACCGCACGAGGCATGGGCATTCTGTGCGTCCTGCTCGCCGTGTTGGGTAGGTACGGAGCTGCGTCGGCCGAGGAGCCTAATGTTCTCAAGGCCGACCACGAATTTGTTCAAGCTGCCGCGAAGGGCGATAGCGCCGCCGTCGCGAAGCTCCTTGACACGGATTTCACCTGGACCGATGCCGAAGGCAAGACCTTCTCTCGAGAAGAAATTCTCGCTGCGCTTCCCACACCGGCGCTCGGCGACGAAGCTAGTGCGCATCAGGAGCGCCAAACGCGCACCCAAGTGGAAGCCATCATGGCCGATCGCGACAAAATCCACGTTCTTCGTCTTTGGGTCAAGCGCGGTTCCGCCTGGCGGCTGCTCGTCTACCACGAAGTCGCCCTCGGCCGTCAGGAAGGAAGCGCGCACAGCTCCGGCGTGACCGACTGCGAGAACCCCTGCAAAACGATACCTTACAAGCCAAAAAACGAAGCCGAGCAAGCCATCATCGCTTCCTGGCAGGCATTGGAGACGGGAGTCACCAACCATGACGCGGCCGCCTGGGCTCCGCACATTGCGGACGAGTTCGCCATGCTGAGTTCCGCTAACGACCATCCGCTCACCAAATCCGATCGCATCGCCACGTTGAATTCGCAGAAGCAAAGCGGCCGCGGCAGCGCACCCTCGCCGCTTGTTTCCGCTGAAATGTTTGATTTCGGCGACTCCGTGATCATGACCTGCCTGCACCAGCCGTACGCCGGGAAACCCGTCCATGTCAGCCGCCTGTGGATCAAACGCAATGGAAAATGGATCATGTCCATCAGCTTCCAGACGACGATTCAGACCGCATCGGAAAAGACGTCGTAAAGCATTTGGCTCCTTCGATCCGTCCGAAGCCGATAGGCAAAAGAACATGAAGCAGTCTTCTGTGAGCTGCATCGCAGGCACACTCGCCGTCGTTTTTTGGTTAATGCCGTGTGTCTCGTTAGCGCTCGGCCAGGGCGGTGACGGCCTGGCCGCTACTGCAGCGGACCATGCTCTCATCCAAGCGTTTGCCGGTGCCGACAAGTCGGCCTTGAACGAGCTTCTCGATCCCGAATTCACCTGGATCGATGCGAATGGCCAATCGTTAGCGCGCGGGCAAGTCCTTGAAAGCTTGCCTAAAGTTGCAAATGCAAATGTGGAGCCGCAACTTCGCAGCTATGACAACGTGGCCGTGTTTCGTGCAAGCCGCGACCGCCTTCATGTTCTGCGCATTTGGGTTCACCGCGAATCAGGCTGGCGCATCTTGCTTTACCAGGAAGTCCGGCAAGTGGAAGAGTCAGAGTCGCCGAACTCGGCGCGAGCGGCCGCAGACGGCTGCGAGAATCCCTGCCAATCCATTCCTTTCGTGCCGGAAACGCAGTCGGAGAAAGAAGCCATCGCCTCGTGGCAAGCCGTGATGCGCGCCATGGCCAATAACGACGCGGATGCTTACGCTTCCTTGATCGCCGATGAATTTACCGCCACGGACACGCACCACGACCGCCCGTACACGAAATCGGATCGCCTCGCGCAGATCAAAAAGCTAAAACTCGCGGGCGCGCCCGCTCGGCCGCCTGAGTTGACGAGCGCGCGGATGCTCGATTTTGGTGAGACGGTGATGATGCTGGCCCGCGAGCAGCGCCCCCACGCCAAGTCGTATTTCAATACGCGCATGTGGGTGAAGCGCGACGGGCACTGGCAGATGCTTTTCAGTTTCAATACCAGGATTGAGTAGAATGAACCGACGGGAGCAAATGGAACGGAAATGACTGCGAGCCCTGTGAAAGTCGGCATCATAGGCCTCGGCCGCTGGGCCAAGGTTTTGACGCGCGCGGCCAGGAAGTCGGAAAAGATCAAAGTCGTGGCGGCCTTCAGCCGTTCGGAGGAAAAACGCACGGCCTTCGAGCAGGACACCGGCGTCTCGACGGTTCCCGACCTCGAGGCCATGCTTTCGAATCGTGAGATCGAAGGCGCGATCCTCACCGTTCCCAACGAGCAGCACTTGCCGGTTGCCGCAGAAGTCGCGAAAGCCCGCAAGCACGTCTACACGGAAAAGCCCATCGCCAGCACTCTCGAAGAAGGATTGGAAATTGCCGGATTGGAGAAAAAATACGGGATCACCGTCACCGTGGGCCACAGCGCGCGACTCATGGGCGGCATCCGGAAAATTCGCGAAGCGATCGACCGCGGCGAACTTGGCCGCGTCGCCTTCCTCGAAGCCAATTTCTCGAACGAGCGCGCGCTCGAGCTGACTCCCGATACCTGGCGCTGGTACAAACATCGCGCTCCGGGCGGGCCGCTTTCGCAGCTCGCGATTCATCAGTTCGACGTGCTGCACTATCTCGGCGGCGAAATCGTCGAAGCCAGTTCGATGGCCTCGAAGCTTTCTCCCGTGGGCGCCGAAGTGGACGATCAGTCCATGACACTCCTGAAGTTTGCCGATGGCAAAGTGGGTTACGTGGGCTCCTCCTGGACCTCGCCCGGTGTCTTCGCCGTTCGCGTGTTCGGCTCCGAAGGTTTGATGCACTACGAAATCGATTTCGAGACCTGGGACACGCCCGATCAGCTTCACAAGAAATCCACGCTGTATATTCAGCGCGGCAAGGACGGCTTCGCCAAACGTGAAGAACTAAAAGTTCCAGAAAGCGACATGTTTTGCGAGGAGCTCGAAAGGTTTGCGGAAAGTTGTCGAACCGGAAAGTCCAGTGAGCTCAGCGCGGACAATGGCAATTTTGCCGTTGCCATCGTGTATGCGGCGCTTCGCTCCATCGAGAACCACGGCCGGGCCACGCGCATCGCCGAGGTCCTGAAAGAGGCGCAAGAGCGTGTCGCCGAGAGGATTCACGATGTTGCCTAGCCGCTATTTCATGGACTTGACCCAACCGGAAATCGCCGCGCAATTGAAAAGGCACCCGCTCGTTATTCTTCCCCAAGGCAGCGTCGAACAGCACGGCCCGCATCTGCCGGCCGGCACGGATATTTTTGCCGCCAACGTCATCGCTCACGCGGTGGCCGAGCGCATGGACGGATTGGTTCTGCCCGGCGGCCCGCTCGGCGTTACGCCTTTGCACATGCCGTTCGAGGGCACGCTTACACTTAGCCCGGAGACCTACATGCGCGTAGTCATCGAAACTTGTGCGTCCGCGGCGCAACACGGCGCAAAAGATCTCCTCATTCTAAATTGGCACGAGCTGAACATACCGCCGCTCGGCGTTGCTGCCGAAACGTTGCATCGCGAACACGGCATGACCGTGCTTACCGTGCAGGCCTGCTTTGTCGCGGAAGAACTGTTTGGCGAAGAGTGCAACGGTCTCACCCACGGCGGCGAGATCGAAACGCTCGCGGTGCTTGCTTATCGTCCCGAGCTCGTCCACATTGATCGTATTGATCGCTCTTCCGATCACGTACACGGCCGGAAAATGGATGCCCTGCGCCGCACGCGCGCATATCAACCGGTCTTAACCGATGTGCGCTCGATCGCTCCCACGGGGTGGTACGGCAGCCCGCAATTCGCTACTGTCGAAAAAGCGCAACGCATGCTCAACACGGTTGCGGACTCCATCGCTAGAAAGTCCGCGGAGATTCTTGAACAGCTCGACAAGCTCCGGGGCGGCATCGCGGAAATCAAGACGTTCGGCAAGGCACGCTGATGGCCCGCGTGTTTACGCAATCCGAAGCCAAGCAACTCGGTCTTCCCGGCCGCAAGGCGCTGGAAATCGTTTCGGGCGAAAGGGGCTCGCGCACTGTCACGTTGCGGCTCGCCGAGATTCCCGTTTCTCGGCCTGACGAAACTCCTCGCGGCCCACACCAGCATAACGATTTCGAAGAATGCATTTACGTGTTGTCAGGCACCGGCACGACCTACGCCGATAGCGGTGAATTTCCGCTGAAGCCCGGCGATACGCTCTTGATGCCTGCGGGCGAAAAGCATGTGACGCGTAACACCGGCACCGAGCCGCTCTTGCTCCTTTGTTTCTTTCCCGTGGCGGACATCAGCAAGGGCACTCGGGAACCCGGCGTTTCTTCCCTTGCTTCCCGCAAACCATGACCCTCGACGTGCTCTGCTTGCGCCCCGAAGCGGATTTTCTGCGCGCCGGTGCCTCGCCGCCTCCCGCGCTCAAAGTCGCCTATCGCGCTCCCGAGGACCCCGACGTTCCGTCACTGATGCGACAAGCCCGCGCCTTGGTCATTCCTGCGGTCGGGCCGAAACTCGCGGCCGCGCTGTTTCCGAACGCATCGGTCAAATTCGTGCAAGTCACAGGCGCCGGCCTCGATCGCTTGGACCTGCCGCTGCTGCAGCAACTCGGCATCGCCGTGGCTAATGTTCCGGGCGGCAGCAACCAAGCTGTCGCCGAATATGTCGTTACTGCGGCTTCTGTTCTTTTGCGACGTTTCGCATGGGCCGACGCAGAAGTCCGCGCCGGAAGGTACCACGAGTTCCGCTCACGCATCCTCTTCGACCAGCTCTCCGGATTGCACGGTCTCCGCGCCGGAATCGTAGGCTTCGGCGTCGTCGGCATCGCGGTTGCGGAGGCTTTTCACCAGCATGGCTGCAATATTCTTTACTTCGATCCTGCTCCACGCGACATGCATGCTGCCGCGGCCTTCAACGCGGAATCCGTCTCGCTCGATGAGCTTCTGAAAGCGGTTGACGTCGTCACCCTGCACGTTCCGCTGCTTCCTTCCACCCAGGGTCTCATTGGCGTGCGCGAACTTCGACTGATGAAGCGCGGCGCCATTCTCATCCAGGCCTCCCGCGGTGGCATCGTCGATGAAGCCGCTCTCGCCGCAGCCCTCAACTCGGGGCATCTCGGCGGCGCCGCCGTCGATGTGTATTCCAGCGAGCCGCCCGCTGATTCTAATCCGCTACTCGCCCTCACAGGCGATGCGGCACGCCGCGTCCTGTTCACGCCCCACATCGCCGGCGTCACGCGTCAGGCCAGCGCATTCCTTTTTCGCTCCGCTTGGCGCAATATCGAGCGCGTGCTTGTTGCCAACGAGCCGCCGCACAATCGCGTCTGTTGAGGTCCGCCGTGAAC